>CAJUSN010000008.1 GCA_910589095.1 uncultured Muribaculaceae bacterium
GATATAGGTGATTACTTCGCGTGGGGACAAATTACTCCTTCAACGATGTTTAATGAATCAAACTATATAGAACCGTCACTTCTTACTGAAAAGTATGGAAACATACAAAAGCTTACGCAAGAAAATGATGCTGCCGTTTGTATTCTTGGTAATCGCTGGAGGATGCCTACTAGATATGAGGCAATGGAATTGATAGAAAAACGTAATGTAGAGATTCTGCAAATTAATGGAGTCTTTGGCTCAAAAATTTCAGCCAATAATGGTAACTACATTTTTCTTCCGAATACTGGCAGAATCGTTGGGAAGGAATTATTAGATGCTCGCCGCCTATATTACTGGCTATCAACTTCTATTAAAGATGCCGATGGACTCGGTGGAGATAGAGGCGATTTGAGATGGTATCATAGTTATAGGAAACATGTTGGCAGATGTATAAGACCTGTCCTTGATTTTTAATTTATCCTGTCTTTTACGACGCTCAGGGAGGCTGTGCCTATTTTGACACAGCTTCCCTATCCGATAGTGTCATTTTAGAAAGACTGTGCTACCAGACTCTTAGAGCTTGATAATGATGCGGTGGCGCCACAGGGCATAGCCTATGGCCCAGTTGAGGAGCATGTAGATGGTGGCGTAGGCCAACGAGGCGAGGTGCTCGTAGGGTATCGCTGCGGAGAGCGCGCCGAACAGCATCTCGTTCACACCGGCTTTGCCCAAAAATATTGCCATGAGCTCGCTCGACACGTAGAGGATTAAGGCGTTGATACCGAATACTTCGAAGAAATTGACCCATGCTCCGCGCGTCTGTTTGCCATCGATAACTTGCATCATAAGAGCTATCATGAGTGCGCACAGGCCGGAAGTGGCGCAGGCGAAGCTGGGGCTCCAGATGCGCTTGTTGAATGGAAGGGCAAAATGAGTGAAGAAAGCCGCGAAAACGAGCACTGAGCCTACGGTGAACAGGATATTGGTTTTTTCGGCAACGGTGGTTTTGCGGCTCATAAGCCATGCGCAGTAGAATCCGAACAGCACGTTGCAAACGGCCGATATGGTGCTCACCAAGCCTTCGGGGTCAACCGCCTGGTAATGGTACAGGTGGTTGTAGCCGAAAATCTGTTCGTCGACTATCCAGAGGATGTTTTGGTCGCGTTCGTTGACATACCCGCCACCGGCAAGTAATATGCAGGTATAGATTACGAGGAGACTTAAGGCGGTGGGGAGTGCATAGCGGTGTTTGACGGTCAGTGCGAATATCGACACAATGAAATAGCAGATGGCAATTCGCTGCATAACGGCCCAGAAGCGGAGCTCAGCCAAGGAGGTGGTGAAATCGGTGTGAAGAATTTTGTCCAGCCAGTTGATGGCTATGCCGATTGCGAAGAGCAGTATGGTCCTTCGTGCAATTTTAGCGAAATTTGCGCGGGTGAGATTGAAGCCGCGGCGTGAGTAGGAGAGAAAAATGGAGATGCCCATTATGAAAAGAAAAAATGGAAATACGAGGTCGCTTGCCGACAGTCCGTTCCATTTCGCATGGCCGAGCATTTCGAATTCATGGCCATAGCCATTGTTTACCATAATCATGCCTGCCACGGTGAGTCCCCGTGCAATGTCGAGCGACAGCAGGCGCTTTGTTTTTGTTGCCATAGGTTTCTGTGTAATGAAAGGTTAACCGGTCAAAGTTACGCCTTTTTATTGTTATGGGGAAATTATTGTTTCAATATCTTTTGGTGGCTTGCAAAATGTAATTCCGACTGGGTGAAATTTAGCAAAATGACGCTAAAACAAGTCTATTAATAAATATTAACATAATGTATGCTTTCAGGGGTCATTATTTCCTTTATATTTGTTGTGTGAAATTAAAAATTGTAAAATTATTTACAAAATGACACTATAGTACTTAACGCTATGAGAAAAATTCTACTATATGCCGGCGCGCTTTCACTTGGGCTGGCTTCGTATCTCCCAGTTAAAGCTGTGATAGCTGATCCCACTCCTCGACTTGTGAAGCAGCCGGATGGAACAGAAGTGACTCTTTTGCTCCACGGTGATGAGTTTTTTAACTACACCACTACGACCGATGAGAACACTGTGGTGTTCAACTCCGTGAGCGGGCTGTGGGAATATGCGTCACTCGGACCTGACGGCAACCTGCTTCCTACGGGCGAACGAGCTGCCGACGGTGTGACTCCGCGTCGCGCCACACGTCAGCTTAAGCCTATGGTGACACCGGCGCGCCGTCAGGCCGACAATAATTTGCGTCTTCATGCTCTCGGCCCGAAATATGATTACTCCAAATTTCGCGGGCTGGTGATACTTGTGGAATTCAATGATGCGCCATTCTCGCGTGAGGATATCCATGAAGTGTTCACCGACATGGTGAACAAGCACGATTACGATGGATACATGAGCAACAATCTGCTCCCGACAAAGGTGCCCTATCCCGGTTCCGTGCGCGACTATTATTATGAGAACTCCAACGGCATGTTCGATCCGGAGTTTGATGTGGTAGGGCCGGTACGGATTGATTTCTCGCAGTATTACGCCAGACAGAGCACCGGGGCACAGTCGCTCGTGACCGCGGCGTTGCGCGCTGCTGATGACATGGTGGATTATTCAGTGTATGACACCGACGGTAATCGGCAAGTCGATATGGTGTATTTCATCTTTTCAGGTGCCGGATCAAACTTCTCAGGAAATGATCCCAATCTATTGTGGCCGCACGCCTCAACTGTTATGAGCTTATCGCTCGACGGGGTGAGTTTCGGTCGCTACGCATGTTCCACAGAATTGTATGGTCCTCCGGCCAACAAGCAGCTTGACGGCATAGGCACAATATGCCATGAGTTCAGCCATGTGTTGGGTCTTCCCGACCTTTATGATGTTGACTATGCCACCGGTGGCCAGTCGATTCATCCTCAGAAATGGTCACTGATGGCAAGTGGTTCGTATCTCAACATGAGCCGTACGCCCTGCGGATACTCTCTCTATGAACGCTATGCACTGGGATTCGCAACCCCAAGGGTGATCATGGAGCCGGGGACTTACACCATCAATCCTCTCAATGAAGGCACCGTGCCCGACGGTTGCCGCATTGACACTCCTATCCCTGATGAATTCTTCTTGCTTGAGAGCCGAGTCCGCACTCGCTGGGACGAGTATCTTCCCGGTGAAGGGCTGCTGGTGCATCGCGTGGACTCCACTGATGCCTCCGTTTGGCAAAATAATAAGATCAATGCTGTGAGCACACATAATTACTATACCTTACTCCGAGCCATGCCCTCGGTTTCCGAATCAGGTACGGTGACCGACAGCGATGGAGACCCGTTCCCCGGCTCAGGTGAAGTGACCTCAATTACCAACGCCACAGATCCTTCCATGCGCTCCTGGACCACAACCTCCTCACCTCTCGTGATTCAGAACATTCAGACCGACGATGCCGGAAGGGTTACATTTGAGGTCATAACCGATGACGTGCCAACTCTTCTTGAGGATTTCCTTACCATGCCTCTCACAGCATCGGACACAACTGAGGTGAAAGGCCGGTTCAGTAATTGGGATTTCTCCGGTGGGGCTCGGGTGTCGGGCGATGACTTCGGACTGAACTACGTGGCAACAGTTAAAGGGGCCAATCTCGTTTGTCAGCCCTTTGACGGAACTGCCGAGACCTGTTCCGTGACCATTGAGAATCCCACCAGCCAAAATGCAATTTTCCGTCTGTACTACTCAACCGACGGAGGTGCCATCTGGCGCACGCTATCTACAATTGAAGGTACGTCCAATCCGTCTGTTGCCAAAGGATCCACCACAACTGTTCACTACGGGCTCGGGGCCCTTGACGGCGTTTCGTTCAAGCTTACGCAATTCTCCGGCAATGCCACTTCGGAATGCCGCGTACGGAAAATAGAGTTCGGCATCAAAGCCGGCTCATTCTCCGAAATTCAAGGCATTGCCACTGACGCCAATGCAGCTCCGGTGGAATGGTATAATATCCAGGGTGTGAGAGTGGCGGAGAAAAACCTTGCCCCCGGCATCTATATACGCCGCCAGGGCTCCAATGCTGTCAAGGTGGTGATAAACTGATAAATCTGGTGCATTATTCACTTACACATAGTTACTTAACGCCATTTCTTCACATAGTACGCAATCACTTTGCACTTCACTACACACACATTAATTACCTCTATGTACCGACCAACACTCCCTGACCGACGCTAACATGAGGACGGCGGCGGAAGCGCGGTGCATGAAATTATAAAATTTCCTCAAATCAATCATCATCTATGAAGAATCTTGCTTCATTATTTTTAGGCTTAGGCATAGCGGCCGGTGCCACGGGAACTGCTGTGGCTCAGAACGCTACGGTTTCGGCCATGGAGATGATCAACAGCGAATATGCAGCTGCGCCAACCGCCCGGGCGGTGACCGCTCCGCAGAGTTTTGCTTTGATGGAATCACCTGCATGGACCCCGACGCTGAATCAGGGAAATTTCCTTGACAAAGCTCCGGAGGTAGCGCCGAGAAAACTCAAGTCAATGCCGAAGCCGTTGGCATCTGCCAGTGATGTCAGTGGGTATTACGTAGGGCTTTACAACACACTTACAAGCTCAAGTTACGACGGCGGTACAACAATGCAGATTGTACCTGATGCCACAGGCGACTCCGTCACAATCAAATATTTCTGGAACCGTCAGAGCGTGCGTGCTTGCGTTGACAAAATCACCAGCACCATTACTATTCCGCGCCAGACCATAATGGTCGATGCAACATATGGCGCGATTGACCTTGCCGTGACGCTCCCAACAGGCGCTCCTGATTATGATTCACAGATTATAGGCACCATTGGAAGCGACGGATCCATTGATTTTTCCGATTCCTGGTGGGGTGTATACGTGCAGGAGGGTGCCAACAAGGACCGTTTCCTTGGCGCCTATTACAATCTGTCTCTTTCGCGTGCCACCGGCCAAATGACTTACAAATCTTCCACCGGCGCCGACATTGGTTATTATGTGCTTATTGAGCAAACCAGCAAGAACACGCTGAAAGTAAGCAATGTATTCAATTACGGCCTTGAAATAGAGGTGGAATTGAAACGCGACCGCACGGCCGAAATAAATTCACAAGTTGCTCTGATAAATGCGAGTGGCTCCTGGATTCTGATCCGCTGCGTGGAATTTAACGATGCGGGAAACCTAACAAAGTATAGTCCGATAGTGAATTCAGATGCGGCCGCAGCTACTAATAACACAATGCTGTCATGGACCGACTGGTCGCTGCTCTGTCTGGCGGCCAACTCCTATGCAGGACATCTCACCGATGCCAAGTTGCAGGCTTATACTCCATTTTCCTATCCCGAACTCTCTGTGACGGAATTTACAGGTGAGGGAACTGAGAAGAGCCCCTATCTGCTCAGGACACTCGACGATCTTATCCTGCTTGCCGATAAGGTGAACAATGACACGGAATATGTGGGGAAATACTACAATCTCGAATACACCCGCACTTACCTGGGCAAGTACTTTGCTCTGGATGCCGACATTGATATGGGTGGCTACAAGTTCGAGCCAATCGGTGGCACAACAAATCAACGCTTTGCTGGTCAGCTTGACGGTCGAGGACACACCATAAAAGGCTTGAACGTAAACGGAGGTTCGCAATTCGCTGCCGGCTTGTTCGGCTATACCGACACACTCAGCGTGCTGAAGAACATTGTGCTTGAGAGTCCGGTGATGAACGCTGACTATTACTCGGCCGGTGCGCTTGTGGCCTGGTGTAACGGCTCGGTTGAAAACGTTACTGTCAACGCTCCTAATGTGACGTCGGCCCGCACGGTTGCCGGTGGGGTCGCAGGTATTGTACTTCAGTCCGTTAAGGATTGCCATGTTACCGACGGTTACGTTGAAGGTGGCGGTTATGTAGGCGGTGTTGTAGGCGAGGTACATGGTGGCATCAGCGACTGCTCGGCCAATGCATCGATCTATCTCACCGGATCAAGCGCACCCGCAGGCGGTGTGGCCGGTAACATCCTATCCGGCGATTCAAAAAATCTTGAATTCACAGGCTATGTGAGTTATAAGGCCATTGATGCTGTTCAGTATCTTGGCGGCGTGGCCGGTATGGTACAGGTTTGCACACTGAGCAATTCATTCTCCAACGGCGTCATCCGCGGTTACAACAGTCAGTCGTGTGTTGGCGGTGTGGCCGGTGTGCTTACCGGTGAAATCCGCGACTGCTATTCCGCAGGTGTGGTTCATTGCTATTCGCGGCTTACCGGAGGAATAGTTGGTCAGATAAAAGCCAACTCACTGGGAGTGGTTCCCGCTGTGCGCACCTCCTACACCTCCGCGTTGGTTGAAGCTGAAACATATCAGTACAACCGTCAGAATTGCGCTGAAGTGGTAGGTGCCATTGCCGAAGGATTGAATCCCGAACTTGAGAATATATATTATGACTCACAGGTCACCAATTTCTACTCCACACGTTTCGGTGCTCTCACCTCCGAACTCACCTCAGCCTCAGGTCCCAAGGGCTTCAGCTCTTCCGAATGGACCTTCACTGCCGGCGCATATCCTCGTGTGAAAGCTCTGGCAGAGAGCGAAGGCTCGAAATACAGTGCTTCGGCTGTGGATATGAAGCCTTCTGATTCATATAAGAAATTCTCCTCCAACACTCCGATTACGGCTCTCGGCTCCACTCAGTTCTATTTCTTGAAAAACGGAGCGCTTTACAAGCAAGGCCATTATGCTGCCATTGTCAACAATCAGATTGAAATTGGTGAGGAATTCGGCATGGATACTCTCTATATTTGCAATGGCAACGTGCAGACCTATCGCTACATGAGTGTGGCTCCTATCCCATTTGAGGGCGACGGTACAGAAGAAAGTCCGCTTCTCATTAAGACCAAGGAGGATCTCATTACCCTCTCCGAGGCCACCACAAACAAGCGTCAGACCTTCCCCGGAATATATTTCAAACTTGCCAACGACATTGACATGGAGCATGACACCCGTTTCCTCGGCATTGACGCCGACAACTCGGCCAGTGCTGCCTCCATTGCGTTCCAGGGTGTGTTTGATGGTGACGGTCACACAATTGAAAACCTTACTGTGGCCGGACGCCTTGCTTGGACCACTCCTCGTCAAGATGGCAAGACAGGTACGCTCAACACCACAGGCTGTCGTGGCATCTCTGGTCTGTTCGGTCGTGTAGGTGTGGATGGCGTTGTTAAAAATCTCACCATCGGTGCCGGATCGCAGCTTGAAATGTATGCCCAGTGTGCAGCTATAGTTGGTACACTTGATGGTCGTGTTGAAAACTGCCGCAATTATGCGGATGTGCTCGGTTACTCTTGCTGGGTAGGCGGTATCGTTGGACAGATGAACAAAGGCTCGGTGGTGTCAGGTTGTTACAACGCCGGTAACATCACAACCGGTTACGCCAATGCCGGTGGTATTGCCGGATCTTGCGCAGGTACCATTGAAAATTGCGTGAACACAGGCGACATCCGTGCAATTCTGCTCGTAACCAATTATTCCACCCAGCTTCAGCGTGTGGGCGGTATATCCGGTGGCTCCGGTGGTGCGATCTATCGTAATTGTGCCAACTACGGTACCGTATGGGCCGAAAAGAACAATGCCGGCGGTATTACTGCCGCGCTTGAAGGAACCAGCGCTGCCGGAAGCGGTAACGATGATGTGGTTTCATGCTTGAATGTGGGCAACGTATACTGTGGCAATCAGGCCACACTCGGTGCAATTGCCGGCCTCAAAGGAACCAAGTCTATAAGCAATGTTTATTTTGATGCGCAGACCATCGGTCTCAAGGCAGCCGCAAACAGCGATGTGGAAGGGATGAACGGTGAATCCACTGCAACTCTCACTGCCGGGAAGGTCCTCGAGGGGTTGGATGCGGCAGAATGGGATTACACTGCAGGTATGTATCCAGCGCTGAAGCTTTTTGCTGATGAGGTGAAAGTGAAAGCGGCCCGCAAAGTGATTCTCGACATTCCCGAAGGCAATTCGGTGTCAAATCTTCTTGTCAATGCATCCCTGTCCTCTTCAGCTAAGTGGAGCTTGAAGGATGGATCGGTGTTCAAAATCTCCGGTTCTACATTGCAGGCTCCCTCCGTTGTGGATGATGTGGTAACCGACACACTGGTGGCTGTAAACGAGGCAGGCGTTCGCCGTCCTATTCTTCTCCAGGCCAAGCCTGTCAATCCGTTGGCCGGCGAAGGCACCGAGGCCTCTCCCTTCATCATCTCGACTGCTGATGATTGGAACGCACTTTCGGCTTACATGGACAAAGCGGCCGATGATCTTGCCGGAATGTTTGTGAAGATTGCCGGTGATATAGACTTCAATGATGTTGCCATCAAACGTCTTGGCTCCAATGGAGTCGCCACCTTCAAGGGAACCCTTGATGGTGCCGGACACACGTTGAAAAACCTAGCCATCACATCCGTGGCCAACCAAAGCTGCGCTCTTGTGGGCACACTTGACGCCGAAGGTGTGATAAAGAACCTTGCATTGGAGGGGGTTGTGAACGGTACATACACCTATGCGGCACCTCTTGTGGATAAGCTCTACGGAAAGCTCTCCAATATCGAGAGCCGCATGGAAGTGAATTCCACCAAGCAATATGCAGCAGGTGTGGTTGGCTATGCCTATGGTAACGCCATGCTTGAGAATGTGAAGTTTGCAGGCAAGATCACCAGCTCCGGCACTTATGTGGGTGGATTGGTAGGCGTGTCAATCGCATCAGGTCGTGTCACATATAAAGACTGTGCGTTTGAAGGAACCATAGAACAAACCACTGCGGCAACTAAAGCCACTGCTATATATGTTGGTGGATTCGTGGCCAACTGTGGTCCGGCAACCTTTGAGGATTGCGTCAGCGACGGACAGATCAATCTTGCCAACACCACTTTCACCACCAATGTGGCCGGCTTTGCAGGCAACATTCAAGGTAACAAGAACGACAGCGGTTTCTATTTCACCAACTGTCAGAACGCCACTTCAATCACTGCCGGTGGCAAGGTAGCGGGCTTTGTGGCTTGCGCACTCACTTCAACCACTGCCGCCACAGCCAAGTTTATCATGACAGACTGTGTGAACACCGGTGATATTACATCAGAATCCACAACGGCCATGTCGTCGAGCCCCACCGCAGGACTGCTCATGCAATACACTCCTTCGTCCAAGATAACGCGCTGCCACAACGAAGGCACCATTATCTCCAACAAGAATGTGTATGCCGCAGGTATCGTGGGCTACTATGCAGGCACGCCTGTTGACACCACAGCTGTGGAAATAACCGATTGCTGGAATGAAGGATTGATTGTTGCCGACGGAAATCAAGGCGGCGGTATTTGCGGTTATGTCATGGGCCGCACAATCCTCACTCGCTGCTATAACACTGCCGACATCGAGGGTAACCAGATGCTGGGTGGTATAACATCAGGTTTTGCCGGAACCGGTCCTGAAATGATCAATTGCTACAACACGGGTAATGTGACAGCCAAAGCTCAGCGTGCCGCGGGTCTGATTGCCTGGGGTGCACCCACCGGCGCGGTTGTAAGAGGCTGCTGGAACTCAGGCCGCATCGCATCCACCAGTGAGGAGCAAAGCGCTAAAGTCACGGCTGCTTACTCCGTTGGAGGTCTCGCAGGTCAAGGTGGCGCCTCGTTCATCGATTGCTACAATGTCGGTGAAGTAGTGGGCTTGTCCCAGGTAGGCGGCCTCGTTGGAACCCCTGTTAAAGCCAAGACATCCTTTGCTAATTGTTATAATGCCGGTAAGATTTCAGCCCCGGCCGACAGCTGCGGTTCTATCGTTGGCGTCAATACTGACAATGGCAAACTTTGGGCCGATGGAAACTCCATGTCCAATACTTACTATCTCGACATCAACAACTGTGACAATGACGCAATCATTACAGCTAAGAAGATTAGTCGTGTAGAGCTGGCTGCGCTTGATCTTGGCGAAGGTTTCACATCACCCGACGATTACACTCATCCTCTGGTGAAGGAATTCGCTGAACATCCCGTGGCATTGTTCCATGCTGCTGAGTTGGTGCTTAGCGAAAATGATACGGCCGACAAAGTGACCCGAGAGATCTATCTCGGAGGTACACCATCCGTAATCTGGAGCGCGGATTGCGATGCCATTGCAATAGCGGGCAATACTGCCTACTTCACCAAACCTTACAGCGGTGCTGTGACCATGACGGCATCATGTGGCGACAATGTTAAGCAGTATGTGCTGCAAGCCGCTGCAACATCCGGTATAGGCAATCTTGATGCTGATGGCCTTGAAGTGGTGGAAGTGCGCTATTTCAACACTGCCGGTGTAGAAATACCCGCTCCATCCGCACCCTCCGGTCAGGTTTATATCAAGGTAAGCAAGATGAGCGATGGTTCCACCCGCATTGAAAAGGTGATTGGTGGAAAATAACCTCAGCTACAGTTAGCATATAGCTAAAAGCAAAACACCCTCATTATAGAGAAGCGGGCGCGTCCGGAGATGGATGCGCCCGCTTTAAGTTTAATAAGGATTTAGTAAAAACGTTTTTTGGGGCGTAAAAATGGAGGGCAGCTGTTTGGTGCCAGACTAAGTGGCTGATTCTCTTTGAGAACTGTTGGATCTTTATTAATGAGGCTTTTAATTGGCTAATTCAAAGATCTACAAAGTTTTTAATGTAATTAGCCGGGCAAGCGGGTAAATGTTGGGATTAATTTTGTATGCAAATAAAAAAGTTGTACATTTGTGAGCGTATATCGCTTGCAGGGCCCTTAACGGGTATGTGGGTGGGTATGCAGACATAATGAAAAGCGTTTACCTAACGTTCTTTCTTGACGACTTGAAATCTCGCAAATTTCTTTGATTGGTCAAGAATGAAGCAGCGGTAGATGCCTTGTGGATATGTAATATCATGTCGATTTCTGTTTGTGAGAAGCAGATCGATGTGCTGATTATACATATTTGCGTGAGGCCTCTGCAAGTTGCTCGTTCAACCAATCGGGCAATGCGAGAGCCTCAAGTCGTGGAACGAGCAGCAAGTACAGACTCTCACGCTTTTTTTATAACGCATTGGCCGCAATCAGGGGAGTCTATAGGGCCTTTTGAAAAATATGAAACAAACACAGAAAGATGAGCTGCTTACACGTCGACAGTTTTTTAAGAGTGCAGCCTCCACCATGGTGCCGATTGCAGCCGTCATTGCCATGCCGGGAATCTTAACTTCTTGTGATCCGGATGATGAGCCTTCCGGAGGAGGGGGCGGGTCATCGTCGGGGGGATGTTCGGGTTGCAGTTCAACCTGCACAACCTCATGTGGCGATACATGCCGGGCAAATATGGCTTATGCTCCTGCATCGTGCAGCTCGGGATGCAAAAGTGCGTGCCTTTCAAGCTGCAAGACAGGATGCTACGGGAAATGCAAGTATGGCAGTAGATGATGTTACTCCGACTATGTGGATTAATCAGTTCCACATAGTCGGGAAATGAGTGTCAGTATATGGCTAATGAAATAAAGGCGCAGTCCGACTCTTGGGAAGAGGGACGGACCAAATACATCACTTTTATAGTGACCAAGGACTGCCAACTCGCCTGCAAGTATTGCTATCTCGTGGGAAAAAATGAAACGGAACGCATGAGCTGGCCGACGGCCAAGGCTGCCATTGACTACGTGCTCGGTAATCCGGATGATTTCAATGAGGATTCCGTGGTATGGGATTTTATCGGAGGAGAGCCGTTTCTTGAAATTGATCTTATTGACAGAATCTGTGATTATATCAAGACTGAAATGTTTAGGTTGGATCACAGGTGGTTTGACTCATACCGCTTTTCGTTCTCAACAAACGGGATTAATTATGACAACGAAAAAGTCCAGCGTTTTATAATGAAAAACCGCGACCATCTTTCTATAGGCGTTACCATAGACGGAACCAAGCGGAAACACGATTTGAACCGTATATGGAAAGGCACAGGCAAGGAGAAAGGAAGCTACGATGATGTGGTCAGGAATATCCCATTGTGGCTGAGCCAGTTTCCGGATGGTGCAACCAAGGTGACAATTAGCAGTGCGGATATCCCATATATATCGGAGAGTGTGATGCATTTGTATTCATTAGGGATAAAGGAAGTGAATATAAATGTGGTGTTTGAGAATGTTTGGAAAGAGGGTGACGATGCTCTGTTTGAAGAACAGTTGATTGCATTAGCCGATAAAATAATCGATGGCGATTATTACCGTGATTTCGCATGCTCGTTTTTCTCCGAGAGCATTGGAAAACCTCTGGATCCGGTAGGAGATAACCAAAATTGGTGTGGAGCAGGGCGTATGCTTGCTGTAGATGCAGCGGGAAAATTCTATCCCTGTACACGTTTTGCTGCCTACTCGCTGCGGAGCAAGCGGCCTATTGTGGTGGGAGATGTGGAAAATGGTATAGACTGGAATCTGTTACGGCCCTTCATAGCCCTGGACCGGTTGTCGCAATCACCGCGTGAATGTGTGGAATGTGAAGTTGCCAGTGGGTGTGCCTGGTGTCAGGGCGAAAATTATGATGCAGCTGACACGCCGACCATCTATCAACGCTCTACGGCAATATGCAAGATGCACAAGGCGCGTGTGCGAGCAAACAATTATTATTGGAATAAACTGTTTCATAAACTGTCAATGTCCGGTACGGAAAATTCGGAAACCGACAAAGGCAAAAAAGCGAAGATACCGGTATGCTGAAATATATAACAATACCTCTGTCCTCGGACTGCGGGTCGTTTTGCCACTTTGAAAACGACTCAGACACCGATGGCGAACTGATTGATGCCGGTGTGCTCTCAAAGGCCGTTGTATGGGCCATGAAAGAGAATCTGTCAATCCAAATAGTGTATCCATGCGGAGAAGTTACAGATGAGATTGAAAAGGTGCTTGAGACTGTGGACCACGTGAAGATAATGCCGGCCGACATTGGTGGGACTTCGAAACTTTGTGACGCTGACATCGTGGTTTGCGAGGATTTCAGTCCGATAGAAGAAGCGGATAATAAAATTTACATTGTGCGAAGCCGCTTCAGCACACTGGTTGCTTCTTCCGATAAGCTCAAAAAGCTCTTGTTGAGGGCTAGCAAGGTCAATATTGTGATCACTGATATCCATGATTTCAGAAAAGAAGATGTCGAGGTGTATCGTGAATTCTTAAACACAATGGCATCATTCGTTGCGGATTGCTACGCTGATGACGCCTTGGTGCATCTCAACATTATCACTGACCGTCTGCTTCTTGATGAGATGAACAACTGCAACGCGGGGTGCGAATCAATAGCAGTTTCATTACGCGGCGACTTCTATCCATGTGTAGGGCTGTTTGGTAGGGAAGAATTTTGCTGCGGTAGCGTAGACAATGGTTATGGCGGGCATAACCTTGTGCTGTTCCACAGAGACCACGCGCCGATATGTAAAATATGCGACGCCTATCATTGCAAGCGATGCACATGGCTCAATGCCAAGTTGACTCATGAAGTAAATACGCCGGGGTGGCAGCAGTGCTACTTGTCACATCTCGAGCGCGAAGCGTCGGCGTCGGTTTTGGCGATGGTGAATGCGAAAAGACCGGATCTGGTTGTGAACAAGTTTATACCGGAATTAAATTATTTGGATCCATATACAATAATAAAAGAGTTATGAAAACTAAAGTAGGAGCTGTCACTAAGTCAGAGCGGGATGAAATAAGACGGATTTACGAACGTAGAAACGGATTGATTGAGTTGTTCGGTATTCTCACCCCTGAAAAAACTGAGATATATGACCGAGTGGTTGAAGATATGGGCAGAACAACGGCTCGTTTTCAGCAATGGTGGGACCGAATGGGCGAAAAATATGCTTGGACGCAATCTGATTCGGGCCGATGGGAAATTGACTTTGATACATGTGAAATTTTTTTAGTTGAAGAAAAATGATAGTTTGTTTGATAGGAACCACGGAAATCATACTGATTGCCGCTATGGTGCTCTTGCTGTTTGGCGGAAAGAAATTGCCGGAGCTTCTCAATGGCCTCGGAAAGGGGGTAAGGAGTTTCAAGGAAGGGCTGAATCAACCTACAGAGGAGGAGCTTAACCGACGGGTGGACGAAGAGGTGAAGCGGCGAGCCGATGCCAAGGAAGTAAAAGATACTATAGAGCGCCTTACGAATGAAAGTAAGTGACGGCGTGCGTCCGGATGCAGAGCTGACGTTTGACGGACATCTGGAGGTGCTCCGCAAGATGCTTGTAAGGATATGTATCGTGGTATTCATGCTGGGCTGTGTGATATTTTATCTAAAGGAACAGACATTTGGTATATTGTTGGCTCCGCGCAGCGGTCATTTTTTTACGTTTGAAATTGTAGAGTGGCTACTTGATGCCATGGGAGTTGATTTTCAGTTCGGCGATTATGATGTGAAACTGATCAACACTGAGGTTTCGGCACAATTGATGACGCACATCAACGTGTCGTGTGTCTTGGCGTTATTATGTGCTTCGCCATACATCATCTATGAGTTGTTGAAATTCATCTTGCCCGGTTTATATGAAAATGAACGACGCTATTCAAGGGTGATAACCGCCACGGTATATGGGCTATTCGTAGCAGGGGTGTTGATGAGCTACTTTGTGCTTTTCCCAATTTCATTCAGATACCTCACTACATATCATGTGGATGATGAAATAGCGAATGTCATCACCCTTGATTCATACGTGTCGACTTTTTCCACGCTTACATTCCTTATGGGGATAATGTTTCAGTTACCCGTCATATCATACCTGCTTGCTAAAATGCGGATTGTTACCTCAAAGACCTTGATGGCCTATCGCGCTCATGCTTTTATCATCATAATGATAGTTGCAGCTATCATCACGCCTCCCGACATACTTACATTAGTATTGGTCTCCTTCCCAATCTACGGCTTGTACGGATTGAGTATCATGGTAGTCCGCAGGGTGGAGCGTAACCAGGCAGGTCAATGAGAAACCGGTTTTTTGAATCCATCCCCAAAACATACTCAGTAATAATTTTCCCCCAATATTAAAATAAATCAATTATGTTAGAAAAAGTAAACGAAAACAGTGTTAAACGCTATGTCAGCAACATCATTGGAGTCCTCATGGTGGTTGCCGTATCAATGAGTTTGGCTTCATGTGGAGATGACGAGCCCGACAGTGGCGACTCTGCCATAGAAACACCTTCACTTGTAAATGCCGATCAATTGGCCGGAACATGGATGCTGGTCAGGGACAATGTGCTCTATTCGGAAGTGAACGCGCAGAAAACCGATGAAGTAATAAATTATAAGGGTAACGGTGCTCCATATTATCACTACTACCAGGTGACGGTTTCCGACATAGGTGTAATCACCATGGTGGAAGTTTCAGTGTCGGGTGCCGTCATAGGAACCCCGGTTTCCTTTACTTTGGATCAGAATGAACTGGTTACGGTAGAGGGTAATGAAGTCGCCGGAACAATAGAACTTTACAATACTTCTCATAGTTGGGATAATCTTGAAATCAGATGGAAGGAGGCTCATTCGCCGATTTCATTCGGTGCCCCTGTCGTTTCTACCTACAAACTGTAAGCTATTTCTCAGTCTATTCATTTTTTAGAAGTTACCTATGAGGAGAATGTCTATAGGATTGGCATTTGTGCTTATATCCGTAATGTTTTCGGGCTTAAGTGCCCAGGTAGTTAAAAGTTATGCGGCATTTAGCTGCATGTCCAGCATGGGGCCTCAAGCTATTCCCGGTAAGATGGCTATGTACCTGACCTTTTACGATGGTTATATCGTTACGATGACGGGTGAAAAGTTCTCATACCAAGCTACCAATTCAGATGGCTCGCGTCAGTATTACCCAACGTCATCGGGTAATCCGGCATTAAGTACTGTCGGGATCCTTGTTTCGGCGGATCGTACGCGGGTTCGTGAAATTCAACAGAGTACCATGATGGGGATGACCATGCAACTTACCTATGAATATCAATACATTGGTGATGGCAGTGAGCCTGCCTGTCAGTACGCCAACAGTGGTGGCTCCTATAACGGAGCAACCGGCGGCTACTCAGGCGGTTACTCTTCATCCTCTCGTGACTGGGCTACATGTTCAAGTTGCCGTGGCACCGGATCGTGCAAACTGTGTGGCGGTACGGGACTTAACGCTTATACGCGAAATGGTCGCTGCGGAGGGTGCAGCCATGGCAAATGCCCTGCGTGTGATGGGAAAGGTGGCTATTATTATTAACCAAGATTCCTGCGCCGGATGAAGTTTTTGGAGCGATAAGATGTCGTGTTACTGTCGACACCTTATCGCTCCTTTTTGTTTCATTGGTTGTGAGGAGCCGATGCTTTAGGCGGGGTGCTATCGGAGGGTGAAGAGCAGGGAGGTGGAGGTGCGGGGCAATGCTGTGAGTTGGAGGGGGCATGCCCGCGATTCAATGGAGCCGGTGGCATCTCCCACCTGAGTGAATCCGGCTTCAGCCAAAGCACGGAGCGAGGTTTCCACTGCAAGCTCGGGGAGATTGTTGTCCTGGCTGAGGTGGCACAGGTACACTGAGCGCAGCTTTTCCGAGGCTATCGAGGCTAAGAATGAGGCTGTGACGGTGTTGTCAAGATGGCCGTTGTCGGCGGCGATGCGAGCCTTGAGATGCATAGGGTAAGGACCGTTGGCAAGCATGCGGGCGTCATAGTTGCTTTCTATCACTATATGATTTGCCAGGCGCATGTAATGATCCACTCGCGGAGTGATGCATCCCAGGTCGGTAGCCACCGCCATGGTCGTGCCTCCTGAAAATTCAATGTAGTAGCCAACATTGTCTGTGCCATCGTGGCTCACATCGAAAGGGGTTATCCGGAACGGACCCAATGAGAATTCGAATTCTTTATATATTGGGCGATGATAATCCTTTATGCGACGGGAAATACTGTGGCGGCGCAGCATCCCGGAAAGCGTTTTCGGGGTGCAGTAGATGCCAATATCGGTGCGTTTCTTGATGAGGGGGTACACGTACTTTACATGATCCGTGTGGTCATGAGTGAGGATAATCCCCTTTATGTTTCGGGTGGACAGTCCGTGGATGCGCAGCTGCTCCTTGACCGTGTCGGCATGCACACCGGCATCGATAAGGATTCCCTCGGTGCGTGTGCCAAGATAGGCGCAGTTGCCGCTGCTGCCGCTTCCGAAAGTAATGAAATTGAGAGTTTCAGTTTGCGATGTCAGTTCAAGTTCGAGATCGGACCGGGGTGAGAGGCTTTCGCGTGGTGCCGTTTTCCGCGAGTTCATCACGAAATTGGCAATGGAGGGGTGAATCTCGGACTCCAGATCAAGGTTGCCACTGGCGGGTTGATGCCGAGGGCCGGGAGTCGGTTCGCTGTCAGTCGGGTCGAGGTCAAACAGATTGCCGGTCATGTAGAAAGCATCGCGCTTGCTGTTTTGGCGTGGTGAGAATTTTAGTTTTGCCATTGACCGAATGTGATTTATTTATAGAGGAGAAAAATTGTTGGGATTTTATCGAAATTATACTTGGCTCGCCCCCATTCCGCTAATGTGTGGCGCTCTATGCGCTGCGCCGGACCTGTGAGATCTGCACACACGCACAGTTGCAGCCTGGAGGGAAGTGTGCGCGCCAGTTCGGCAATGAGTTTGTTATTGCGGTAAGGAGTTTCTATGAATATCTGGGTTTGTCCCTCACGCTCAATTCGGCGCGTCATTTCGCTTAGTCTGCGCTGACGGGCTGATGCTTCATGGGGAAGATAGCCTTCGAAGGCAAACTTTTGGCCGTTGAATCCTGACGCCATAAGTGACAGCAGGATGCTGGACGGCCCGATAAGCGGTTCCACCGCGTATCCTTTGCGCAACGCCGCATCAACGGCAAGTGCGCCGGGGTCGGCCACCGCAGGACAGCCCGCTTCTGACACCACGGCTATATCCTCGCCGTCGGCCAGCGGTTGCAGCATTGCGTCCACATCGGCAGGATCGGTGTGCTCGTCAAGCACACTGAAGGTGAGGGTGGCAATGTCGATGGACGGGTCGCATCGTTTGAGAAAACGTCGGGCCGACCGGATGTTTTCAACTATAAAATGCTTGGTATGTCGGGCTATCTCGATGTTTTGTACGGGCATCACAGATGCCGGAGCTGCGTCGCTCATCGGCACCGGAAGAAGATAAAGCGTGGGTCGACGCTCCGTACCGGTAATAATTTCGTGATTCACAATTGCAAATTTACGCATTTTTTCCGAATATTCCTCTCTGTGTTAAACCCATTTAAATTCAAACATACTCTTATCAAACAAACGAAGCCGACGCACATTGCTGGCGCCGGCTCCGGTATGGTGTTGGGTTGCGGATTGATTATTGTCCGAGGTATTGTTTCACCTGCTCGAGCACTGCCTGAGGTGTGAAGCCGAATTTCTCGTCAAGCACCTTGTAGGGGGCGGATGCACCGAAATGGTTCAATCCATAGATGAAGCCTTGGGAGCCAACGACTGGACGAAGAGTGGATGGCAGACCGGCGGTGAGACCGAAGGTGGGCATGTGGGGCGGAATGACGCTCATGCGGTATTCTTCATCCTGATCAAGGAACAGGCCGAGTGAAGGAACAGACACCACGGTGGCCTTGATGCCTTCTGCTTCGAGAAGCACGGCCACGTCGCAGAGCAGAGCCACTTCCGATCCGTTACCCACAAGGGTAACCTGTGCGCCGGGTGCGTCCATTACCACGTAACCGCCTCGGCGTGCTCCGAGAGCTTCCTCGTAACGGTTGCCGGTGGTGGAGGGGAGGTCGGGTACATCCTGGCGGGTGAAGATGAGGCCGGTGGGAGTCTGGGTATTGTTCATGGCCATTTCCCAGCAAACGGTCGCTTCGGCTGCGTCGGCAGGACGGAGCACGAGCATGGAGCGATGGCCCGATAGATTGCGCAGCTCTTCAAGCAAACGTATCTGGGCTTCTTGTTCCACCGGTTGATGAGTGGGGCCATCCTCGCCAACGCGGAATGCGTCGTGGGTCCAAACATATTTCACGGGAAGTTCCTGGAGGGCTGCCATACGTATGGCCGGTTTCATATAATCGGAGAACACGAAGAATGTGCCGCAGGCTGCCAGCATACCACCGTGGAGGACTATACCGTTCATGATGGCTGCCATGGTGAGCTCCGATACGCCTGCATGGAGGAATGCGCCGGAAAAGTCGCCGTGGGTGAGTGCATGGGTATGGGCAAGGAAGGCGTCGGTCTTGTCACTGTTGGCAAGGTCGGCACTCGAAACAATCATGTTGCCAACCTTTTCTGAAAGCACTTTGAGCACATCGGCCGAGGCGGTGCGCGTGGCAACATTGGCCTTGTGTACTATCGCTGAATAGTCTATCTCGGGGAGCTTGCCGTCGAGATATGATTTCAGGCGCGCTGCCGCTTCGGGATTGGCTGCTTCCCACTCGGCAATTGCTTTGCGGCGGGCAGCCACAATCTCTTTCAATTGTTCGCGACGGTCGGCGTAGAGCTGCTTCACTTCGGGGCGTATCACCCATGGATTTTCGGGATCGCCGCCGAGATTGCGAATGGTAGCGGTGATGTCGGCGCCGCTCTTGCTCAGGGGCTGTCCGTGGGTCGAGCACTGGCCTTCGAAGTTCTCGCCTGAGGCGGTGACGCAGCCGCGACCCATTATGGTGTTGCCTATTATAATTGTAGGACGCTCTGTTTCGGCTATAGCCGCTTCAAGAGCCTTGGAAAGCGCTTCGGGATCCGAACCGTCAACCTCGATTGTGTTCCAGTTCCAAGCGCGGTATTTTGCAGCCACATCCTCAGTGTCGACGGCATCGACCATTGTGGAAAGCTGAACTGCGTTGCTGTCATAGAACATGATCAGGTTGCTGAGGCCCAGGAATCCGGCTATGCGACCTGCGCCTTGGGATATTTCTTCCTGAATGCCACCGTCCGAGATGAACGCGTAGGTTTTGTGGGCGAAAGCCTCTCCGAAACGGGCTACGAAGAATCGTTCGGCAATGGCGCAACCAACTGCCATCACGTGGCCCTGTCCCAATGGTCCGGACGAGTTCTCGACTCCGCGCGAAGGATCAAGCTCGGGGTGACCGGGTGTGACGCTACCCCACTGACGGAACTGCTGCAACTCATCCATTGTATAGAACCCGCTGAGAGCGAGCACCGAGTAGAGCATCGGCGACATGTGGCCGGGATCAAGAAACATGCGGTCGCGCCAGGGCCATGTGGGCTCTTCGGGATCAGTAACTAAGTAACGGGAGTAGAGCACATTGATAAAGTCGGCACCACCCATCGCGCCACCGGGATGTCCCGATTTTGCCTTTTCCACCATTGAGGCGGCAAGGACGCGAATGTTGTCGGCTGCCGAATTCAGGGTTTTGATATCCATATAGTTAGAGTGTGATTGAAATAGCAAGCTAATGAAAACGGGCAACTCCGGGCCCTTTCACGTTGCAAAATTAATCACTTGCGCCGAGACTGGCAAATTTCCCGCTTCATTATTAAAAAATGTCGTAGGCCCCCCGGTGGTTCAATCCAAAACCGTTAAATTTGCGGAATGAAAATTACGAGAGATGAGGAGTTTCGCATTTATGCAGCTCCGCTTCAAGGTTTTACGGAGCATCCCTTTCGCCGGGCACATGCCGAGTTGTACGGTCACTGCGATGGCTCGGTCGCGGAAATGGAATATTTTACTCCCTTTGTGAGAGTGGAGAAGGGCAAAGTGCGCGGTCGTGACCTGCGCGATGCCGATGCTGCCCTCGGCCTTCAGGTCCGGGTAACTCCCCAGGTGATTTGCCGCGATGCCGATGAGTTCAGGGTGGCAGTTGACACACTGGTAGAACACGGACACCGACGCATTGACCTGAATCTCGGATGTCCCTTTCCTCCTCAGGTTAAGCGAGGCCGCGGTGCCGGATTGCTTCTGCGCCCGGAGTGCTTGAGCGAAATTGCCCTGGAGATGGACCGATGGAAGAGCGATGTGGATTTTTCCGTTAAAATGAGGGTGGGAGTGAGGGATTCGGCCGAATGGCAATTGGCAGTGGAACGGGTGAATGCAATGCCTTTACGGTTCGTTACAGTCCATCCGCGCACTGCCGCGCAGCAGTATCGCGGAGAACTGGATATGGCCGCGTTTGCCGAAATTGCACAGGCGTTGGCTCATAAAGTGATATTCAATGGCGAGATTCACTCGCCCTCCGACATTGATGAACTGCGAGGCCGTTTCCCCGGATTGCACGGGGTGATGACGGGGCGAGGATTGCTGTGCCGCCCATCGCTCGCTGCCGAATGGTATGAAGGGGAGGAGTGGCCCGTGAAAAAAAGACGGGAGATGACACTGCAGCTCCATGAACGCTTGCGTGAGGAGTATGACACACGTCTCTCCGGCGGCCCGCTCCAATTGCTTGCCAAACTGAAGCCTATGTGGGAATACTTTGGTGCCGATTTTGACAGGAAAGCGGTTAAGAAAGTAGTGAAAGCCGGTACGCTTGCCGGTTATGATGCAGCGGTGAAGGCGTTGTAAACCAACTTTTCGTGTCAGATGTTTAAATTTAAAGTAACACACTCTTAGTGGCTCGTGAAAATAAACATTTACGGAGCAGGCCACTGAATTTTTTGAGACGCTTTTACTAAACATCTTCCGGATATGAAAAGAAAACTGTTTTTGATACTGGCCGTGGCATTGGCCGGAATTACGGCTTCCGCACGCAACACTGAGGTGAGCGTGAGCTATGGTGCATCGCCGGCAATGAGCCATATTGCGGCCTATCACGATCATTGGAGCGGCATGAACAACACCTGGGGTGCAATTAATGCCACTATCGACCATCGGTTCTCCACCCATCTGTGGGTCGGGTTGAGCTATACCTTTTCCACCGCCGACTCCGACCATGCTGTGGACGGACGTTACGGAAAGGTGACGTGGCACGGCCTTATGGCCAATGCCCGTTACGAGTGGCTCTCCCAATCGGCTTTTCGTCTCTATTCCCATGTGGGGGTAGGTGCGCTTGTTGAATATTATACACCGTCGTGGGAAGATTCTTATAACCGCACTCATATAGGCTTTCAGGTATCGCCAATCGGTATAGAGGCCGATTTGACCCGCAACATCGGAGTATTTGCCGAAGTGGGGTACGGCATCCAAGGTATTGCAAAGGCCGGACTACGTATAGGTTTCTAAGAAACTGTTTAAATTTATTTTCAGAGAATTTTGAGATGGATTTTCGGGGTGTTTCAGCAAGTTGAAAAAGGAGCGATGCGGGCATCGTGACTGATGAAACTTGGCTGAAACAGCTGAAAAGACGCTTAAAATTCCTGAAAGGAACCATTATAACATTTTTTTTGAATAAATTTAAACAGTTTCTGGATGTTGGAAAAAATGAGCCAAAATTTCCGGTAATGTATGAAAATGTGTAAATTTGCATCCTGAAAAGTGCATCCTGTCCGACAGATTACCTGTGGAACGCCGCCTCGGCTGTGGCTTCTGCGGGTGAGTTTGTTGGTTGATGCTCGTGTAAGCTGCAGCTATTCAGGCGGTTGCTTATTGCGGTTGATAAATTAACATATACCTCATACATTTGCAATGAACATTTCATATAATTGGCTCAAGGACTATGCCGACATAAAGCTGACTCCCGACGAACTTGCCGCTGCCCTCACCTCCATAGGTCTGGAAACCGGCTCGGTTGAGGAAGTGGAAAGCATTCGCGGCGGCCTCCGCGGCCTTGTGATAGGTAAGGTGCTCACCTGCGTGGAACATCCTGACAGCGACCATCTTCACGTGACAACTGTTGACCTTGGCGACGGACAGGCCACTCAGATTGTGTGTGGCGCTCCCAACGTGGCAGCCGGACAGACGGTTGTTGTGGCCACTGTCGGCACAACGCTCTACGATGGCGACAAAGAATTCAAAATCAAGAAATCCAAAATACGCGGCGTTGAATCCTTCGGCATGATATGCGCCGAAGATGAGATTGGCGTAGGCTCAAGCCATGACGGCATAATAGTTATTGCCGAGGATGTGAAACCCGGCACGCCTGCCGCTGAGTATTTCGGTCTGACTTCCGATTATGTGCTTGAGGTTGATCTTACCCCCAACCGTATCGATGCAGCCTCTCATTACGGAGTGGCACGCGATCTCGTGGCCTGGGCTTCACAACATTCTACTCCTCTGGAGCTCAAGCGTCCGTCGGTCGATGCTTTCAAGGTCGATCAGGCCGAAGGTGCGGTGAGCGTGCAGGTGGATGATTATGAAGCCTGTCCGCGCTACACCGGTATCACCATCCGCGGTGTGAAAGTGACCGAGAGCCCCGACTGGCTTAAACAGCGCCTCGAAGCCATTGGCCTCCGCCCAATCAATGTGGTGGTCGATATCACCAACTTCATTCTTCACTCCATAGGTCAGCCGCTTCATTGCTTTGACTTGAACAAGATTGCCGGCGAAAAGATAATCGTGAAGAAATGTGCGGAAGGAACGCCGTTCGTGACTCTTGACGACGTTGAGCACAAGCTTTCGGCTGCCGATCTCATGATCTGTTCTGAAAAAGAACCCATGTGCATTGCAGGTGTGTTTGGCGGAAAGGATTCGGGTGTGACAATGGACACTACCGATGTGTTTATCGAGAGCGCTTACTTCAACCCTACATCCGTGCGAAAAACAGCGCGTCGTCACGGTTTGCAGACCGACTCCTCATTCCGCTACGAACGTGGCACCGACCCCAACATCACTCTCTATGCGGCCAAACTTGCCGCCCTGATGGTGCAGGAGCTTGCCGGTGGCCGCGTGTGTGGCGAGCCGGTGGATATATATCCCAATCCAGTGGCGCCGTTCGATGTGAAACTTGATTATGACTATGCGTGCCGCCTCATTGGCAAGGAGATACCGCAGGAAACCATCGATTCCATTCTCCGTTCGCTTGAGATAGAGATTGTGGAGAAGGATGAGAAGAGCGCATCGCTTAAGGTTCCTACATACCGCGTGGATGTGCAGCGTCCATGCGACGTGGTGGAAGATGTGCTCCGTATCTACGGCTACAATAATGTGCAGCCCGGACTCACCGTGCAGTCATCATTATCGTTCAAATCGCCTGCCGATGTTGACAATGCACTGCGCACTCTTATTTCAGAACAGCTCACAGCGTGTGGCTTTAATGAAATACTGAACAACTCTCTCACCTCGGAAAGCTATTATGCCGATTGCGAACAATACCCGGCTGATCATTGCGTGAAATTGCTCAATCCGCTCAGCAATGATCTCAATGTAATGCGTCAGACCCTGCTGTTCGGCGGACTTGAATCCGTGTCCCACAATGTGAACCGCAAGATGGAGTCGCTCATGATGTATGAGTTCGGCAACGTTTATTTCTTCAATCCTTCTGCTGAGTCCACTGCCGAAAAGCCTCTCGCCCCTTACACCGAGCAGAGCCGTCTGGCGCTATGGATCACGGGTAATCTGCGTCAAGGCGGATGGCAACGTGAGGCGGTGGAAGCCACATTCTACGACATGAGAGCCTACGTGGGCAATATCCTTGCTCGTCTTGGCGTGAACATGCGTGAGCTTAAGTTTGAGGTGGCCGCCGAACCCATCTATGCGGCGTCAATGCTCATCACCACCCGCTCAGGCAAGCGCATCGGTTCGCTTGGTTTGCTCGCAAAGGGATTGCTCAAACGCTTTGATCTCAAGCAACCGGTGGTTTATGCCGAACTTGACTGGGGCGAATTGATGAAGATGGCTTCACGCGCCAAAGTAGCCTTCACTCCCATTCCCCGCACCATGCCGGTGAAGCGTGACCTTGCGCTGCTCATCGACGCCACTGTAAGCATGGCTCAGGTGGAACAAGCCGTCCGCGAGGCCGAACGCAAGCTGCTGCGCGAGGTGTCGCTCTTCGACGTTTATGAAGGCGACAAGCTCCCCGAAGGTAAGAAATCCTACGCCATCACCATGACTCTCCAGGATGATGAACGCACCCTCAACGACAAGCAGATCGAGGCCGTGATGAACAAAATTGTGGCTAATCTTCGCAAGCGTGTAGGGGCCGAACTCCGTTAATTCCG
Source organism: uncultured Muribaculaceae bacterium (assembly GCA_910589095.1). GTDB lineage: Bacteria > Bacteroidota > Bacteroidia > Bacteroidales > Muribaculaceae > Paramuribaculum. The sequence continues at coordinate 25,060 of CAJUSN010000008.1, forward strand.
ATAATAAGTAACAACACGATAAAAACTTTTCAAAACTAACAATGGGAAGAGCATTTGAATATCGCAAAGCCCGCAAGCTGAAACGCTGGGGCAACATGTCGCGCACATTCACGCGCATTGGTAAGGAAATCACCATCGCCGCAAAGGCAGGAGGTCCCGATCCTTCCACAAACCCCCGTCTGCGCGCTCTCATGCAGAACGCAAAGGCAGCCAATATGCCCAAGGACACAGTGGAACGTGCCATCAAGAAAGCTACCGACAAGGATGCGAGCGACTACAAAGAAATTATCTATGAAGGATACGGCCCCTTCGGCATTGCTATCGTAGTGGAGGCTGCTACCGACAACAACACTCGTACCGTGGCCAACGTGCGTTCTTACTTCAACAAACACGGAGGCAACCTCGGAACCCAAGGTTCGCTATCGTTCCTGTTCGAGCATAAATGCGTGTTCAAAATCAAGCCCGTTGAAGGCATGGATCTCGAGGAACTTGAGCTTGAACTGATCGACTGTGGTGTGGACGAAGTGGAAGCCGATGAAGAAGAAATCGTGCTCTATGGTGCTTTCGAGGATTATTCCAACATCCAGAACTTCCTCGAGGGCAATGGCTACGAGATTGTCAGCTCCGAATTCGAACGCATCCCCAACGACCTCAAGGAGGTGACCGACGAGCAGCGTGCCGCAATCGAAAAGCTTCTCGACAAGTTCGAGGACGATGAAGACGTGCAGAATGTGTTCCACAACATGAAGGAAGCGGAATAACCCTTCCTTCTGTTTTGAAATCAGAATAATCGGCAGGGCCGGCGACAATCATCGCCGGCCCTGCACGTATAGAAGCTCTTTTTACTTTTCGCAAAAAGTTTAAGAGTGTGTCTGGATTTAAATGGTTTTAGCACAAAGAGGAAATTTTGAGGGATTTTCGCAAGTTGAAGAGGGAGCATAGCGAGCTATGCGACTGATGAAACTTGGCGAAAAGCACCAAAATTTACGTTTGTGATGAAACCAAGAATAATACAAAACACTAAAGTTAAATTCGGTTTAAATTCAGACACACTCTAAATCACTTCATAGAAAGCAAGCGTCAAAGTGCCGTTCTTTTTAAGATAAATCAGAAAAATAAGGGAAAAAGAGTGGGGTAATGCAGTTGATTTAAAATTTATTTGTAATTTTGCAATGAATTTAACTTCTGTGTAATCAATGCACCGGAATAACATATAAAAAGCCCGTCATTGTGCCTATTGGGCGCAACGGTGGGCTTTCCTGTTATCCGGCCGCTTGGAGAAAGCAAAAAATCATACCAAAATAATAACCAATCCATCAACAAAACCAACATTAATCCACTAATTATGAAGAGACTGCTTCTCTTAACCTGCACCATTTGGGTGGCTTGCCTCGCAATGGCGGCCAACTTTGTGTGCACCGGTGTTGTGGTTGACGAATCGGGCGAACCCATGGTGGGCGCCACGGTGGCTGTGGCCGGCAAATCGGGCATAGGCACAACCACAGATGCCGACGGACGTTTCAAATTCAGCGTTCCGCAAGGCACCAAACAGTTGCAAATCAGCTTTATTGGCTATAAGGCTTGTACGGTTGGCGCCAGCGCCAATGTCGGTACAGTGACACTTGAGCCCTCGGCAGCTATGCTTGCCGACGTAGTGGTCACTCAGTCAGTAGGTAAAACCCGTGAGACTCCTGTGGCCATGTCAACCATCCCCGCTCAGGAAATCGAGTTCAAACTCGGTAACCAGGAACTCCTTGAAGTGTTGAAAACCACCCCCGGCGTATATACCCGTTCGGAAGGCGGCGGCTTCGGTGACGCTAAAACCCGTATGCGTGGTTTCCAAAGCGAAAACGTGGCTATGCTCATCAATGGTATCCCTGTCAACGACATGGAATGGGGTGGCGTTTATATGAGTAACTGGGCCAACCTTTCCGATGTGGCTTCAAGCATTCAGACTCAGCGTGGCCTCGGTGCAACAATCGTATCGACACCCTCTATCGGTGGTACCATCAACATCACCACCCGTACAATCGACGTTGAAAAGGGCGGTTCTGTATGGTACGGAATGGGTAACGACGGTCTCAATCAGTATGGTGTGAAGCTCTCTACTGGTCTCATGAAAAACGGCTGGGCCATCACCGTGCTCGGTTCGCGCAAATGGGCCGACGGTTACATCCAGGGAACATCTTACAATTCCTACTCCTGGTTCTTCAACGTGACAAAACGCATCAACGATAACCACCAGATTGGTCTTACCGGTTTCGGAGCTCCGCAGACCCACAATCAGCGTAACTACAACAATGGTCTCACCATTGAAGGCTGGCAGAACGTACGTGATTATATGCAGGGTGAAAGCCCCTACCGTTATAACCCCACCTACGGTTTCCGTTCCAACGGCGAAGCTTATAACTCCAACTATAACTTCTATCACAAGCCTCAGATTGCCTTGAACCACATCTGGCAAATCGACACTTCCTCTTCGCTCTCCACTTCATTCTATCTTTCAATCACTTCAGGTGGTGGTCGCACCGGCCTCGGACGTACCGTCTACAGCTATAACCCCGATGGTACAACCACTTCCACCTCTTATTCCTCTGCATGGTACGGTGCCACCAACGGCTTGCTCAACATGCAGTTCCGCACTCCCGAAGGATATTATGACTACGCTGCCGTTGAAAAGATGAACGCCGAATCAACAACCGGTTCAAACATGATTATCGGCAAGCAGAACAACGCTCACGCCACCTACGGCTTGATCTCATCCTATAAGAAAACAATTGACTTCCGCAGCGGCAACCGCCTCAATCTTACCGGTGGTCTTGACGTGCGTTACTACGTTGGTCATCACAAAACCGTGATCTCCGACCTCTTCGGTGGCGAATACTACATTGACAATGCCAACCGCTCCAACGTGCAGCCCTACAACAATGCGGTATATAACAAGAACAATACCGAATGGGTCTATGAAAAGCTCCATGTGGGCGATGTGGTGAACCGCAACTACGACGGTTTCGTTTGCCAGCAGGGCGTATACGGCCAGGCCGAATACACTCTCCTCGACAAGAAACTCAACCTTGTGCTTGCCGGTGCGCTCAACAACAACTCCTACTGGCGTAAGGACTTCTACTATTACGATGCCGAGCACTCTCGTTCGGAAACCAAAAACTACCTCGGTGGAACAATCAAAGGTGGTGCCAACTACAACATTGACCGCCACAACAACGTGTTCATCAATGGTGGTTACATCTCCCGCGCACCCTTCTTCTCCTATGGTGTGTTCCTCAGCTCGCAGCGTTCAAACATCACCAACCCCGACGCCCGCAATGAAAAAATCGGTTCGTTGGAGCTCGGCTACGGTTTCCATTCTCCGAAACTCGCTGTGGAAGTCAACGCTTACTACACCAAATGGATGGACAAAACCATGAGCAAGGGTGAGCAGATCGACCCCGCAATCGCTCAGGACGGCTCTAACTACTATTACTTCGCCATGTCAGGCGTCGATGCTCTCCACATGGGTCTTGAAATCAGCGCCAAGTACAAACCTGTGAAGTGGCTCGATATCGACGCTATGTTCTCCCTCGGCGACTGGCACTGGGATTCAAATGCCACCGGTTATTTCTACAACCAGAACGGCGCGCCTCTTTCTAATCTCAACGGTACCATTGCATCCGGAATCCTCGAGCCTGACCATCTCCACGCTACTCTCGAGCAGAAAGGCGTTAAAGTTTCCGGCTCGGCTCAGACCACTGCCGCTCTCGGCGTTACTTTCCGTCCATTCAAAGGCTTCCGCATCGGTGCCGACTGGACCGCTTATTTCCGCAACTACAGCGACATCTCGCTCACTTCTTCCAATCTTCAGAACGGCAAGGTGCTCAAGCCTGGTACTCCATGGCGTATTCCATGGGGCAATCAGCTTGACCTCTCCGCAAGCTATTCATTCAAGCTTGGTAAGCTTGACGCAACCATCTACGGTAATGTCAACAACCTGTGCAACTACAACTACGTAACCCAGGCTCAGACCGACCTTGGCGAAGTGGGCACATGGAGCAATGCCAACCGTGTGTTCTACTCGTTCGGACGCACCTACAGCTGTAAACTCAAAATCAATTTCTAAGCCATACCAGACATGAAACAATATATCAACCGCCTCATGATAGTTGCCGGCTGCACCGCTGCACTCACCGCCTGCGACGATAATTCATGGAACGATGATCTGCCCGGTTTCGAACAGCCCGGAGTCACCGACGTCCAGTCTGTCGATTACACCCTGCAGGCCGCCGATTATAAAATGATAGCCGCCAGTGCCACCAATAAGGAGCTGGCCGGCGACGCGCTCGCTAAAGAGCTTGCTGCTGTGGGCACTCAAGGATATTTCACTGACAAAATCACTGCTCGTGATTACATCCCCGCTCTGCTCAGCGATCCCAAATTCCCTTATTTCGCCCTCTCTGACGGTTCGGCAATCAAAGTGACCTACAATGTGGCACAGGCCCTTCCCGCTGAAGTGGCACAGGCCGCATCGGCAGTCAAATACACCGTGACCGATGAAAATTACCAAGAGGTGTGGGGAAGCGACAACGATTACACCGCTTCCTTCGCTCCCTCTCACACAGCTGCCCGTTCCATTCCCGGCATCCTGAAAGCCAATTTCCCCGATGCAAAAGAGGGTGAATGTGTGATTGTGAATTATAACACCTCGGCCACTGATCCCGTGTTCAGCGCAACACCCGATCCCGACGTACCTGAATTCACTCCCTCTTCGGTGCTCGGCTCGCTCTCTTCAATGTCAAAGGGTGATGCCATTGACGTGAACGGAGTGGTGACTGCCGTGTCAACCCAAGGCGCTATCGTCACTGATGCAACAGGATCGGTATTTGCATATCGTCCTTCCAACAACAACGATCTGAAAGTTGGCGATCAGGTTGTGTTCAGCTCAACCCTCGACAGCTACAACTACGGTTGGCAGATTCTCAGCGGAACCGAATTCGAAGTGAAAGGTTCGCAAGCTGTCACATATCCCGCACCCAAAACCTGGACCGGCGCTGAAATCGACGCTTTTGTCGCCGATGCCATGGCTACGGGAGCTGCACCCATCAGCCCTGTTTACTCCAAGTTCACAGGTAAGGTTACGGTCAGCGGCAGTTATATAAACATCGTCCTTGACGGAACCACCGTGCAGGTGAGCCCCTACGGTGCTTCAAATGCACTCAAGGCGCTCCTCCCCGATGGCGCCACCGTTACTTTCGAGGGCTATGTGATGGCTCTCGCAAGCAAAGGCAAATACTTCAATATGGTCATCACCAAGGTAGGCGATTCCTCAATTTCAACCCTCGCCGCCCGTGCAGGCATCTCTGCAAAGGCAGTAACCGTGACCTCTACCAACGAAAACGCCATCTACGCTTTCAACGGCTCCACATGGGCTCCTTTGGCCAACACTTCCGTGCTTTCACACGCCGACTATCAGGCCATGGGTCAGTCCTACGACAATCTCTCAGGTGAGGCTCCCGCCACTCTGCTCCCCATCTACATGAAGCAGAAATATCCCTATGCGGCTGCCGACGATGCCAAATTCGTGGTTTACTACTATTATAACGGCTCCGAAACCGTTACCCGTTGCGACCAGTATGTTTACACCGGAAGCGAATGGAAGCTCAACAACGGCGTGACCACCGAAACTGCACAGTTCGTTCGCAATGGCGGCAAATGGATGTATGACCCCAACGTTACAATCACACTTCCTGCCGGACGTGGCGTGGCCATCTCCACTCTCTATTTCCAGACTTGTGTTGACTGGATTCGCGACAACGTGCCCAATGGAGCTGCCTATGTAAGCTCATACGGTAACAACGAGTACTACTGCGGTACCTCTGCTTATCAAGGTAACGTTGACCTCCGTCCCTCAGCTGCCAAAACCCAGTACCCCGGCTACGACAGCATGACCGATGAAGAAGTGGTGGCTCTTGAGAAGCAGCGCTTCGAAACGGAAGTGTTCCCTGCCGCACTCGCCATCCTCAATCCCGATGCCACTCCCGTGCCCGGTCTGACGGTTCTCTACACCATCAACTTCTATTACTACGACGGCACCACCAAGCCCGCCACAATTGTATATGAAGTGACCGCTCCCGCAACATTCACTTATGTGAGCTGCACCTGGAACGACGCTGAATAATCCTCCCCCTGATATATGCGCGGCGGTGTGTCAAAATTCGTTTGGCACACCGCCGTTGTATCTACCCGTGTGGATACTGTCAAAAGGGTTCAGATTACAAGATCTGCGATTGAGGCTGAAGGAGCGGACTGATGGTTGTACGTCACCGAAGCCGAAGGTCCATAGCCACCATTCACATGAACCGTTATGACGCATACTTAATGCATTTCACTTATATAGAGCCCGAACGGAGTCTCCAAGCTCCGCGTTCCGGCTCTGTTTTTTTATGCCCGGCACGCCGTCCCTTTTTCGCACTTCCCAAAAAATTTCGCTAACTTGCACCCGAAAACCAGTTACATTGATTACTCTTCTTCAACCAAATGATAGAATACAATATGAGGAAAATTTCATCTTTATTAGAAGATTTGATCAAAGGATCTGTGTGCAGCTATTATTGGTGGGTAGAGGAAGAATATGATGAACATCATGCAAAGGAGAAACTGTCTTGGTGTTTCGGTTGTGATGTAGCTCTGTGGTTTTGCTTTTTTATTATGCTACTGGTTCGACATTTAGGCATTTCAAATTTCCTACCGTTAATGATCGTAGCTTTGGTTATTGCCTGCGCTTCCACATTTCTGTTTAAAACCTTGTTTTTCAAGTCTTGTAGGTACCTTAATGTAATTGATGAAGTCTATAGAGATAAATATGACAATACTAAATATCGTTTTCTCTCATTTCTTTTCATAGTTCATCCAGTTTTTATCATTGTAGGTTATTGCCTCATTTTCTGCGCGAAATGGTAAGGGATGATAGCTTTTATTAATCGTTGATAGTAAAAATGAGATAAATGAAGGTGGCGTGTTTTTATAAGGAATTAGATGTCAGGGCCGTACATAGCAGGGCGCTATCCCAGCGTGTGAATGAAATATTTAGGGTGAAATATAACAAGGCTATCAATGCTGTTACCATTCTAAACCCCATCCTACAACAATGAAACGAATTCTAATTTACATCATAGCATTATTGGTAAGTGCGGGAGTGGTCTATACTTGTTCCCGTGTACCGGGCTGCCGTACGGCCGAAGATGGTAAGTGGCGTGATGTCTATTTCTTGAAAGATCTGAATATATATGTCATGGTAGATGCATCCGACACAATTAAGCGGGTTTATTTCAGCAATACTGATTCAGGGTTTAACGATTACGTAGGACATAAATATGCAGAGTGCAGCTATATTCAATATTATTTCCCTGGAGGTGATACAATTGTTATAACTGACATTAACAATGAAATAAAGGAATTGGAAGCCCAAAACTTCCAGATCAATCACGTAAAGGGAACAATAGGGCCAATATGGAAGCAGAGTAACGGTGTAGTAATTAAAGGAGAAGTTTTAAGCGACTCCTCAATTTTTAGCAAACCTCACTATACCCTGACCGTATCAGCAGAGCTAAGCAATGAAATCTGCCTGTGGAACCTCGATGATTCATTAATATATAGTTCAACTGACTCTCTTCACTCTGGACGTCACGGGGCCATGGATGCAATTATTGATCTTTTTGGCACGATTAAGCTCCCAGAGAATATAGATGGATGGTAAATTCGTAACATACTGGCAAATCCTACGATTCATTTCAATCTTCCCATACTTTAAAATGGACGGAAGAAGGTATTTCCACAGTTAACGCAGAGTTGTATGGTTGGAAATTAGGTTATAGTAGGCCATCAATTGTGAAAATGATATATTTAGGGCAAAGTATATCGATGCTATCAATATTTCTTCCATTCTAAAACCCATCCTACAACAATGAAACGAATTCTAATTTACATCATAGCCTTATTGGTAAGTGCGGGAGCGGTCTATACATGTTCCCGTGTACCAGGCTGCCGTACAACCGATGATGGTAAGTGGCGTGACACTTTCTTTCTGAAAGAACTGAATCTCTATGTGATGGTGGATGGCTCAGATACTCTACGACGCGTATATTTCGGCAAAAATGATTCCGTGTTCTCTGATCACATCGGATATCGTTATTCCAACCATTTCTATATTCAATATTATTTCCCGGGGGGAGATTCGATAGTTATAACTGACATTTAC
>CAJUSN010000009.1:0-2362 GCA_910589095.1 uncultured Muribaculaceae bacterium
ACTCCGAGGGTAATGTCATTTATGTAGGCAAGGCAAAAAACTTGAAGCGACGGGTGTCGTCTTACTTCAACCGTACCCACGATTCGCTCCGTACCAATCTGCTGGTACGCGCCATTGCCGATATGCGCTACATTGTGGTGCCGACCGAGCAGGATGCTCTCAACCTCGAAAACTCGATGATCAAAGAGTATCAGCCACGTTACAATGTGCTGCTCAAGGATGACAAATCCTACCCTTGGATAGTTGTGACCAAAGAGCCCTACCCTCGGGTTTTCATGACACGCAAACGCATAAAGGACGGAGCTAAATATTACGGCCCCTACACTGACACGGCGTCTGCACGAACTGTCCTCGACCTCATCCGCGAACTTTACAAACTGCGTTCATGCCGTCATCTGATCACGCCTGAATACATAGCCAAAGGGAAAGGCCGACTTTGCCTGGATTATCATTTGAAACGTTGTGGAGGTCCCTGTACAGGGATGGTGAGCCAGGAAGAATACGCAGCCTCTATCGAGCGGGTGAAACAGATTCTTCGCGGCGACATGAATGAACTCCTTGACCATCTGCGCGAGGAGATGACGCGACTGGCCGAACAGCTGCGCTTTGAAGAAGCCCACGAGTTGAAACTTAAATATGACATGGTGACGCGCTACACCGCCAAGAGCGTCATTGTGAGCCAAACCATAGGTGATGTTGATGTATTCGGCATCTACGACGACGGTTCACAAGAGGTCTATATTAACTATATGCACGTGCGACGCGGAGCGGTTGTAAGTTCAATCACCCTTGAATACAAACGTCGGCTCGACGAGTCGGCCGAGCAACTTTTAGGCTACGCCATGGAGGAGATCCGCTCAGAGCTTGACATAACCTACGAGGAGGTTATTGCAGCTATGGAACCTGACGTGGAGATGCCGGGAGTGACCTTTATAGTTCCCCGACGCGGTGACAAACAGAAGCTCCTCGAAGTCTCGGAACGCAACGCGCGTCAATACAAAATCGATGCGCTCAAACATATGGAACGCCACAATCCCGAGGAACGCGTGAACCGATTAATGGAGCGTATGAAAGCTGATTTCCGCTTGGAAGTGCTGCCGCGTCACATTGAATGTTTCGACAACTCAAACATCCAAGGAACAAATCCGGTGGCCTCATGCGTGGTGTTTCGCGATGGCAAACCGGCCAAAAATGACTACCGGCATTTCAACATAAAGACCGTGGTAGGCCCTGATGACTTCGCTTCGATGAAAGAGGTTCTGACACGTCGCTACACACGCCTTGTGAATGAAGGGAAGGAGCTTCCACAGCTCATCGTGGTGGACGGCGGAAAAGGGCAGCTTTCGGCAGCAGTAGAAGCACTCGAGGCCATGGGCTTGCGGGGCACCATTGCTGTGGCAGGCATTGCCAAAAGACTTGAGGAAATCTATTTTCCGGGCGACTCCGTACCGCTCTATATCGACAAGAACAGCGAGACACTCCGTGTGGTACAGCACATGCGTGATGAAGCCCACAGATTCGGTATCACACACCATCGCAACCGACGAAGCAAAACGCAAACAGTGTCGGCGCTGGACTCTATCAAGGGCATTGGCGAAAAGACCCGCACTGCGCTACTCACCAAATTCCGCTCCCTCAAGCGTATAAGCGAAGCCGATCTCGATGACATAGCCGCAGTAGTAGGTCCCGCAAAGGCTTCGATCGTCTACAACGCACTCCATCCATCTGATTAACAACATATTACATAATCTACGCGTGGCATTTTCGCTTCTTATGGCATCAAACGAGACAAAAAACAGCTCCGTTAATTTTGCCGAGGCGGTAAATTCAGCTATCTTTGCATTACGCGGTAACCGAGATGCGGCACTTATTATAGAATCCGCACCCCGCCCACTCCATAATGATTGAAGTAAGAAACATAACAAAGTCCTATGAACATCTACAGGTTCTGAAAGGCATCGACCTCACCGTTGATGCCGGCGAAATTGTGTCGATAGTAGGACCAAGCGGTGCCGGAAAAACCACCCTACTGCAAATCATCGGTTCCCTTGACCGACCTGACAGCGGCAAAGTAATGTTTCGTGGCGAGCAGCTATTCACCATGTCCGACAAGCAGCTCGCCCGCTTCCGCAACGCCAACATTGGCTTCGTGTTTCAGTTCCATCAACTTTTACCCGAATTCACGCTACTTGAAAATGTGGCCATGCCGGCGCTGATAGGTGGCCGCAAGCGGTCAGAAGCAATGGAAGAAGCCCGACGACTTCTCGACTACATGGGTCTTGCCTCACGCACCGAACACAAACCAGGTCAGCTATCGGGGGGCGAAAGACAGCGTGGAGCAGTGGCCCGTGCCTTGGTCAAC
>CAJUSN010000009.1:2375-33195 GCA_910589095.1 uncultured Muribaculaceae bacterium
AGTCTCGACACCCACAACCGCGAAGAACTCCATAGGCTTTTCTTCAATCTGCGCCGTGACATGGGCCAGACATTCCTTATAGTTACTCACGACGAGAGCCTCGCAGAAATGGCCGATCGCACAATCACGATGCGTGACGGCACAATCACACACATACGCACACGTAAGGAAAAGCTATGAGAATCGCCCCATATTTCACATCAGTCATAATCATTGCTTCCACACTGGCTTCATGCTCCGATTCATCTGACGAGCCCGGAGTGAGCATGTTTCAAAACATAGTGACCTTTACAGGCAATGGAGCAACCGCGGCCTATTTCGAGTATCAGGAATACGAAGACTCCCCTGCGGTCACCTTAGCAGTGCGTGGCTCTCTCAATGAAGAAAAGGTCGCCCTCGGCACACGCCTGCTCATGACCTACTCACTCCCCGCCGACGTTAAATATGGCGAAGACTGCAGCGACGTCACTCTCCGCGGTCTGCAAACCATCTATACGGACACCGCAACCACAGTCGATCACGCAACCGCATTGGCAGCCCAGGCGCCCATATATGTAACCACGCTTTACCGCTCCGGCCCTTACATCAACCTTTACTGCTACATGCCTTCACTTCCCTCAAGAAAATATTTCATAGTGGCCGATGAATCCAGCATAGGTGCCGATACAGTGAAAATGTACTTGTCAACACGTGTTCCTGAAGAATCTCCTACCTACAACTCCACCCAAGTTGCTTCCATCCATCTCGGCGAACTTTGGACCAAATCTCCCACCGGACAGATATTCTCGCTGGAGGTGAACAACACAAATAATGTTTACCGCCGACGTTTCAACTTCACCAAACAGTGAAACCACGCCATCTCTCACAATATTTACAGTAAAAATCAGTTAATCCTATCAGCTGACATCAAATTATCCGAAATTAAAAACCTGTACAAACCAAACACTGACAGATGACACTCAAACTAAAATCCTTTATCATGGTAATCTCGGCTATGGCAGCCGTAGCCCTGTCGTCGTGTGTCAAAACCGATGACCCGAGCTATTTTTACGGCCCCATTTACGAATTCGCCGACGTCACATCGATCACCGACGATGCTGTGACCTACACCGTTCAGCAACGAAATTCATTGGCATACTCCATGGTCCGCTCTCTGGACCCATCGCTCGTAGATCCCGAAAAATACCCCGTTGGCTCAAGAGTCTTGATTGTTTATAACATCACCAGCGACATACCTACATCAACAACATCCGCCACAAACGTACAGCTCACTGACATTTTCAAAGCTCATACCCCTTCAATCACAAAAGCACAGCTTGAAAACTGCAACGTGGGCAATGTAAAGCTCGCCTTGGCTGCCGACCCTTATCGCGCCGGCCGTTACCTGAATATTCGTGGCGTTACTGTACTGGGCAACTACACCTACTCTTGCACAGTTGATGAGAACAGTCTGGAGCAAGGCACTCCCCACATCTACGTGGCTGTAACTGACGAAACCAAGACAGAAACCACGCAGGAAGCAACATCCTCGTCACGTGCGGATGTGACGTACGTAGAGACACCAATTTCGGTCAACCTCAACCCAATTTGGGACAAATTGGTTGGCCACGGCGTGACTCTACACCTTAAATCCGGTGATGAAGGCAAAGAAGTAACATACACCCTCCCCACCATTTACGAAAAAAACAATAACGAATAAAAGCTATGAAATTCTCAAAAATAGCAAGCATCCTCGCAGTGATTATAATGGCATTCGCCACTACATCGTGTGTTGACGACAACAATTCCACAGTAGGCACAGCCTCCGGCTCGGACATTGTTTCAGTCTATGAGTATTCCCCCACCACGGTTACCTTCTCCGTTGCCACCGTTGATGGAAACACCGTTTATCTCCAGGCTCCGCTCAATGCCATGTTCGACCCCGAAGAATACCCCCTCGGCTCGCGCATGTACATCACCTATAACATGATCCTCGGTCAGACAGGAAGCCCCATACTCATTAATCTGACTTCGGCCCGTCCGGTCACCACTCTGTCAGTGGATGATGCTACAGCCGATCAGTGTAAGTTGGACTACCTCTCCTTTACTGTCAACACCGTCTATATGGCCGACAACTACATCAATCTTGTGGCTGCTATAGAGAAAGGAACCAACCGCACTTGGGAATGTCTACTCGACACTGACAACTCCAATGACCGCGTGGCTAACCTCTACCTCATCACCAAAGCGGACAAAACCGAATTTGTAGGCTCTGTGGAAGTGGTATCCATTCGAGTGGCGAACCTCATAGCCTCCGGCCAATATGATGAAATACATCTGCACGTCAACAACCAGCAGAGCAACGACTTCACTTACAAATTCCCGGCTACCTCAGCCAACTAATAATGACAACCAAACTCTAAACCCATAAAATAACTCATCATGGAAAATAAGAACAAACCCAACGGAAACGAAATCAAAATCGAGCTCACACCTGAAGTTGCCAAAGGCTCCTACGCCAATCTGGCCGTAATTACTCACGGACCCTCTGAATTCTTCATGGACTTCATCCAGCTCGCCCCCAATATGCCCCAGGCAAAGGTACAGTCACGCGTGATCATGACTCCCGAGAACGCCAAGAATCTCCTTTTCGCGCTCTCTGAAAACGTGAAAAAGTACGAAGCTACATTCGGCGAAATCAAACCTCGCATGCCCAAAAACAACCCCAATCAGGGTAACAACCCAGGCGAGCTCCCTAATCCATTCATCATGGGTGGCAACGCCTGATCTAAGTAAACATTACTGTAAAAAGATATCCGTGTGGCGGGACATTTCCTGCCACACGGAAATCTATGTTAAATAAACTCTCAAAACTCTCTCGCCCTCTCACACTTCAAAGATGAAACCTAACAACTTGACCATCTACAATTCTCTTTCGCGCCAGAAGGAAACATTTCGTCCTGTCCACGAAGGTCGCGTAGGGATGTATGTCTGCGGCCCCACGGTCTACGGCGACGGACATCTCGGACATGCCCGCCCGGCTATCACATTCGACGTGGTGTTCCGTTATCTCAACCACCTTGGCTACAAAGTGCGCTATGTGCGAAACATAACCGATGTGGGCCATCTTGAACATGACGCTGACGAAGGCGAGGACAAGATAGCCAAGAAAGCCCGTCTGGAAAGCCTTGAACCCATGGAAGTGGTACAATACTACCTCAATCGCTACCATCACGCCATGGACCGCCTGAATGTGCTCCCGCCATCAATCGAGCCTCATGCATCAGGCCATATCATCGAGCAAATAGAATATATTAAGGCAATACTCGACGCAGGATTTGCCTACGAGAGCAATGGTTCGGTTTATTTTGACGTGCCCAAATACAACGCAGCCCACCACTACGGGAAGCTCTCCGGACGCAACATTGAAGAGCTTCTGTCGGCCACGCGAACTCTGGACGGACAGCAGGAAAAGCGAAATCCTGCCGACTTCGCACTATGGAAAAAAGCAGCCCCCGAACACATCATGCGCTGGCCATCGCCCTGGAGCGACGGCTTCCCCGGATGGCACCTCGAATGTTCGACAATGGGCGAGAAATATCTCGGCACACCCTTCGATATCCACGGCGGTGGCATGGACCTCAAGTTCCCGCATCATGAGTGTGAAATAGCCCAATCCGTGGCCCATAACGGTCATGACAGCGTCAATTACTGGATGCACAACAACATGATCACCATCAACGGCCAGAAAATGGGTAAATCTCTCGGCAACTTCATCACACTCGATGAATTCTTCACGGGCAGTCACCCGTTACTTGAGCAGGCCTATTCACCTATGACCATCCGCTTCTTCATCCTGCAGGCCCATTACCGCGGCACAGTGGATTTCAGCAATGAAGCCCTGCAGGGCGCAGAAAAAGCTCTCCAACGAATGCTTGACGGCTACCGTCGTCTCTATTCACTGAAATCGACAAACGAGACTGACGCAATTGATACCGAAAGCCTCGCTGCCAAATGCTATGAGGCGCTTGACGATGACTTCAACACCCCCATCCTACTCTCTCATTTATTTGAAGCTTGCTCCACGGTCAACAAAATCAATGACGGCTCAATAAAAGCTTCCGAGCACGACATTGAAGCACTCAAAGAGATTTTCAACACATTCCTGATCGAAATCCTGGGAATAAAGCCCGATGTTACCGCCTCAGACACGGCTGAAGGGGAGAGCGCCATGAAACCGTTCGAGGACGCTGTTGACCTGCTCATGCAGATACGCGCCGAGGCCAAATCCAAGAAGGACTGGGCCACAAGCGATTTGATACGTGACCGTCTGTCGGCCATAGGATTCGACGTAAAAGACACAAAGAACGGATTTGAATGGTCGCTTAAGTAATATGGAACAGAATTACGCGACACCGTCACCTGACACCGCGCATCGTTCCCACAAAGCATCTTCGAAGCAGGGCCATCTGGCTCTGCTTCTTGCCAATGTGGCGTGGGGCATGATGTCGCCGGTATCTAAACACATACTTCTTCAGGGCCAACTCTCGCCACTCGCGCTCTCTGCCGTACGCATTGGAGGCGCAACACTCCTGTTTCTGCTACTCAGCTTCATTCTGCCGGCGACAATCGCCCCGCGTGAAAAGATACTCCGCTCCGACTATTTGAAGCTTCTGACAGCCTCTATTTTAATGATCAGCGCAAATCAGGGGCTATTCATACTCGGAATTGGCTTCACCAATCCCATAGACTCAGCCGTAATGAGCTCCACAACACCAATGCTGACCATGGTTCTTGCAGCCATTGCACTCGGATTTCCGATAACACGGCTCAAATGCGTAGGGGTACTGACAGGTATGGCGGGCGTAATATTGCTCGTTGCCGGAAACAGAGCCGGCGCAGCTGCCAGCAATCCAATCCTGGGCGACGCACTCTGCTTCGGCGCACAGATGTGTGCAGCGGTGTACTACGTTTATCTATTAGGGTTAACAAAACGATACGCGCCCTTCACGCTGATGAAATGGATGTTTCTATTGTCAGCTGTTACCTACGTGCCTTGCTGTGCGCCGGCGCTCGCCGATGTTCCATGGGCATCACTCCCCTCTTCCACCTGGCTCTCCCTCGCATTTATCATCATATTCGCAACATGCCTGAGTTATCTGGCCATACCTTTCGCGCAACGATTGTTAAAACCAACAGTGGTGAGCGTTTACAACTACCTCCAGCCTGTAACCGCAGCCATTCTCGCCGTATGGCTTGGCGTAGGCACATTCGGTCCACTCAAACTAATAGCCACAATCCTCATCTTGCTCGGCGTTATCCTCGTGAACCGAGGCTCCGAGCCTAAAAAGATCAGGAAATAGACTATAAGAGTTATTTGGTGGTGAATTTGTAGGTGAGAGTGCCCGATTGGCGGGCAGGAGCGTCAAGCTTGACTGAGAACTGACACTTGCGAGCGGCCGCTATGCAGGCCGATCGGACAGCTTCCGAGGCAGCCGCACCGCTTGAGCTCTTCACGGTAGCCTCGATAACCTTTCCTTGCTGATTGACCACGACACGAAGCGACACAGTGCCGTTAGGAGCGGTTTTAGCCGGGAGCTCCCAATGAGCGAGCGTGCGGCCTTCAAGACTGTAACCGGGGGCTCCGGAAACTTTTCCTGCAGTGGAGTTTCCGTCCGGCGAACCTGTTTTACCCGTACCTGAACCAGATGAGCTGTTGGAGCCGAATTTCATCTGTCCAGCAATTTTTTGCTGTGTCTCCTGCTGAGCCTTCTCCTTTGCTCGTTGAGCCTCAAGCTCGGCTTTAGACGGGCCGGTTTTCTCTTCGGGCTTGGCAGGAGCTACTTTCATGGGCGAAGTACGCTCGGAAGATACCGGAGGGGTAGGAGCCGGCTGCGGTTCACCCTGTGACGTGAGATCCAACCCATCGGACTGCGGCTCTTCAACTGCCGCCTCTTGCGCCGGCTCGGAAGCTTCGGCTTCCGGTTCCAACACATCGCCGGCCATAACGTATTCACCATCGAAAAGAATTTCAGATGAATCTACCGGAGGCCAGGTCTGAACGGAGGACGACGGGATGTAAGTGAGTCGCATATATGCCACTGTCAGCACCACAAGAGCGGCGATGACAAGGGTGATCAGGGCGGCAATCAATTGAGTGCGACGCTGACTATCCACCTGCGCATTATGTGAAGCTGATGTTGTTGTCATTGCGGAGTGGCTGTAGAGGGCGCAGGTTTGGTGGCAAGAACCATTTTGAGCCCGTAACGGGCACCGATATCAAGGATTTCCACAAGCGTACCATAAGGTACCTCCTCGTCTGCATAGATCGCTATGAAATCCTCACCATTGTTTTGCGAACGCATCACCTGAACAAAGCTCACAAGCTGTTCCATGGTCATGGGCTGAGGCTCGGATTTATCTTCGGCAAATGAAGCGTATATAACCTTGTTCTTGTCTACGTAAACGCGAGTGGAAGGCTTTATAGCCGTCTGCTCGGAACTTTGGGGCAAATTCACCTCAAGAGCAGTGGGGAACACAAATGTACTGGTAACCATAAAGAAGATGAGCAGAAGGAAAATCACATCCGTCATCGACGCCATGGAAAACAGCGAAGTCATATCATATTGACGTTTCAGTGCCATAGCTGCAACCTTTTCAAGCGGGTTCGTTAAGAAGGTCCATGAATTCCATGGTCTTTTGCTCCATAGAGTTCATCACACCATTGATACGGGCCACAAGATAATTGTAGGCAAACAATGCCACGATACCCACTATAAGGCCGGCCACGGTGGTGACAAGAGCCGTGTAGATACCTCCGGCAAGCACATCAATATTGGCGCTGGAACCGGCCTTGGCGAGATTATAGAAAGCCTGCACCATACCCCACACAGTGCCAAGGAAGCCGAGCATAGGAGCTCCGGCTGCAGTAGTGGCCAACCAAGGGAGACGCTTGCCAAGACGCGCAACCTCGATGTTGCCGGTATTTTCAATCGTGACGAGCACATCGTTCATCGGGCGTCCCAGTCGAGAGATACCCTTGGAGATAAGGCGTGCATAGGGAGCGTCAGTACGGTTGCAGAGCGTCTGGGCGCTCTCAGGATCGCCATCGAGAATATAATCTTTTATGCGCTTCATGAACGTTTCATCATCCTTTGCGGCGTGGCGCAAAACAAGGCAGCGCTCAACAAACACATAGATCGATACCAGCAGAAGCAATGCAATGGGAATCATGATGAAACCACCCTTGAGGCAAAGTTCCCAAAACGAAAGGGTCTCGGCAACGGGAGCGGGGGCAGCGGGGAGGGGAGCGGCGGCAACGTCGGCAACAGTTTCAACTATAGTGGCAGCCGTGTCGGCGGTGACATCCACCGTTTGAGTCTGCAATGAAGCGAAGAGTGTAAGCATGGTGTGTGAAATCTGTGAGGAGAAAAAAGAAAATTAGTTAACGAATCATTTCAAACATTCCTTGTAGCGGCGGATGGTTTCGGCAAGGCCGAGATAAAGCGCGTCGGAAATAAGGGAGTGGCCAATGGACACTTCATTGAGATAAGGGAGCCGCTGGTAGAAGAATGCCAGATTTTCAAGGCTCAGATCATGGCCGGCATTGACACCCAATCCGGCACTATGGGCAGCCCTACTGGCTTCAACGTACGGAGCCACTGCAGCTTCAGGATCCGCGGGATACTCATCGGCATAAGGTTTCGTGTAAAGTTCCACACGGTCAGTGCCGGTCGAGGCAGCCGCTTTGATATTGGCCGTGTCCGTGCCAACAAATATCGAGGTGCGTATGCCTGCTTCGCGCAAGCGGTCTATAATCCCGGTAAGGAACTCTTTGTTTGGTTCCACTTCCCATCCTTCGTGGCTGGTGAGGTCGCCCGGGGCATCCGGAACGAGCGTAACCTGCTCGGGCTTGATTTTCAGCACCAGGTCCATGAACTCGGGCGATGGGTAACCTTCGATGTTAAACTCGGTTTTTACCAGCGGACGAAGCAGGAACACGTCATCATGGCGGATGTGACGCTCATCGGGGCGGGGATGAACCGTGATTCCGTTGGCGCCCAGCAATTCACATTCGGTGGCGAAACGCTGCACATCAGGCATATTCTCGCCGCGGGCGTTGCGGAGCGTGGCAACTTTGTTGATATTAACACTTAGTTGAGTCATTGCGCTGCTTTTATTCTTCGTTAAATAAACTTGTTGGCGAAGCGACGCGTTGCTTTAATATAGCAGCAATTAGAAATAAAATTGCTAAATTTGCACTCCGCTAAAGTTTCAGAGTACAAAAATAGTCAGAATAATCAAGAAAAGAAAACGATTGAATCCAAAAGATAACATATTACTTGAAAAAAATGACGTGGCCACAATAGGTCTCGCTACCACCCCACACAGCGAAGAACGCTTGTTTCCTCAATTGGCGGAGTGTTCGGAACTTTCGGTGGCATGTTATCGCGCGGATTTCAGCGCTTCACGCATCAGTAGGGCCGTGGAAGATGCCGACGCACATCTGCTCAACCTCAACGTCACAGCTGAGGTTACCTCCGGCGGAAGAGTGATAGTTGACCTACGCGTTAATCATCGCGACGCAGGAGCAGTGATCCGCTCATTGGAACGTTACGGCTACGAGACTGTCGAGTTACGTCATGGCGATAACTCGATGGCTGACTCTATGGCCGACCGCATAGGGGAGCTCATGGCCCAAATCGAGGTGTGAATCCCCTGCACTGTCCCCAGATACGGTTTTTATATTTAACCGATTTCTCAGAAACTTTCATAAAGAGAGTGTTTAACCCCCAATCATACATTTCAGCATGTCAAGAATCGACATTTACGGCAACCCGGATCAGAGCGAACATCTCGTTCATCTGAAAAGCTTTTTGAAAACGCTCATAAAAGCCGCGGCCGGATGCGAACTGCGCGCCGATCCGCGCTATCTTGAGTTCATTGCCGGAATCATTCCCGAGGCCCGCCGGGAAATTGCGCCGATAAGTACATCGGACGGGGAGCCCACATCGCTGGCTCTCAGCATAGGGGGCGACGGCACGTTCCTCACCACTGCCAACCGTATCGGTGCTTCAGGAACGCCTATTATGGGCATCAATTCCGGTCACCTCGGCTACTTATCGGCCACTGATATTGCTCGCGCCGACCACGAAATAGCCCGGCTGATTACCGAGGGCGATTACCGAGTGGAATCACGCACTGTCATAGCTGTGGATTCAGCTTCTCCCCTACCCTCCAGACCGTTCGCGCTCAACGAAGTGGCATTCCTCAAACAGGACACAGCTTCAATGATTACGGTCACCGCAACCGTCAACGGCAACAAACTGGCATCATACTCCGGCGACGGACTTCTTGTGTCCACCCCCACCGGCTCAACGGGCTACAATCTTTCCGTAGGCGGCCCGATAATGTCGCCACGCTGCGCTGACTGGATAATCTCGCCCATCGCACCCCATTCCCTCTCAATGCGGCCTCTCGTAGTGCCCGACAGCGTAACATTGGAAATCTCCACCCAATCACGATCAAAGACAATGCTGCTTGCCATCGACGGCCGCGCCACTCCCCTCCCCGTAGAGAGCCGGTTCACACTCAGCAAAGCTCCATTCAACATTCATGTTGCCCATCTCAAGGGACACACCTTCACCGATACGCTCCGTCACAAACTGCACTGGGGAGCGGAATGAGAACTCCGATACGCACCACATTTGCGTTCCAAAAGGAACCTTTCGGCAGAATCACCGTCACACCCCGGCGTAACTGCACCAGAGTGATAATAAAGCGACGGCCCGACAATTCTCTCGCCGTGAGTGTCCCTTACGGCTACGACTTTCACGCTCTTGACGCACTCCTTTCCGAACACAGCAGCCAAATCGCCAATACCCTTCAGCCACAAGAACCGCAGATACGATATCATGCAGGATGGACTTACAGTTATCCGGAAGGAACCGCTTACATAAACATAAGTTCCGCTCTCAAATCACGCTCACTGAGCATCAAGGCGGAAGGCTTGTCGCTACACATTTCCGCTGCTCCAGATGTGGATTTCAGCAACACAGCTACCACAACAGCCATCAGCAACCTCTTGAAACGCGGTGCGGCGTGGGTGGCGCGACAAACGGTGATTCCCGCAGCAATGGAAAAAGCCCGACAACTGGGCATATCCGGCATTTCATGGGATATTGCCACAGGCGACCGCACCCTCGGCACATGCTACGCCTCCTCACGTCGCATCAGGCTATCCCGTATCCTGGTGTTTCTACCGCCTGAACTGCGCGAGTTCGTGATATGCCATGAGCTGGCCCACCTCACCCATCCTGACCACTCACGGGAGTTTCACGCACTGTGCAACAGTTACTGCCGTGGTCGGGAAAAAGTGCTCTATTCAGCGATTAAAAACTGGAATTGGCCACTTTTTCGGTAATAATCAGTCGTTTTTAGTTGCAAAATATCCGAATTTGACGTAACTTCGCCAATGATCGATGTTTCTTTGGCGTGAAACGCACATCGCTTTCTCATTAATTTTATCATTCCTTTAACCAATTTATTACCATTCACATGAACTTGATTTCTACCTTGAAAAAAAGTATCTTCACAGCCATAGCGCTCACGGGATGTCTTTCCGGTTCTGTGGTTGCACATGCAGCAGCAGTCGATGGGACAACAAAGGTCACCGTGTGGTCAATGGGTGAGGATGGATCACGCTATTACCGTATTCCGGCCATAGCCACTGCCGCCGACGGCTCGTTGGTGGCCCTTGCCGACAAACGAGGCAGCAGCAACGGCGACCTGCCAAACATCATTTCCGTAGTATGCAAACGTTCAACTGACGGTGGTCTCACTTGGAGCGATGCCGTCACAGTGGCTCAAGGAAACTCTGCCACAGGTGCAACTTACGGCGACCCTGCCATTGTGCTGGACCGCAACACGGGTAAACTTATAGCCGTCTATGCCGGCGACACAGGTTTCTTCGTATCAACCCCTACAGCTCGCGCCGGATTCTATGTTTCCACAAGCTCCGACAATGGAGTTACATGGACCGAACCCCGCTCCATCACCGATCAGGTTTATCAGAGCGACTGGTACGGAGCTTTCTGTGCTTCCGGCCATCTGCTTCAGACTTCCGACGGGCGCATTATGTTCGTTTCCAACACTCGCCTGACCGCCGCACAGTCGGTTTCCGACGTGTATGAGTTCGTTTGCTGCTCGGAAGACGGGGGTGAAACGTGGAGCGTTCTCAACGCCGACAGCCGCATACCGGCCGAAGGTAATGGCAACGAATCAAAAGTTGTGGAAACCTCCAACGGCGACCTCATCATGAGTATCCGCACCAAGGGTCTGCGCCGTTTCTCGCGCTCAACCGACGGTGGCAAGACCTGGAGCGAGGCCACTACAGTTCAAGGTCTTGTGGAGCCTGACTGCAACGGTGACATAATCACCTATCCCTCAACCGACGGCCAGACCCGCATGCTCCATTCTCTTCCCGCAAATGCATCTACCCGCCGCGATGTTTCGGTGTTCATGTCCTATGACGAAGGACGCACATGGTCTGTAAAGAAAAAGATCATTGACGGATATGCTGCCTATTCATCACTCACCGTGCTGCCTGACGGAAGCGTTGGGTGCCTCGTGGAGGAGAGCCCTACAACATCCGACAATGGCTACCAGATCTCCTTCGTGAAATTCACCCTCGACTGGCTCACTGACGGTGCCGATGATCCTTCAAACACCGACGGCGTATATGACGGCACTCTCAACTGCGACGGTACACGCTACATGCGCATTCCCAACGCTGATGAATTCACCATACCAGCCGGAAAATCCATGTCAATATCCTTTGACATGTATCTTGACAACTGGGCAGCCAACGACCAGTATTTCGGTTGGGTTTGCAACAATTACCGCAACTCAGATTATGCACGCTCCGGCTTCGACCTCTTCACCGGTTCCAGCTCCGCCCAAACTCTTGCCAACAACGTGGTGTATAACAGCGGCGCAGCCAACGGATATTCAGCAACTCAAGGTGAAAATATCGGTGGCGCGTATATCACAGCCGGATACACTCTGGGCAACTGGGCACACGTTGTATGGACCTACGACGGCACTACCGGAACCTCAACCATCTACATCGACGGTGTAAACCGACGCGAGAAAAGCCAAACCAGCGGAATCAAGGAAATCACATCATTCGGCGACATCCTTGTAGGCGCACGCTGGCTTCTCAACAACGATCCCACCAACTCCGTAACCAACATCCTCGAAGGCAAGATAGACAATCTCCGCTTCTACTCCGAAGCCCTCACTGCCGATGAAGTAAAAGCCGATGCCGAAGGCGCGGTAAGCGGCAAAAGCCTCATTGCAGCTTATGACTTCAACAGCATCACCGGCGACCAAGTACCTGACATCACCGGCAATGGCCATAACGGCACTCTCATCAACTTCCCCGCCAAGGCTGAATCATTCGCCATCACAATTGCTGAAACAAGCTATGGTACTGTAAAGGTCTACAATGGTGACACTGAGCTCTTCTCCGGTCGTCAGGTTCCCTCCGGAACAGAACTGACCGTAGAAGCCATTCCTGACGGTGGCTACGTGCTTGAAAGCATTACCGTGGATGGAAAGGCTATCGATGGAAATACGTTCGTTGCCAACACTTCCTGCGAGGTAAGCGCCATCTTTGTTCGTGACCCGAGCCAAGCCGTTGAATACACTGAACCTTCAGGCGACGGACAGTCAGACTCCAACTGCTATGTAGAAACCGCTTCAACCTCCGGAGCCATCAAGGACATCAACATCACCCGCACCGGCAAGAACGGAACTAACTGGGAGCTTTGCGATGACCAGACAATAGAAGTGGCCCAAGGACAGGAGTTCACACTCCGCCTCCAGGCAAAAAAGACAAACAGCGTGACCACAGTAGCCCCAACTCCACAGGACCTCCGCTACTGCCTTGCATTCGTGTTTACTGACTGGAACGGCGACGGTATCTTTGAAATGGAAACTCCCTCTGTAGATAGCTACAGCCGCTACGGAGGCTACGGATTCTTCAATTCAGAGTCATCATTTGCCGGAAACGTTAAGGCCAACTTTGACGAAGTGCTTGACATCACCCACAGCTTCACCGTACCCGCCGACGCTGTAATCGGAGCATCCCGCATCCGCGTGATCTACACCGAAGCGTGGGACTCTTCAATCTCTCAGATGAACGGTAACTACCAGTCGATCAACAAGGGCTATGCCTATGACTATCTGGTGAACACCGTGAGCGCAGAAGCTGCAATAGGCAACGTAGCCACTGATCTTACCAACGGTCCTGTTGAATACTATAATCTTCAGGGTATGCGCGTGAACGGCTCGCAGCTCACACCCGGCATCTACATTCTCCGCCAGGGCAGCAAAGCCACTAAAATCTATGTGAAGTAACTCTTCACCCCCAACACAGATAAACAAAACCGGAGCGCGCCGAATGGTCAGCACGCTCCGGTTTTTATAGTTTATAACTTGCGAGATTTTTACAGGCCGGGGAGCGCAAGCACTTGGTCAAGGATAGCCACCGCATCCTCAACGCTGCTCACATGCGATATGGCGAAACTACGGCGACCACTCTTCTCACGTATCTTGCAGCGACGGGCATTCTCCTGCAAATACTGCAGTAGCTTACCAAACATCGGACTCTGATAATAGGCCACATTCGTATCATCCACAAAATAGATGTACATTGAATCCTGTTTAAGCGCAACCTTCTCTATGCCCAAACGCCGAGCCATTCGCCGCAACCGGGGAATACGCAGCAATTCGGCTGTTTCGTGCGGTATCTTACCGAATCGGTCAAGCAGACGTTCCTTGAAATCCCGCAGATCAGTTTCGCGCTCAATGGAATCAAGTTCCTGATACAGGGCTATGCGCTCGCTTTCCTGCGGCACATAATCGGCCGGGAGAAGCAGTTCCATATCGCTTTCAATCACGCAATCGGCCACATATTCCGTTTCTCCATCTCCGCCGGTGTGCGCATCATCAAGGTCCCCGAACTCTTCAGTACGAAGCTCAGTAACCGCTTCTTTGAGTATCTTCTGATATGTCTCATAACCCAAATCGGCTATAAATCCGCTCTGCTCGGCACCAAGTAAGTTTCCTGCACCACGGATATCAAGGTCCTGCATGGCTATGTGTATGCCACTGCCAAGATCCGAGAAACTCTCTATGGCCTGAAGGCGGCGCCGCGAAGTGGGCGAGAGAGGTGTGTGAGGTGGCACTGTAAGATAACAGAATGCCTTGCGCGAACTGCGCCCCACTCGCCCGCGCAACTGATGTAGCTCACTGAGGCCGAAATTCTGGGCATTGTTGATGATTATTGTGTTGACGTTAGGCATATCCACCCCGCTCTCGATAATGGTGGTGGAAAGCAATATGTCATAGTCATGATTAGAGAAGTCAAGGATTGCCTTCTCCAGCTTTTCGGGGGGCATCTGTCCGTGAGCAACTATTATGCGAGCATCCGGCACCAGCCTGCGCACCTGCGCTTCAAGCTCGTTTAGCCCCTCTATACGATTGTTCACCATGAATACCTGCCCATTGCGCGACATTTCAAAATTTATGGCTTCGGCAAGCATATCGTCGGTCAGAGAGGTGACAGATGTTATGATAGGGTAACGATTGGCGGGGGGAGTGGTTATGGCGGAGAGATCGCGGGCTCCCATCAGTGAGAACTGGAGAGTACGCGGAATGGGTGTCGCACTCATGGTGAGAGTATCCACATTGGTTTTAAGCTGTTTAAGCCTCTCTTTAACTGCTACACCGAATTTCTGTTCCTCGTCAACCACAAGCAGTCCCAGGTCCTTGAATTTCACTGTTTTGCCAATCAATTTGTGGGTTCCAATAAGGATATCTATTTTCCCTTCTGCCAGATCGGCAAGTATTGCCTTGGTTTCCTTTGCCGTACGGGCACGCGACAGGTAATCCACGCGCACCGGAAAGTCTTTCAGACGGTTGGCAAACGTGTGATAATGCTGATAGGCAAGCACAGTGGTGGGTACGAGCACCGCTGTCTGTTTGTTATCCGCTGCAGCCTTGAATGCAGCACGTATGGCAATTTCGGTTTTGCCGAATCCAACATCGCCGCAAATAAGCCGGTCCATGGGACGTTCGCTCTCCATATCGGTTTTCACGGCCTTGGTTGCGGTGAGCTGATCGGGTGTATCTTCATAGATAAAGGATGCTTCCAGCTCATGCTGCATGTAACTGTCGGGCGCAAAAGCGAATCCCTTCTCATTCTTGCGTGCGGCATATAGCTTTATCAGGTCGCGGGCAATATCTTTTAGCTTGGATTTCGTGCGTTCCTTTATACGGTTCCATGCTCCGGAGCCAAGCTTGTTGATTTTCGGGGGGACACCCTCCTTACCTCGGTATTTGGCAAGTTTATGGAGCGAGTGAATGGACACGAAAATGGTGTCGTTGTTGGAATATGTCAGCTTGATCATCTCCTGCACTCGTCCCGAAACATTCGTACGCATCAAACCGGCAAAACGTCCTACTCCATGATCCACATGCACAATGTAATCGCCAGGCTCAATGGAGCTCAACTCCTTGAGCGATAACGCCAACTTTCCCGAACGAGCCCTGTCGCTCTTGAGATTATACTTGTGGAAACGATCAAAAATCTGATGATCCGTAAAGAAACAAGAGCGGGAGATATGGTCCACGAACCCTTCGTGAAGTGTGGCGCCAACAGGTGTGAACTCTATCTTGTCGCCGCGGTCAGCGAAAATTGCACGCAGACGTTCTATCTGCTTTTCGCTGTCGGACAGAATAAAGATGGTGTAACCGTCGGTCAGGAAGTGGTTGAACGACTCGGATATAAGGTCGAAATTCTTATGATAAAGCGCCTGAGGCGAACAGTTGAAATCGATCACCGCTCCGGCATTGGCCGAGGGTAGTGCGGCAGAGGTAAATTCAAGCCGGCGCATTGTGGCGAAACGAGCGGTAAACTCTTCGCCGTCAACCAACTGGCGCAGTGCCGATGCATCCCCTTCGGAAGCCAAAGAGGCACTCTCCGAAAATGTCTGCGACGTTACTTCTGAAACACGACTAAGGGTGTAAGCCGCATCACGTACGGCAATCATAGCCCCCTCAGGAAGATAATCCAGAAGAGAGGTTCCGCGGGCCTGAGCCGCCACATTGGAGGTGATGGAGAGGGTTTCAAGGCGCGATTCCGACAGCTGCGTTTCAATATTGAATGTTCGCATCGAGTCAATGTCATCGCCAAAAAAGTCAATTCTGAACGGGAGCTCATGACTGTAACCGAAAATATCGAGAATAGATCCTCTCACAGCAAACTGTCCCGGCTCATACACGTAATCCACTTCAACGAACCCGTTGTCGCGCAGCCATTTCACCGTTTCAGTCATGTCGGCCTGACTGGAAGTGGTGAGGGTGAGTGTATGTCGGTCAATGGAGTCCTTGTCGGCCACGCGCTCGGCCAGTGCCTCAGGATAAGTTACCACATAGCGGAGATTGCCACCGGCGGTCCAACGCGTAAGGGCCTCTGTCCGCAGGATTTGTGAAGGAGGGTCCGGCTGACCATACTTTATGCTCCTTTTATAGCCTGACGGAAGCATTGCCACCGCCTCCTCGCCCACCAAACGGCATAGATCGTGATATAGATAGCCGGCATCGTCAAGTGAGTCGCCTATCACCACCAGCGGATGCTTGGCCGTGTTCAGCATTGAGAGCATCACTGCGGCGGAAGACCCGGCCAAATTATAAACCGAAACCACTTGTGAATCGGTGCGCACGGCAGCCGCGAGCGCCTTTCCCCTGGCTCCTTTGCGAAAAAGCTCCCCTATCTCCTCTAATGTCATTTCGTCTTCTATTTCTTCTTGGGCGAAAGTATAGACTTGTACCGTGCCTGATCCTGCAACAGATTGACAGCGCTGTCAACTGCCGCATCATGACGCAAGAAGCTCTGCACTTCTCCCGCCTGATAATAATAGCGATTGGCTATCTCACGTTCAAGGTACGGTTCTATGGATTTACGGTGAGTGTCGAGATCCTTATCGAGAGGATGCTTCATCATCCCTTCGAGAACGTCAAGCTGAGCACTGAGGCTGTCGGTCATATAGCCCTCGATTTTGGCCGCTTCGCGAAGATTGGTCAGAATTGTCTCGCAAACCTTATCGTAATTGAACTTCGCCGGATCAATCGAGGCTTTGAAATCATTATAGATTGAATCGGTAATCACAAACTCGCCCACCGGAGGAATAGACGGGTGCGTGGCCGCATACTTGTTGGCGAAATCAAATGCCCAGTTATCGCGAACCACATTATAGGTGATGCGACTTATTTCAGGATATTGCACCTTAATATCGGGGGTTATGCCCCCACCGTCGCGTACGGTACGTCCACCGGCTGTGGTGAACACATTTGTAAGACTGTCGGGAATCCGTGCCACCGTACCGTCAGGATTGCGGTGCGAATAATCTATAGCCTGAATGAGACGGCCGCTGGGGATATAATAGCGGGCTATTGTCACCTTCAGCAATCCTTCGTAAGGCACTTCGCGGGTGGTCTGAACCAAACCTTTGCCATAGGAGCGGTCGCCCATTATGACGGCGCGGTCAAGGTCCTGAAGCGCTCCGGCGGTAATCTCCGAGGCTGATGCCGTGCCACCGTCAGTGAGCACAACGAGAGGCAGATTGGGAGCTACAGGTTTTACGGTGGTCTTATATACTCTTTCATCCATCACCCCTTTACCACGCGTACGGAGCACCTCTGTGCCTTTGGGGAGGAAATATCCCAGTATTCTGACAGCATTCTCCAGTATACCGCCACCATTGTCGCGCAAATCAAGAACAAGGCCATTGATCTTGTCATCATTCACAAGGGTGTTGAGAGCATCCAGAACCTCATCGGCCGACTTTTCCGAGAACTGGGTAAGTTGGATGTAACCTATCCTGGGAGCCACAAGCCCTGAATATGGAACGGATGGAATCTGAATCTTGTCCCTGACCATCTCTACCGCGATGATGGAGTCCTGAACATAGGGACGCTTTACGGTCACCTTCACCGTGGTGCCACGCTGCCCCTTGAGGCGATTGCTCACCTGCTCGGTGGTCATTCCCAGCACTGTGGCGGTGTCCACCTGCATAATAAGGTCGCCACTGCGAAGCCCAGCCCGGTCGGCAGGCGAACCTTTATGCGGACCGGAAATATACACATTCCCGTTGCGGGCCATGATGTAGGACCCGATTCCGGCATATTCACCTGAATTCAAAGAGCGGAACTCCTCCTGAACCTTTCGCGGCATATACTCCGTGTAAGGGTCAAGCTGGCTCAGCATTGCCGCAATAGCCGTCTGTACCGATTTTTCCATGTCAATGGTATCGACATAATTACTCTGAAGCTCCTTGACCACAGAGTTGAAAATCGAAAGATTAGCGTTGATATCTGACTTCGGACTGCGTGTTTCAGCATTGGAGCCCAAAGCGATGGCGGCCACGGCGGCCACGGCGTAAAAAAGTTTCTTCATTAGGAAATATTGTTCAGGGGGTTTGATGGTATAACGCCCTACGGGAGCGATTGGTTACGATTGCCCTCAAAATTAATGGCCCTCTACTTGCTGATCTCAACGCATGGCCTCGAAAAAATGCCAAAGCGCTATGCCTGTGCTCACTGACACGTTGAGCGAATGCTTTGTGCCATGCTGAGGGATTTCAAGGCACACGTCGGCGACATTGACCACTTCCGGATCCACCCCATGCACCTCATGTCCGGCAACTATGGCATAACGCCCTGAAGGGGAGGGGGCAAACTGCTCAAGCGATACACTCCCCTTCACCTGCTCAAGCACACACACGGTGTAGCCCTGCGATTTAAGAGCCGAAAGAGCTTCCATTGTGCTGGGAAAATATTCCCATTCCACGGAGTCCTCCGCCCCAAGTGCGGTTTTATGAATTTCAGGCGAAGGCGGGGTGGCTGTTATCCCGCAAAGCATTATGCGCTCCACCAAAAAGGCGTCGGAGGTGCGGAACACCGACCCGATATTATTAAGCGAGCGCACATTATCAAGCACCACCACCAGCGGCAGTTTCTGCCGCCGGCGGTATTGCTCGATTGTATCACGATGGAGGTCGCGTATGGTTTTCTTTTCCATGCGGCGCGCCTCGTATCAGTCGATTATGGTGAACCCGGTGTACTTATGCAAGCATTCGGGCACACGGATACCCTCGGGGGTCTGGTTGTTTTCCAACAGGGCTGCCATTATGCGGGGAAGCGCCAAAGCAGAGCCATTGAGAGTGTGGCAGAGGCGTGTTTTCTTATCCTCGCAGCGATAACGGCATTTCAGACGGTTGGCCTGATAGGTTTCGAAATTTGAAACTGACGACACTTCAAGCCAACGCTTCTGAGCTGCCGAATAAACCTCGAAGTCAAACGTAATGGCGGAAGTGAAGCTCATGTCGCCACCGCAAAGACGAAGAATGTGCCAAGGCAATCCGAGCTCTTCAAGAAGGTGCTGCACGTGGTCCTTCATCTCCTCCAGCGCAGCGTAGGAGTTTTCGGGTTTCTCGATACGCACAATCTCCACCTTGTCGAATTGGTGCAGACGGTTGAGTCCGCGAACATCCTTGCCGTAGCTACCTGCCTCGCGACGGAAACAAGCCGAATAAGCGCAATTCTTCTTGGGAAGAGCGTCGGCGGGGAGAATAACATCGCGGTAAATATTGGTCACAGGCACCTCAGCCGTGGGGATAAGATAGAGATTGTCCTCATTCACGTAGTACATCTGACCCTCTTTGTCGGGGAGCTGTCCGGTACCGTAGCCGGAAGCCTCGTTCACCACGTAAGGGGGCTGGATTTCAAGATAGCCTGCCTTTCCAGCCTCATCAAGGAAGAACTGGATGAGTGCGCGCTGCAAGCGGGCACCCTTACCAACATAAACCGGGAAGCCTGCACCGGTGATTTTCACGCCAAGGTCAAAGTCGATAAGGTTGTATTTCTTAGCCAGATCCCAGTGGGGGAGTGCATCTTCGGGAAGCTCGGGCATGGGGCCACCGGTTTTTTCAACCACGTTGTCGGCTGCCGTTTTCCCCTCGGGCACCATTGCGCAAGGGAGGTTGGGCACCGTGAGAAGCAGATTGCGAATCTCATCTTCAGTGGCTGAAAGCGAGGCTGCAATGGTCTTTTGGTCTTCCTTAAGGGCAGCCACTGCCTGCTTCACATCGTTGGCTTCATCGCGCTGTCCCTGCTTCATGAGGGCGCCAATGCGGGCAGCGAGTTTATTGAGTTCGGCTGCCTTGTTATCGTTGTCGAGCTGGAGACGCTTGCGGTCATTGTCAAGATTGATCACACGGGTAATAACCTCGCGTCCGTCAAATCCTTTAATGGCCAGACGCTCGATCACCTGCTCGGGATTTTCTTTTATCTGTTGAAGAGTAAGCATAATGTTACGCTATGGATATGTGATTGTTATGTGAAAACGTATTATCTACATTCAAGTGATTTCATGCAAGAAGCTCGCGCACTTTTGCCGAGATAACCTTTCCGTCGGCGCGTCCGGCCAAAGCTTTCGATGCCACACCCATCACTTTGCCCATCTCTTTTTGAGAAGTGGCGCCAACTTCAGCTATAATCTTGCGGAGTTCGGCTTCAAGTTCATCGGTCTCAAGCTGCTTGGGAAGGTATTCCTCGATTACGGCAGCTTCAGCAAGCTCGTTCTCGGCAAGCTCGGGACGGTTCTGCTCGGCATAGATCGCGGCTGTCTCGCGACGCTGTTTAGCCATTTTTGCAAGTATCTTGGTTGCGGCTTCATCGGTCAGCTCGCCGTCGGCGCCCTTGGCTGTCTTAGCCTCAAGGAATTCCTTCTTGATTCCACGCAGGGTTTCAAGGCGCACTTTCTCACGCGCAAGCATAGCCGACTTGATGTCGGCGGATATTTGGTCAAATAAATTCATAGCTACGAATATCTTAGTTTCTGTTTATGGTGCAAATTTACACAGAAAAATGCTAAACATAACATTTTTGCTCGCCAAAAGTGAAAACAGCTCTCCGACGCCTGCTAATAAATGTTAAATAAATGAAAAATCCCCGCATAAATATTCCCCATTTTATTAACTTTGCCAGCAATTATCAAACACATGCAGCCGCGGTTATTCCCAAACCGATTGCTGTCCAATCATTAATCATCAGTTTTTTATGAAGAAATTCTACACACTATGTACGGCAACCGCATTGGCGGCCACTCTGACAACGGGTGCAATGGCCGCCGTGCCTTCCACTCCCGAAGTTGAAGGATTCATCTACTACACCGGCGACACTTTCACCGCCTACTGGGGAAGTGTTGAAAACGCCGACAAGTACATCCTCAACGTGTTCAGCAAAAGTGGCGAGGACGTTGAAAAATCCGTCAGATTCAACAGCCTGACCGCACCTGAAAATTGGACCTACACATCAAACGGCCTCCACACAGGCCCCGACAACCAAAATCACCTACTCATTGAAAATGACGGCGACGGCGTTTACTTCTTCTCGCCCAACGGCGTGATAGAAGACTTCACAATCTCAGGTCTCTCCATCGGCTTCAACGATGATGACATAACCGATGCAAACTCATGCCATCTCAAAATAGACCTCTATGACAATTCGGGCTACAACTGGTTTCATGTCGAGACTTCCGGCTATGCTTTCGCAAAGCTCCCCAGCATAAACCTGCCCCAGGCTCTCGGCGAATGGCCCGAGAATGTGGCCGGCGTCAGAATCAGCTGTGGTCGCACAGCCGACCAGACCAAAGGAAAGATTGCACTTACCTCGGCAACCTACAAAGTGCAGGAACGTGATTACGTGCTGAGCAACTACGAAACCGCCGACAACATCGAACTGGTCGACGGGCTGGACCCCGAACAGGTCTACTACTATTACGTGGCAGCTAAAAACGAAGAGGGCACATCCAACCCGTCCGACATTGTAAAGGTAGATGGATTCCTCCCCGTTTCGGCCACCTACCACAACAACGTGACCGAATCATCCTACACCGCCGAGTGGGATCCCGTCCCTAAGGCTCTCGTTTACTATATTGACCATTACAAGCTCATACCCTCCACCGACACCAACCAGCTCAACCTGTTCAAGGACACCTTCTCGGGTTCCAAAGAGGGTACGGTTGATCAGCCTGTGAGCGTGGAATCGCTCGACGGACTCACCGATATGACCGGATGGAGTGGACAAAACATGATTGCCGCCAACGGCATGATCGGCGCAGGAGCAGGAAGCTATACATCGGCCTATCTCGACACTCCCCGTATGGACCTCTCGGCCAACGGCGGAACATTCAATGTGCGCGTAAAAGCAAAAGGCACCCCCGGCGACAAGCTCACCATCTGGAACCAAGGTAAATATGAATGGGACATCATTGACGGTCAATTCGTAACCTGGGGATTCTCAGGCACCGTAATCTTCGGCGAAGACGGATGGGTTGATGAAACCGTGGAGATTACCCGTGGCGACGAATTCTCCTATCTCACCTTTGAAGCTGGCAAAACCGACGGCTCCAAGGACCAGGATCCTTTCCTACTTGAAGAAGTGACAGTTTCCGTGCCGGGCGAAGGAGCAGCCTATGACCGCGTGTTCCTCACCCGCAAATATACCGAGGGCAAAGAGAACACCAGCTACACCTTCACCGGACTTGAAGCCGGCAACACCTACGGATTCGAGGTACAGGCTGCCAAGTTCAGCACCCAAGGCGAAGAGGAAACAAGCGCCAAATCAACCATCCACATCGTCACCCTTCTCGGACAGGCCGCTATCCAGCTACCCGGCATCGACGGCACAGTGGCATGGAACAACGGCGCACTCGAAACCAACTTCCCCGAAGCCACTTCCCTTAACGTATATGACCTCAGCGGACGCCTCATCTATGCAGGCTCAATCCCCGCCGGACATTCAGTTACCGCAATGGATCTCACCTCAGGAATCTACCTGCTGCGTGTCGGCAACAAGACCGTCAAGATTGCCATCTGATCCTCCTCTGATTTCCCCTCTCCATCTCATGGCGGTGTGTCAAAATTAGTTTGGCACACCGCTGTTGCATCATGCTGGGAGTACATTGTCAAAATGATTCAGATGGCAACTCCCCCCACCAAATGTTGCATTTCAGCGGTAAATCCGACATTATTTCACTCATTTCATAATATTTATTGAAAAACGCACACTATTTTTCATTTTTTAATTATATTTGCAACCGTATAAGCTGTAAATGTCACATAGGCCCGGATTCACGTTGTGGCTTTGTATATCGACGGGCAGTTGTGTGATTCGCAGCGATTAATCAAAAACTGACAAGCCATGAAAAGGGTCCATTTGATATTACTTGTGATATTTGCGTCTTTGCAATGGGAGGCATTTGCACAGTATGGCGAGAAATCCTTTTTCAAAGAGGGGAAGGCATGGGTGATCCAACGTAATTATAGTGGCAACAATCCTGCGTTAGTCACCATAAAAGTAAGCAGAAAGTTCGCACTTGGCGGTACAATGTTTTGGTTCCTCAACGTTGGCAATGGCACATCCGAGCCTTATTGCTGCTGGCAGACCGACGACGGAAAGATATACTCACACGACAGGAATCTTGAATATTTCCACAATATTGAGATTGATATGTCGCTTGAACCGGGAGATGAAACAGGCTATATGTATAACACTAAATTAATACCTGATTCACCTGAAA
Source organism: uncultured Muribaculaceae bacterium (assembly GCA_910589095.1). Classification (GTDB taxonomy): domain Bacteria; phylum Bacteroidota; class Bacteroidia; order Bacteroidales; family Muribaculaceae; genus Paramuribaculum. The sequence goes on from CAJUSN010000009.1 coordinate 26,065, forward strand.
GAAAATTGATACCCATTTCCTGTTACAAAGTAGTAAAAAAAGACACTATTGAGGTGAGAGGCGTACGTCGCGCCCGCTTACATGTTCAACCAATATATTACATTAACAATGAATTACATTTGATAGATAGCTATGGTTATTGGGTAGAAGGGATCGGATATGCTTCCCGCAATTGGTCTGACACATCCTTTCCTACATCAGGCTCATACAACACCTCCTATGATTTCATAGCTTGTTACGAGGATGGGGTACTGGTGTTTGACACGGATGACTTTGACGCGCCATCCGTGTCCGAAATCCGCGAAATCACTGCCGGAACCTCGGTCGATCCAAACGGCCCCGTCGACGTGTACAACCTGCAAGGGCAGTGCATACGCTGCGGCGTTCCGCGCCCCTCCGCGCTCCGCAACCTCCCATCGGGCATCTACATCATCGACGGCAAGAAAGTCCGCGTTGACTAACCACTCTCCATATCATGAAGCTTGTAATGGCACATTAAGCTGTGATGCAATTCGGCGACAATGCTATTAAAGACATCACTCCAATCTCCTCTCACCAACAATTCACACTATCCTTCATGAAATTCACTATTCTCACTATTCTCACCATTCTCACTACCGCCGTTTTATCCACAGCATCAGGCATAACCTCTAATGCAAATTCGATAAAGAGAGGTGAGGCAGAATTGACGGTTTCAATTGACTGTCCAGATACTTCAGCACTTGCCAATAGTCAAATGTGGGTTGACACCTCGCCCATTTTCAGCGATCTCATGGCAAATGAATCTTACCGTATGCAGAGAAATGGCAACCGCTTCACGCTCAGCGTTCACATGGAGCTGGAGGAAGAGATTGTTGGATTACGATTTGAGTGTGATTCAAGCGGATTCGGCACCATGCTCTCTTTACAGCAATCATGTCCAACGGAAATTACATTTACCGTTGATGAAAATTTCACCTACGAAAAGAGCGTATCAAACAGAAATGATGACCTCACACCCAGTCAGTATGCTGCCCTTTCGCGAGTTCTTATGGAGTTTTATTCTGACACGGGGATTGTACCCGACTCACTTTACAGCTCGTGGAAGCTTGTCCGCGAATATGAGACCGAGAAGATGTTTCCGTCCATGCTGCACTCTGCATTTGAAAGCGACACGGTGCCGGCATGGGTTCCGGATTGGTTTATCAACACCCTGAAATGTAGATTTGCCTCTATTCAAGTAATGCCGTATGTCAAAGCTGCCGAGCGCATGAATGGCCTAAAGGTTGATGAGCCACCAATGGAGTCATACACTTTTCTTGACCGTATAGATTATTCCTCTATATTTTTGAAAAGACTGCCTTTTGCAGGACTGAAACCCTTTCTGTACGGTATGCTACGGTTTCCTGGAAAAGGGTTGGAAAAAATTGGAGAGAGTAGTGTGGCGGAATGGAAAGAAGCGTCTCGCCGGAAACTTTCTCGGGCAATAAGCAACCCCTCACCGTTATTACTTGAACTATTGGCAGCCATGTCGTTCATAGAGCAGATTGATATAGCAGGAGTGGCTCTGTCGGAAAAGCAGATTGAAAATGTGGATAGAGGATTTAGTGAAGGATTAGCTCAAATAATCAACGAGAGAAACAACAGGCTACTCAAAGCCTTGGCCAAACGGGAACGAATATCGGATTTGAGCGATAAATCATTCAATCTCTTGCAATACATTGATGAGCATTACCCGGGCAAAGCCGTTATAGTAGACTTCTGGAACACATGGTGCTCACCATGTCTTGCAGCCATGCAGCATATCAAGAGTTATTGCCAAGATACTGATCTATCACATATTGTTTTTTTAAATATATCAAGTGACAGTTCTCCCTTGGAAGAATGGGCGAAGATAGCAAGGGAAAGCGAGGGTGAACAGATACGGATTTCCGACGAGGATTTTCGCCTCACAGGCTCTTTTTACCATCTATCGGCACTTCCTTCCTACCTCATATATGACCGAAATCACCAATTAGTGACCACCAGAACAGGCATCCCCTCTAAAAACGAGTTTGATGAATGGATAAGACTTATTAAAAAAACAGAATAACAATTATAAACTGTTTTTTCAAAAAGAATCTCTACTAACTTTTAGAGTCCATATTGTTAAATGGGGCCTTTTGCCTAATCGCAATCTATTTTGCGCTAAAAAAGACTATCGCAAAACTAAAGAATAAGAAATTTAATCCGTAATGTTTTTAGGGAGCGCTTATCATTAGTATGCGCTCCCTAAATTTTATTCATTTCTGACAAAATGAGGGGGTTTACGAATTATTAAAGGGGGTGATTAAGGTTATAAACGTAAAAAACACTATCTTTGCGCACTAATTTACACTTCCTGCACACAGATGCGCATGAAACGTTACAACATTATCAACAATTCACTCGGCTGGCTCTGTTTCATCATTGCCGCCGTCACTTATCTGCTCACTCTTGAGCCAACGGCCAGTTTTTGGGACTGTCCGGAATTTATTCTGCAAGGCTATAAACTCGAGATAGGCCATCCGCCGGGCAACCCCATCTTCATGCTCGCGGCCCGTTTCTTCACCAACTTCGCCTTTGGCGACGTAACAAAGGTGGCCCTCATGGTCAATGCAATGTCAGGACTTCTGAGCGCAGCCACCATTCTGCTTCTGTTCTGGACCATAACCCATTTGGTGAAGCGACTCACAGTGGCCGATGACGCCACCGAAGTGTCGCCACTCAAGATGCTCGTGATTTTCGGTTCAGGTATCTGCGGAGCCCTCATGTATGCGTGGAGCGACACCTTTTGGTTTTCAGCCGTGGAGGGTGAGGTCTATGCCTTCTCTTCATTCTGTACGGCACTGGTGTTCTGGCTCATCCTGAAATGGGAGAACCGCGCCGACCTGCCTCACAGCGACAAGTATCTGGTGTTCATTGCCTACGTGATCGGTATTTCAATCGCCGTCCACCTGCTCAACCTGCTATGTATCCCGGCCATTGTCCTGGTGGTATATTATAAGAAATTCAAGAACCCCACGGGCAAAGGCTCGCTTATGGCACTGCTCGTGTCGTTTGTGATTGTGGGGTTGATTCTCTACGGATTGGTGCCCGGGTTCATCAAAATGGCACAGCGCTTCGAGCTTGCATGTGTCAACGGACTCGGAATGTCGTTCAACTCCGGCACCCTCATCTATGCATTGGTTCTTGTGGCCTCGTTCTGCTGGACCATATTCGAGCTTTATCGCCAGAGCAAACCGTTGCTCATCAGAATATCATTTATCCTGAGCATGTTCCTGTCCGGCATATTCTGGATTGGCCATGGCACACTCATCCTCTTCGGCCTCACCATCGCGCTGGCTATTTATATGTTCACGCGCAAGATTCCTGTTAGAATCCTCAATGTGATTGCCATAAGCGTGCTTGTGATATTCGTGGGTTACTCAAGCTATGCACTGCTGCTGATACGCTCATCGGCCCACACGCCTATGAATCAGAACGCCCCCGACAATGTATTCGCCCTTGCCACTTACCTCAACCGCGAGCAGTATGGCGAGCGACCCCTTATCTACGGTGAAACCTTCGAATCCCAACCCGTACGTGATGCCTCCGGCTCACTGGTGGTGACAAACGGTGAGAAGCAGTATGCCAAAAAGGTGAAAACTTCCCCCGCCGACAAGGATGAATATTACATGTATGGCGAAAAGAAGGATTACAAGATGAGCCCTGAGCTCAACATGCTCTTCCCCCGCATCTATAGCGGCGAAGGTGACCACAAACAAGCCTACAGCGACTGGATCGGCGGATTGGAAGGAAACATGGTGCAAGCCACCACCTATGTTGATGAAAACGGCAATTCACTCCAAACAGAGCCCCACCTGAAGCCCACCTTCGGCGAGAACTTCCGCTTCTTCATGAACTACCAGCTCAATCACATGTACTGGCGCTACTTCATGTGGAATTTCGCGGGTCGTCAGAACGACATACAGGGCAATGGCGAAGTGAACCACGGCAACTGGATTTCTGGGATTCCGTTCATTGACAATCCCCGCCTTGGCGACCAATCGCTCCTCCCCTACGACGATGGCGAAGGAAATGCCGGACACAACGTGTTCTTCCTCCTGCCCCTCATCATGGGTATCATAGGTTTGGGATGGCAGGCTTTCACCTCCAAGCGCGGCATAGAGCAATTCTGGGTGGTGTTCTTCCTCTTCTTCATGACCGGTATAGCAATCGTGATCTATCTGAACCAGACACCCGGACAACCGCGTGAACGCGACTATGCATTCGCAGGCTCGTTCTACGCCTACGCCATCTGGGTGGGCATGGGTGTGGCCGGATTGTGGCGCCTCATCCTTGCAGCCACCCGCAGCAAGAAAGAAAAGGCCGATGAAGCTATAGACAATCCTGAAGCCGGCTCGCCTTTGGCGCGCAAATCATTCATTGCAGCTGCCATAGCTGCCGTGGTTGGTCTTATCGTGCCCCTTCAGGTTGTGTCACAGACCTGGGACGACCATGACCGTTCCGGACGTTATGCCGCCCGCGATTTCGGTATGAACTACTTGAACAGTCTTGATAAAAACGCCATCATTTTCACTTACGGCGACAACGACACCTTCCCCCTATGGTATGCACAGGAAGTGGAAGGCGTGCGCACCGATGTGAAAGTGGTCAACCTATCATATCTCACCACTGACTGGTACGTGAATCAGATTCGCCGCCCGAGCTACGATGCTCCCGGCATTGAACTTCAGGCCAAGCCTGCGGATTATGCATATGGTGACCTTTCATTCGCCTACATCGTGCCACAACTTGCCGCCACCGACTCTGTCAGCGCAATTGAGGCCGTAAGGGAAATCTATTCACCTGCTGCGCGTGAAAACCAGTTCGAGCTCACCTTGGTGAACCATCCCCGCATGTATCTCCCCTTCAATCTCGAGCAGATGGTGAAGGGCGGCCACATCACCGAATCGGACCTCAAAAACCCGCTCTACGTCCCCGTCAGCGCCATACCCATGGACTTCACCAAGACTCCGGGCTACCAAAACGGTTTGTATCTTAACAACATCATGGCTCTCGACATGATGGCCACCTCTGCCGCCAATGGCTGGAATCGCCCGGTTTACTTCGCAATGACCGTGCCTGACCGCAGCTACATGGGCCTCTCTCCCTTCATGAGAAGCACCGGTCTTGCCTATGAAGTGACTCCGCTGATGAACCGCTCACGCGACATGGCCGTAAACACCGACAAGATGTATGCCAATGTCACCGAACGCTTCCAATGGGGAGGCCTTGACAAAGTGACCGCTCCCGGTCAGGTGTATCTTGATGAGACTGTACGCCGCATGGTGACAACCAACCGTTCGGCTATGCTTGACCTGGCCATTGGACTCGTCACGGAAGCGGAACTGGCCGACTCTATCGCAGGTCCGGACCAGGCAAAAATAACCGCCTACCGCAACGACCGCTACACCAAAGCGCGCAACGTGTTGAACCTCATGCGTGAGAAACTCCCCGTGGCTGCCATGCCATTTGCAATGCAAGTGGGAGCTCAGGTTGCCGACCTCTATAACATGATTGGCAAAGCCACCGGCAACAAGGCCGACACACAGACAGCCCGCGAGATTCTGCGTGGCGAGATTGACCGGTTCACCACCAACGTGCTCTACTATCAGAGCCTCAGCCCCAGCCAGTATCAATCGCTCCAGAATTCGGACCGCTACATTGATATGATCTATTACCTTGATCTTATCGACGCTTACCGCGACGCCGGTGGCGATACCGACAAGCTTGTCAGCGAACTCGGTGCCAAGGGGGTCGATCTCAACCGACAGCTCACCTACCGCCAGCAAGCTGCCTCCCGACAGGCTGCAACCGAGCAAGCCGCGCAGGCTGAGGAGTAAAGCGGTCATCTCACACTGTTACAACCGATGCTGATTGAACAGCCACCGTTAGCTTACCGACTTCTTTTTCCTGAGGCGCTTTGGCGCCTCAGGAAAAAAGGCCGGAAAGTGGTGTATCTGACCTTCGACGACGGTCCCGTGCCAACGGTCACCCCTTGGGTGCTTGACCTCCTTGATCATTACGGGGTGAAAGCCACCTTTTTCCTTGTGGGCGACAATGTGCGCCGCTCCCCTCACCTGTTGGACGAAATCAAACGTCGTGGCCACTCGTGGGGAAACCACACCATGCATCATCTGCAAGGAATGAAAGTGCCAACATTCCAATACATGCGCGACATCACCGAGGCCGACAAGCTTATAGACTCCCCTCTTTTCCGTCCGCCCCACGGACTGCTGCGCTGGAAGCAGGCGGCTGCCATAAAGTCGCATTACAACATTGTGATGTACGACCTCGTCACCCGCGACTATTCGCGCAAGCTGAATCCCGACCAGGTGCTGGACAATGTGCGCCGTTATGCCCGTAACGGCTCTATAATAGTGTTTCACGATTCATTGAAAGCCGAACGCAACATGCGTTCGGCACTCCCTCGCGCCATCGAGTGGCTACTCTCCCAAAACTATGAACTGCTCCCCCTCCCAATGCCTTGACAATCTGTTCGCCTCCACAGCTGTGGCACGCTACGCTGTCACGCGCCTTGAAGAAGTGGACGATGCAGCTCACGAGCTGTACCGCCAATGGATTTCCAAAAGCTACCACGCCGGCATGGACTATCTGGAGCGCTATGAAGAGGTGCGCAAGGCCCCTGCCCTGCTTCTCGAGGGCGCACAGTCCATTATTTGTTGCGCCATACCCTATCTCTCACCCCATCTGCTGCCGCCACGCAAATCCAAAATAGCTGCTTATGCCATGGGGACTGATTACCACGAGATAGTGAGGGCTGAACTGGAAGATGTGGCCTGCCATCTGCGTGAAACCTTCGGTGGAAACACCCGAGTATGTGTGGACACAGCGCCACTCCGCGAACGCTACTGGGCCTGCAGGGCAGGCCTCGGCTTCATAGGCCTGAACAATCATCTGATCATCCCCGGATTGGGGTCGTGCTTCTTCCTTGGCGAAATACTCACCACAGCAGTACTCCCCGCCTCTCCCGTGAAGGAGATGTCGGAGATTGTTGTGACCTGCTTTGAATATTTGTTGCTCATATTACCTAATACGGTGGGCCGGGCCAGCAAATGAACACCCGTG
>CAJUSN010000010.1:0-8340 GCA_910589095.1 uncultured Muribaculaceae bacterium
ACTCTTCATGCTCAAGCCTCCCGCCGAAGTAATTGAGGGCCAAGCCGAGGCTACCTCGGTGAGAATCTCGGGAAAACTCCCGGGCCGAGTGACCGAAATCTATGTGAAAGAAGGCGACATGGTGAAAGCCGGCGACACACTCATCCACATCCACTCATCACTGGCCGAGGCGAAACTCCTTCAGGCCACTGAGATGAAAAAAGCTGCCGCCGCACAAAACCGCAAGGTCGATGCCGGGACTCGTTCACAGATTGTGCAAGGCGCACGCGACCTCGTTTCACAAGCCGCCGCTGCCCGCGAAATTGCCCAGAAAACCTATCAGCGCATGGAAAATCTCTATAACGAAGGCGTGATGTCGGCCCAAAAGCGTGATGAGGCAAAAGCTGCCTATGACGCAGCTGTGGCTGGCGAAAAAGCGGCCCAAAGCCAGCTGAGTCTGGCCGAGAGCGGTGCCCAGCAAGAGGATAAGGAAAGTGCTGCTGCCATGGTAGGCGTGGCTCAGGGTGGTATCAACGAGGTTGACGCCGTGCTCGAGGACCAGTATCTCGTGGCGCCTTGCGACGGACAGATTGACCAGATATATCCTGAGGTTGGCGAACTCGTATCGCTTGGCACTCCCCTCATGAGCCTGCTCAAAGTCAGCGATAAATGGGTCACCTTCAACGTCCGTGAAGACGCTCTCAACGATTTCAAACTCGGTAGCAAGGTCAAGGTTATGATACCGGCCATGGACAAAAAGGAAACCGAAATGGAAGTGTATTATGTTCGCGACATGGGCACCTATGCCACATGGCGTGCCACAAAGAGCACCGGCGAATGGGACAGCCGCACATTCCAGGTGAAAGCTCGCCCAACCGAAACGCTCACCGACCTACGTCCGGGTATGACAGTGGTGTATCGTCCTTGATCCCCTGCCGCAAACTATAAACCCATACAGTTCAACCCAACAAACTCACCCACTTGAAACTAACATACCTAAAACAGGCGCTCGCTGACGGATTACACACGTTGCTCTCACGCAAGATCTATCTGGTGTGCCTCATCATTGTGCCTTTGGCATTCACGTGGTTCTTCATCGACATGATGGACGAGGGGCTGCCTCTGAAGGTGCCTTCGGGTGTTGTTGACCTGGACAATTACCAACTCTCGCGTCAAGTGACCCGCTCGCTCGAGTCTTCCGAACTCGTGGACATAAGTCAAAAACTGGAGTCATACCACTCGGCCATGCTCAAGGTACGCTCAGGCGAAATCAACGGCTTCTTCATGATTCCCGAGAATTTCCAGCGCGATGCCATTGGCGGACGCACCCCCACGGTGACTTATTACTGCAACCTCACCTACTTTGTGCCCGGCTCATTGATGTTCAAAGGCTTCAAGACAACGGCCGTCACCACTGCGGGTGGCCTCGTCCAGACAAATCTTGTGGCCGCCGGAATCCCTTCATCGTTGGCATCCACAACCATACAGCCCATGACAATGCAGATCCAGGCAATTGGTAATCCCTGGATGAACTATAATTACTACCTCACCAACTCATTCGTCCCCGGAATCATTGCACTGATGGTGGCGCTGGTCACTGCCTACTCGATATGCGAGGAGATAAAGCGCCAACGCAGCCGGCAATGGCTCAGCCGTGCGGGCAATTCTATAGTGGTGGCCCTCGCCGGCAAGCTCATACCGCAAGCCATTGTGGAGATAGCCATAGGTCTGTGCTGCCAGGCAATCATGTACGGATTCAATCATTTCCCCATGAACTGCCCTCCAAGCCACATGGTGTGGGCAATGGTGCTCCTTGTCTTTGCATCCCAAGCATTCGCACTCACCATCTGCTGCCTCATCACCAACCTGCGACTGGCTGTAAGCCTCTGTTCACTCACCGGCATCCTGGCCTTCTCACTTGCAGCTTTCTCATTCCCGGTGTCGAGTATGTATCCACCCATTGGCATCTTCAGTTACATCCTGCCGGTGCGATACTACTTCCTCATCTACATCGATCAGGCACTCAACGGAATTCCGCTCTACTACTCCCGCACATTCTACGCCGCACTTATCGTATTCCTTCTGGTACCGCTCCCCTTGTTGTGGCGACTTAAACGCAGGATGCAGGAACAGGTATATCTCCCCTAATTGAACATCGCAATGAAACGATTCTTTAAAAATATATCTCAAGGCGCCGTCACACTTATGAAAGTGTGGCGCAGGGAATACTATCTGGTGTTTCATGACGCCGGGGTGATGCTGTTTTTCTTCTTCCTCACAGTGGCCTATCCGTTGGTCTACACCTTCATCTACAATCCCGAGATAGTGGAGAATATCCCTATCGCTGTGGTGGATAACAGCCGGAGCGAGGAGAGCCGCAAACTCACACGCATGATCGATGCCACACAAGGAATCGAAGTGTGGGACTATGCAACTAATATGGAGGAGGCTCACCGCATGGAGAATAACCATGAAGTGTATGGAATACTTGAAATACCCTCCGATTATGCCCGGCGCATAGGACGCCAGGAACAGGGCGTGGTCACCTTCTACTGCGAAATGTCGCTCCTTCTGCGTTACCGTACATGTCTTACGGCTCTTACCGACGTGCAGCTCGCAGCCGGGGCCGATATCCGGCAGCAAACATTGGACATGATAGGTTTGCCCGCACAGGAAATGGGTGGAATGCCCATTGAATCGGAAGCACTCATGCTGGGTGACCCCACGCAAGGTTTCGCATCGTTCATCATGCCCGGCGTCCTGGTGCTGATATTGCAACAGAGCATGCTGCTGGGTATCACCATGCTCGCTGCGGGTATAAAGGAACGCCGACGTCGCAACGGTGGCATAGACCCGGAGAGCATCCCGGCCGGCCCGCTCACAACCATCTGGGGCAAAACACTATGCTACATCACTCTCTATCTGCCCATCTGTGTCTACGTGCTCGACCTCGTGCCGATAATGTTCAATCTCCCTCACATCGGCGACTTCCGCGAGATGTACCTCTTCATCTTCCCGATGCTCCTTGCCACCGCATTCCTTGGACAAACCATCAGCGTGTTCGTGACCGAAAGGGAAAGTTCGATGCTTGTGATTGTGTTCACCTCCGTAGTGTTCCTCTTCATCTCGGGCCTCACTTGGCCACGATATGCCATGAACAGCCTTTGGACATGGGTGGGCGATGCCATCCCGGCCACTTGGGGTATAGAAGGATTCATACGCATGAACTCCAACGGCAGCCCGCTTTGGGAGCAGAGCCACCCCTACATGATGCTCTGGCTGCTGTGTGCCATATACATGGTCACTGCTTGGCTGGTGACCCACTTCTCCACGCCACGCCTGCGCCCCCGGCTGGCCACACGCAGCTGACAATATTGAACACAGCCAAGCGCTAACAAAAAAATTTGGCAAGTTTAAAAAATCTCTTTACTTTTGTGGTAACCAACAAAGTGAAAAGATATGCGCATTGTGATTCAACGTGTGGCCCGGGCAAGTGTAAGCGTAGATGGCCGTGAAATAAGCGCCATAGGCCGTGGCCTCATGGTGCTTGTGGGCGTCGAGAACGGTGACACCGAGACCGACGCACGCTGGCTTGCAGACAAAACGGTTGGACTGCGTGTGTTTCCCGATGAGAACGGGGTAATGAACCGCTCGGTGATTGACTGCGAGGGGGAGGTGATGGCTGTCAGCCAGTTCACGCTTACAGCCTCAACCCGTAAGGGAAACCGCCCAAGCTACATACGCGCGGCCGGACATGAAACAGCCACCCGCCTATATGATCTCTACGCATCGCTCATAAGCGAGCGCACCTGCAAGCCCACCGCCAAGGGAATCTTCGGGGCCGACATGCAGGTGGATCTGGTCAACGATGGGCCTGTGACCATAATAATCGACTCAAAACTACGCGAATGACACACAGGGAGAATCCAATGACGCTTGACGAGCTGCAAACCACCGTTGACCAATGGATAGAGACAATTGGCCACGGCTATTTCTCGCCCATCACCAATATGGCCGTCCTCACTGAGGAGGTTGGGGAGGTAGCTCGCATCATGGCTCGTGAATATGGCGAACAGAGCTGGCGCGAAGGTGCGCCCAAGCCCGATTTGGCCGATGAACTGGCCGATGTGTTGTGGGTTGTGGCTGCAATAGCCAACCAAACTGGAGTGAACCTGAACGAAGCCATGGTCCGCAATGTTGAAAAGAAGACACAGCGTGACGCCACCCGCCACGCAAACCGAAATAAGCACTAAATTAAAATAAATACCCTATAGAATATGAGCGACAAATATCATGACCAAGTAGCGAAGAGCAACGTCACTACCGACGATGCTTTCGTAGCCTCCGAAGTGGCACGCATCCTTGAGGAAAAAGCAGCCGGAAACCGCACACAGGATGTGATGAAACTGCTTTTCAACTGCATAGACCTCACCACTCTCAACGCCACCGATTCCCCTCAGTCAGTGGCCCGCTTCACTGAGCGTGTCAACGACTTCGAGGAAGCCTATCCGGAATTGAAACCTGTGGCAGCGATATGCGTGTATCCCAACTTCTCACCGGTTGTTCGCACTGTGCTTGACGTAAGCGAAGTGAACATTGCCTGCGTATCTGGCGGATTCCCATCATCCCAGACTTATCCTGAAGTGAAGGTGGCTGAAACAGCACTGGCGGTTGACGGTGGTGCCGACGAAATCGACATAGTGCTCAACCTGGGCAACTTCCTCGACGGCGACTGGGAAGAAGTGTGCGATGAAATCTCCGAACTGAAACACGCCTGCCGCGACGCCCATCTGAAAGTCATCCTGGAAACAGGCGCGCTCAAAACTGCCGAGAACATCCGCGCCGCTTCAGTCCTGGCCATGTACTCTGGAGCCGACTTCATCAAAACATCCACCGGCAAAGGCTATCCCGGCGCATCACTCGAAGCTGCCTACATCATGTGTCAGTGCATCAAAGAATATTATGAGCAGACCGGTCGCAAAGTGGGCTTCAAGCCTGCCGGCGGTGTGTCTACCACCGACGAGGCCGTGGCCTACTACACCATTGTGAAAGAAATTCTTGGAGAGGAATGGCTCGACAACGAATACTTCCGCATCGGTGCAAGCCGTCTGGCCAATAATCTGCTCACCGACATTCTGGGCACCGAAACCAAATTCTTCTAATCACACGAAATGAACTATTGGGTAGTAATAGACCGTAAGAAAATTGGTCCGTTAACCCTTGAGGAGACGCTCCGCATGCCACTAACGCCCCAAAGCTACGTGTGGCATAGCGGGCTCCCCACGTGGGTACGCGCCGAGGAAGTGGGCGAACTGGCACCAATGTTTGCCTCCGCCCCATCACCCTCCGCGACCAATATCAACAAGGAGGCCGAAGAGGGAGCCGACGCCATGCTTACCGTGGAGCAGGAAATGGCCCTTGGCGAGCTTCAACCTGATGCCGACTCAACTCCCGAGGAAGAACTGCTCACCGCTGAATCGGCCGAAGATGAGCAGCGCGATCTGAGCCAAGGAACACCAGAGCCGGAAGAGTCGGAGGCTACACCGACGGAGAATCACCGTCCGGCAGCCCCAATGTTGCCACCCCCTCCCCCACCTTACAGACCGGCGCCTCCGATCCATACCGTGAGCGACGGACGGCCGCAGCGGCCGCCATCCTATCTCGGGTGGTGCGTTGCCTCCATCATCTGCTGCTGCATGATCACAGGTATCATCGGCGTGATTTACGCCGCACGCGTGAATCCTCTTTATGACCGCGGACAGTACGTTGAAGCGCAGAAAGCGAGCGAACGTGCCGAACTGTGGCTCATCATATCCATTGTGGCAGGCCTGGTTGCCGTACCATTCCAGTTCGTGCTCATGTTTGCACAATGAACGCCCGGCGCCTCATTGTAATAGCGCTTATAGCGGCTGCCCTGCTTGGCGGAGTAGCCGCTTATTGGTGGTGGGACCCCGCCGACACAATATTTTTCCCACGTTGCCCTGTAAAGGTTGTCACCGGGCTTGACTGCCCGGGGTGCGGGGCACAACGATGTCTCCACGCCTTACTCCATGGTCGCTGGGCTGAGGCATGGCATTATAATGCACTGCTACTGCTGATGGCACCATTACTTGCACTTATGGCCGCCGCTGAACTCATGCGCAACCGCTATCCGCGCTTCCAACGCGCCATGACCTCTACCCCTCTACTTGTTGCCATTCTCATAGCCATGCTTCTTTGGACCATCCTACGGAATCTTCCATGACCCCTGCATGATGCGACCTACATGTCCTCCATGTCAAAAGCGCGTATCTCGATCAAACAACCTTTTCATACAGGAACCTGCGGGAACACTATCTGAGCGGATTATTTGAGGCGGACAGCTGTGAGTGGACGGGAATTGATGGAAGCGGAGAGGGTGGTGCCGATGGATGCTGGAGTAAGGGGGAGCCGGAGGGGAAAGAGGAGTACATCGCCCATTTTGAGGGTAGCGTAAAGTGATAGGGTAGAAATAGCCCGGGAAATTTGGCCCACAGGGAAATCAATGCACTCACCACATGCGTCTATGGCAAGGGAGTTTCCTTCAGGAAACGCGTCCCACTGGCCGAGCATAAGGCCAGAATCAATAACGGCTGCTACGCCTTTTACCACCTGACCGGATGAATCCAAAGGGAGGAGGCGAAAGGCCACGGTACAGGCATCAAAATAGCGAGGGGCAAACTTCTCGCCCACGGTTTTGCCAAGTCGGCACAGCCGCACTCCCAAAAGCGGCAGGGCCACCCAGGAGTCAACCTCGGGAATGTCGGGGAGAAACATGGGGCGTCCGGGAAGTGTCACGGCCGAGTCGGCTATGAGCTCAAAAGTGGCCGGAGCAAGCGAATCTACTACAATAATTTTCATCGGCGACAAGCGGAAAGGCGGTTATAAATCACGGCAAGGTCGGCATAAATAGAGGTGTTTTCAATCACCACTCCCGGGGGAACGCTTATGCGGAACGGGGTGAAATTCCAAAGCGCCTTCACTCCTGCTTGCACCAACATGTCGGCAGCCTGCTGCGCATGGTCAACCGGGACAGCAATGATGCCAATTTCAGCATCGTAGGCTTTTCGGCGCACAGGAAGTTCCGAGACATCGAACACCGGCACACCCTTTATGACATTGCCTATTATTGATGGGTCGGTATCAAATCCGGCCACCACGTCAAGACCGAAACGTTGCAAACCGCGGTCGGAGATAAGGGCAGCTCCAAGCGAACCAACGCCCATCATCACTGCCTTATGTGAAGCGGTGAAGCCGAGAAAATTACCGAGGGCCTGTTCAAGTTCATCTACCTGATAGCCAATACGGGTTTTACCTTTGATGCGCAGCACTGACAGGTCCTTGGCAATCTGCGACGCATCGACGTTTATCTCCTTGGATATGGCAGTGGACGAAATGTGGCCAACACCTTGGGATTTTAGCAAACTTACGTAGGCAAGATACCAAGGGAGTCGGCGAAGAGTTGGTTCCGACGGTATCGGGCGTAATTCAGTGGCGGGATTCATGACGGAATGTGTTATCTGAGGCCATTGCGGCCGATGGTATTCGACGGATTCGTTCTGTTGTAGTTACTGTTCTTGCGTTTACCGAAAGGATCATCGGGATCCACGGCCGGATTACCAAACTCATCATAGTACTGGTCATCCTCTTCAGTGGACTGATACTGCTGCTCACCAGCCTTTGGTTTCGGCTTGTTTTTCTTGATTTCCATGGGCTTCTGGAGGTCGACAGCTGTGTCGTAGATATCCCACGGCTGAGTGATGTCCCAGTTTTTCTTTAGGGCAATCTTTTTAGGGAAATAGAACACGTCTTCAGGCTGAATGGAGTCAGTGACAGAACCGGTGTCCCACTTTCCGTTGGCATTGAGGTCAAGGAATAAGCGGGCATAATATGTGTTGGGGAGCATGTTGACGAAGCGGGCCACAGACCCCTCCACCGGGACAGTCCTCACCGGGGCATCCTGCGAATTAAGCAGCTGCACTATGGCGGGTTGACCGTCAAGACCGGTAATGTTGAAAGTAATGTTACCGTAATCCTCGCGGGGACGCACTGAAAACTCAAAGTTGAGATTCCCATTATGATGGTCGTAAATGCCCACCATGGAGAGCGTGTCGATTGACAGGCGATACTTGGCGCCCGGCTCCCAGTTGTAATCGGCCCGCAATGTGAGAGGTTTATATGGATCGGACTGCGAGAACTGCGGAGGATCCACTGCGGTCCACACCGTATCATTACCCTCCTTTATTTCAAGATGTATGGCTTCCGGTGAAAATGAACGGAATGGCTCGTCGGCCGTGAGAATAAGTGGCGAGTATATTTCAGCTTGGTTGGCAATGTTGAAAT
>CAJUSN010000010.1:8350-32277 GCA_910589095.1 uncultured Muribaculaceae bacterium
CCTTCAGCAGAGTGATTTTGGGTGTTGAAGCTGTGTCGGCCTCTTCATCCCTTTTCTTTTTCTGTTCCTTCTTTTTCTGAGGGCGCAGTGAGAAATTGAGAGTGTCAGTGGTCCACGACAGCTGATCGAGAGTGTCGGTGCGAAGATATGTGGCTGCAAGGTAAATTGAATCCAGAGCCACTACGGCCGTGTCGGCAATCCAGTAAGTAAGGGTGTCGCGCGTGGCGGAAGCTTCAAGCACAGAGCGCAGAGTGAAATCCTCCCCATCGTATGGTCCGCCCACGAACCGCAAGGAGGGGAAAGTGTCGGAGGGCGCGCCGAATTCAAACGCAATCTTATTGCGCTGACGACGTTCGTTTTTCACCATGTACTGGCTCTTATAATTCTCATTGAACCATGTGAGCAGCAAATCATTGGGATAAAAAGCTGTGACATCGACGGTAACTATGGAATCGGTCACACCGTCGGCCGCCTTTATGGTATCTGAAACACTCATGCGCTCGGCGGTAGGAGAGACGGTTACGGGATAGAATGCAATATCCTCCGAACGGTCCCATTTATTGTCGCGGTTCACATCGTTGATAGCAAACAGATGATATTGCCCCGGCTTGAGATTGCGCACGGTGAACTGCCCGAGCTGATTCGTGCGGGTAATTCGGTCGAAGGGGAGAGTGGTCAGAGCCGTATCAGAAAGATTGGAATGAACGCCCACAAGCATTGACTGCGCCGGCTCAAGATTTTCGGCAGCGAACACCATTCCCGAGATGCTTAGAGAATCCAGCACATCACCGGTAGAGAAGTCGAAAGCAAAACCGTCAAGCACGTTGCCCTCGTTGAGATCCTTTATCGCATCTGTGAAGTCAATGGTGTAAGTGGTGTTCTCCTTAAGTGTGTCAAGGAGCTGCACGGTGACGCGATGGCCAACAGCTGAAACTTTGGCGGGATTTTTCTGGGCAGGTGAAACCACAATCTTGTTCATCGGGTCGTCGACCTGGATATTTTCGTCAAATTCAATGATGATTTTGTCCGACTTGACATTGAGCGCACCTGGAAAAGGACGGCTCTTCACAAATACCGGCGGCTCCTCATCGCGCGGACCTCCTTGCGGACGGCCCATGCTGGCACATGCCACCACCACCAAGGCGAGTAGCACCACGAGGGGCCAGCGTAGATATGATAGATGTGGGTTCATTGTTTTCTGCATTCATTAATTTATCCGGTGGCGGCAACTGCCACAACCTCATTATCGTAACCGCGACATTTCACACCGGGACACGACAATGTAATAACGCTCTTTCAAGCGAATTTACTGCAAAATTACATGATAAAGGCGAATTGTGGAATTTTTTCCGCAAATAACTGCACCCAACCATCATTTTGAGTGCTCGGACCGTGTCAGAAACGGCGGGCTATAATGTAATCGAAAATCGAAGCCAGAGCGTCGACAGTTTCGGAAGCGGGGAAAGTGCGGAGTATATCCGAAGCCTCATCACGCAGCCGGTCCATGGTGGCGTAGGCGTAATCTATACCACCGGCACGTATGGCAAAGTCAATCAACGTACGAATCTCCTCCTCGTCGAGCAATTCTTTTTTTGAAAGCTCAAGCATGGCATCATGCTCCGGAAGGTCGGTGCGATTCAGGGCATAGAGGAGTGGGAGTGTGATTTTACCCTCGCGGAGATCATTGCCCGTAGGCTTGCCCACCTCTTTGCTTTCATAGTAATCGAAAATGTCATCCCGAATCTGGAAGCAAAGTCCGAGCAATTCGGCAAAGCGTTCCATGCGCGCAAGAGGCTCGCCATCGGTATCCACAGCATAGGCGCCCATCTTCATGCAGCTCACAAAGAGCGAGGCGGTTTTATGGCTTATAATTTTGAAATAAGCCTTTTCATCAAGGCAATGGTAGCGGGCATTGTAGATCTGATCGACCTCACCGAGCGACAACACCTTGCCCAGATGAGCCAAAGCATCGATTATGCGCAAATCGCCTGTGGAAATTGCCTGCTGCAATGCGCTTGACACAAAAAAGTCGCCCACCAGCACAGCAATCTGATTGTCCCAAATAGAATTGACCGTTGGCTGAGAGCGACGGAGTTTGGACTCATCCACCACGTCGTCATGTATCAGAGTTGCGTTATGGAGCATCTCGACAGAAGCTGCCGCCGCAATAACCCGATCATTAACTTCGCCGAAAAGTTTGGCAGTGAGGATAACCAGAATGGGACGAATCTGCTTCCCTTTAGTTTTGAGGTAGCCCTCCACCACCCGGTTCATGAGACCGTTTGATGAAGCAAGAGCCGAGCTTATTTTCTTGTTAAGAAGCTCCAGTTCAGGTGCTATGGAGTGGCGTATGGATTCTATAGGTGTCGTTGCGCTGTTGACGTTCATGTGGCACATAATGTGGTATCGGATGCAAAATTACAAAAAAGATGGTTAAGAATGTCAATAATCACAATTATTTGCGTAATTTTACTTTCTGTTTTCACCTCCAAACACCCCACGATGGAACAACCGAAGCTATTTTTACTTGATGCTTACGCTCTAATATACCGCGCTTACTACGCTTTGATACGGTCGCCCCGAGTCACCTCCGGAGGCTTCAACACTTCAGCAATTTTCGGATTCTGCAACACGCTCGACGAGATATTGCGCAAAGAACAGCCAACGCATATAGCCGTGTGCTTCGACCCCCCCGGCGGTCACACTTTCCGCCACGACGCTTATCCCGAGTACAAGGCCCAACGCGATAAACAGCCGGAGGATATCACCGCTTCAATTCCATACATAAAGCAGATTTTGGAGGCCTACAACATCCCCGCCATAGAGCTGGAGGGCTATGAGGCCGACGACGTTATAGGCACCCTTTCGCGCAAAGCCGAGCAGGAGGGTTTCATCACCTATATGATGACCCCTGACAAAGATTACGGACAGCTGGTTACGGACCGCGTGTTCATGTACCGTCCGGCCCTACGTGGCGAAGGCTTTGAAATACGCGGGCCCCAACAGGTGTGTGAGCGTTACGGAATAAGCAATCCGCGTCAGGTGATAGACCTGCTTGCGTTGGAGGGCGACGTGAGCGACAATGTGCCCGGATGCCCCGGAGTTGGGGAGAAAACAGCCGCAAAACTTATAGGTGAATGGGGCAGCGTAGAAAACCTCCTTGACCACGCCTCTTCCCTGAAAGGAGCCATCAAGCGCAAAATAGAGGAAAACGCTGAACAGATAAGAATGTCGAAATGGCTGGTTACAATCAACACCGACGTTCCGCTGGGCGAGTTGTCACCTCAATCGCTTCTGCGCAAGGAGCTGAACGTGGAAAAACTTCTGGAAATATACCGCAAGCTGGAGTTCCGTACTTTCATTACCCGCCTGACCCGCTCGTTGCCCGAGGCAGTGGAGACCACGGCTTCGGTCCGTAAGAAACCAGCGTCAGAACCGTCGGGAATGGGCTCTTTGTTTGATTTTGCCGATGCCGAGGAGAGCAATCCCGCGCCAACAGCCGGTCTGGCACTGAAATCACTGGCCACTACACCCCACACCTACGCAACTCTGACAACTGCCGAGGAAGTGGCCCAAGCCATAGCCGAGGCAGCCGATGCCAAAGAGATTGGCCTTACGGTGGATGCCGACGGCCCCGACGCTATGACCGCCACAATCGACGGGATGGCGATAGCCACCCGAACGGGAAACGCATTTTACATTCCTCTGGCCACACCTTCCGACCGCGAGGCGCTATGCTCCATCGTAGCTCCTTTGCTCGCCGATACCACCATAACCGCCGTAAGTGCAGACTTGAAGCGGGACTATCTACTGCTGCAGCGCATGAACATAGATCTTAGCTGCCGATATTTCGACACCGGAGTGGCCCATTATATTCTTGCGCCAGAAATGAAGCATGACCCGGCAAAACTCTCATTGGCCTACCTGGATTACGAGATGCTTCCGCGCAACCCCAAACAGAAGCCCACACCGGAGCAAGCGTGCGAACTGGCCGACGTGGCGCTGCAACTGATGCAACCGCTCACCGAGGAGCTCACCACCAACGACATGCTCCCGCTGCTCAATGAGATCGAGCTCCCCTTAGTGAAGGTCCTGGCCGAGATGGAGTGGACCGGAGTCAGAATTGACACTCCGGAGCTGACCAAACTGTCACTCACCTACACAGAGCGGCTTGAAGCGATGGAGAACCGCGCATACGAGCTGGCAGGAAGCCGCTTCAACATAGGCTCGCCCATGCAGGTAGGAGAAGTCCTTTTCGAGCGGTTGAAAATCGACCCCAAGGCCAAACGCACAAAAAAGGGAGCGTACTCCACAACAGAGGAAATACTGGAAAAGTACAGGGCCGACCATGAGATAGTGGACCTGATACTGAAGATACGCGCCTTGAGAAAACTCTTGGCCACATATATCAACGCACTGCCCGCCATGGTTAATCCGGCCACGGGAAAAATCCATACTTCCTATAATCAGACCGTTACCGCTACGGGCCGAATCTCATCGACCAATCCCAACCTCCAGAACATACCGGTGCGCACCGACGACGGACGCGAAATACGGCGAGCATTCATAGCCGATCCGGGCGACATTTTCCTCTCAGCCGATTATTCCCAAATCGAGCTACGTCTTATGGCCGAGCTGTCGTCTGACCCTGACATGATTGACGCATTCCTCTCAGGTGCCGACATTCACCGCGCAACCGCCGCCAAAATCTATCATGAGCAACTTGAGGATGTGACCGACGAACAGCGCCGCAACGCCAAAACAGCCAATTTCGGTATAATATACGGAATCTCGGCATTCGGTCTGTCAGAACGGCTGTCCATTCCGCGAGCCGAAGCCAAAGAACTGATAGCAGGCTATTTCCGAACCTATCCGGGCGTAAAGGAATATATGGACCGGAGCATTGCAACGGCTCGCGAGCAAAAATATGTCACTACGGTCAAAGGACGCAAGCGTATGCTCCCCGACATCGACAGCCGCTCAGCCGTGGTGAGAGGCTATGCCGAGCGTAACGCAATCAATGCCCCGCTTCAAGGATCCGCCGCCGACATCATAAAGATAGCCATGGTGAATATCTACAACGAAATGCTAAACCGGGGAATGAGTTCAAGAATGATAATGCAGGTGCATGATGAATTGATATTCAACGTTGTGCCTGCCGAGCTGGAAGCAATGAAAGAACTTGTGAAGCGGAACATGGAAAGCGCCTGGAGTGCACGTGTGCCCCTGGAGGTGTCCATGGGCACCGGAAACAACTGGCTCGAGGCCCACTAAGAGTATGTTTGGATTTAAACCGAATTTAACCTATGGAGTGTTTGAATAATTCTTGGTTTCATCACAAAGGCAAATTTTGAGAGATTTTCGCTTTGTGCTAAACCCATTTAAATCCAAACAGACTCTAAGAATAGCTATTTATGAAACAAACTTTTTTACTTATACTCCTCATTATAACCGGCTTTGCCACTAAGGCGGCTACAGATATAGACCAGGTTCCCAACGTTCATCTGTCGGACCGCACACGATATGTGAGCAATCCTGACGGCATCCTTTCGCAAGCCTGCGTGGACTCACTCGACGCAGTGATCGGGGCCACCTGGGCCTCCACCACTGCCGAGCCGGTGGTTGTGGCACTCCGCGACATTCCCCAAACCTACGAACCCATCCAGTTTGCCGTGGAATTGGGGGAAAAATGGGGTGTGGGGAAAGCCGACAAGGACAACGGTATCATACTGCTGCTTATCACCGACCGCCGTCAAATGACCATAGCTCCGGGGCGCGGTGCCGAAGGCGTGCTGCCTGATGCCCTCTGCAACCGGATTATCCGTGATTTCGCCAAGCCTTACTTCATCAAGGGCGATTACGACGGAGGTATGTTGGCAGCCACCACTGCGGTGTGTGACGTGCTCCGCGATCCGTCCAACACCGGGGAGATACTCTCCCGACAGGCCAACGATGCCGGAGCTGACGAGGAATCGTTTGACATAGTGCAGATGATGCTATGGTTCGGAATAATCTCCGGGAGCATCATGCTCCTGCTCATAATATGGACCTACTTCAGCACCCGCAAATCCAACGACGTGATACGCTATGAGCGGTTGAACACCTTCAAACCGGTCTCGCTCTTCCTCTCATTTATGGGTCTGGGCATACCATTGCCGGCATTCCTCCTCTGCATAATGCTCATGAATCATGTGCGCAACCGCAAGCGACTGTGTCCCAACTGCTCACATCAGATGCAAAAGCTTGACGAGGAGACTGACAACAAATATCTCACCCCCGCCCAGGACCGCGAGGAACAGCTCAACTCCGTTGACTATGACGTGTGGTTATGTCCCGACTGCGGCGAGATGGATGTGATCCCTTACATCAATAAATCCTCGGCTCTGAGTGAATGTCCTCACTGCCATGCCCGCGCCAACCAGCCAGTGGGAACGCGTACGGTTATCGCTCCCACCACGTCGCGCGAGGGACGTGGCGAGAAAACCTACGTGTGCCGCAACTGTGGACAAACCACCCGCGTGCCCTATCGCATAGCCAAGTTGGCTGCACCCGTGGTCATCATTGGCCCCGGAGGGGGCGGTGGCTTCGGAGGAGGCGGTGGCGGCATAAGCGGCGGCTCATTTGGCGGTGGGTCGTTTGGCGGAGGCGGCGCCACAGGAAGCTGGTGATCCCACCGACGCATTGCATCCGGATGCTCAACTAAGAGTTTTTCATTGACAAATCTGCTCAAAACATTAATCTTATTTAGAACCAACAAAATCATGACAGAATACCTCTCCAACCTGGGACTTCTCGGGCTTACCATAGGCCTTCTCACGTTTTTGCTCATAGGGATGTTTCATCCCATTGTCATCAAGGCACACTATCACTTCGGGCTCGGATGCCGCTGGGTGTTTCTGGTGGCCGGAATTGCGGCCGGAATTGCCTCGTTTATGATTCCGCATATCATTTGGTCAGTGCTTCTCGGAGTACTTGCTTTCACCTGCCTGTGGAGCATCCACGAAATCACCGAACAGGAGGAACGAGTGGCCAAAGGCTGGTTTCCGGCAAATCCCAAGCGCACGGTCCGAACCGAGAAGCGCACACGCTGACCCGCTCTTTTTTCATCCACCAGCGAAAAAAAGGGGACGGCAAATGCGGTCAGGCAAAGATTTCTATGTAAATTTGTAGCAAAATAAGAGACTTACCACAACAATGTCTCAGGAAGCTTCTATCACTCATTCCTTAATCACGCAATGAAACGACGCATTGTTATCGGTGCCATGGTTGCCGCGGCTTCTTTAGCCGGGGTTAAATCCGAGGCGCAAATCAACAGCGGCAGCGCCGCCGGATACATGGCACGCGGAGTGGCCATGTACCACGACAAGAACTATGAGGGTTGCCTCGACCAGCTGCTCCAGGTGAGAAACCTGGACCCCGTCACCGCACAACAGGAGGAGGCGCTTTACTACATGTCGATGGCCACACTGTACTGTGGCGACGACGAGGCCCTTGATCTCCTTGAAAACTTTCTGCGCCGCTATCCGCAAAGTCCGCGCTACTGCGATGTGATGACAGCCATAGGCGACTATTATTTCACGCGCGGATCCTACTCCGAAGCGCTGCAAGCCTATCAGAAAGTCAGCCCGGAAGCACTCCCCGACGGACGCCGCGAGGAGATGCTCTACCGTCAGGCTTACTCCCTGATGCTTATGAGTGACAATGCACGGGCGCGTCAGATATTCGAACAGCTTACCCGGGATCCCGAATATGGCAACGCTGCCATGTTCTACCTGGGCTACCTGATGTATGTGGAAGGCAACTACGACCAGGCCATGGCTTACTTCCGCAAGGTTGACACGCGCCGTGACCCGGGCACCGCCGCCGACTACTATATCAGTCAGATTTGCTTCATGGACAAGGACTATGCCCAGGCGCTACAACTGGCACGCAAAGTGCTTGGCGGCGACTGTGTGGCTCAGTTCCGTCCGGAAATGAACCGTGTGGCAGGCGAATCGCTCTACAATATGGGAAACCAATCGGCAGCCATCCCCTACCTGCGTGAATATGTTCAGCAAACAGCCGATGTGCGTCCCACTGCTTACTATATCCTCGGCATTGCCGCTTTCGAACGCGGCGACTATGCCGAAGCCGGCGAAATGATGCGACAGGTGACAGAAATGCCGGATGCAATGGGCCAAAGCGCCTATCTCTATCTCGGACAGTCATACGTGAAAGAGGGGAACACCGACGGTGCTCTGATGGCTTTTGAAAAAGCCTATACCGACAATTACGACGAACGAGTGGCCGAAGAGGCTTTCTACAACTACATAGTGGCCCGCATGGATGGCGGCCGCGTGCCTTTCGGAAAATCAGTGAGCATGATGGAGGAATTCCTCAAAAAGTATCCGCGCTCACGCTATGCCGACGATATTCGCCAGAACCTCATCACCGGATTCATGAGCGACAACGACTACGAGAGCGCACTGCGCATCATAAATTCCACCGCATCACCCTCAGCCCGCATGATCGAGGCCAAACAGCGTGTGCTGTTCATGATGGGAACCCGCGATCTGAAATCCGGACGCACTGACCGCGCCATAGATTACCTTGAGCAGGCCTCGGCCATCAAGAACGCCAATACATCGCTCCACCGCCAGAGCCTGCTTTGGCTTGCCAATGCCCGCCTTGAGGCCGATCAGCTTGAAGAAGCGGCTCAATCCTACCTCGATTATCTGCAGGTGGCACCCTCCGACGACGCCAATCGCCCGCTGGCATATTATAACCTTGGGTACACCCGCTTCCGCCAAAGCCGCTGGGATGACGCCATAAAGGATTTCCGCCGCGTGGCCGACAACCGTTCAGTCACAAAAGCCATGCGTTCCGACGCATTGAACCGACTGGCCGACTGCCTTTACTACAGTGAACGTCCGGGAGAAGCAGCCACGGTGTACACACGCGCCTACGATGAAAATCCCGAGAGTGGCGACTACGCCATGTATCAGGCTGCCCTCATGGAGGGACGTCAGGGCCAGCAAGCCAAACTCATCGATGCGATGGACCGCATGATAGCCCGCTTCCCCAATTCGCCTCTGGTACCCGCTGCCATGCTTGAAAAAGCCCAGGCATTCGTAGAGTTGGGTCAAAATGCCGATGCCGTAGAGACTTACACCGACCTTGCCGCCGCCTATCCCAACTCTTCACAAGGGCGCAAGGCATACCTGCAGCTTGCAGTGACACAATACAATGCCGGCAACACATCAGCGGCAATAGATGCATATAAGACGGTTGTCAAAGACTTCCCCACCAGCGAAGAGGCCCAGACGGCCATCGACGACTTGAAACAGATATATGCCGCACAAGGGAAATTGCCGGAATTCGCCGAATTCGTCAACTCGGTGCCCAATGCTCCGCGCATTGACCCCTCCACGCTTGATGTTGTGGCATTCCAAGCTGCCGAAAATGAGTATATCGACTCACAGCGTACCGGAATGCTTACCGATTACCTGCGCGATTATCCTCAGGGCTCCTATCAGCCGCAAGCGCTCTATTACTTGGCCGAAGCAGCATCCAACGAGGGGGACGCGGCAACCGCACTGGAATATATCACAGGCATACTCACGGACTATCCTGACGCTGATGTGGCCGAGGACGCCCTGCTGCTCAAAGGCGACAATGAGCTCAACCAAGGAAAAGCCGAAGTGGCGCTCAACACCTACCGCGAGCTTGAGAAGCGCGCTTCATCGCCACGTGTGCTAAACGAGGCACGCATGGGCGTGATGCGCACGAGCCTTGACCTTCACCGCTACGACGATGCCATAACCACAGCCGACAAGATTATCTCCACATCGGCGCCGGGCACCACTTCGCTTGAAGAAGTGCAGTTCAGTCGCGCGGAAGCTCTTGACGCAAAGGGCAGCCACGAGGAGGCGTACACCACATGGCGCGAACTGGCAAAGACTCCAAGCGATGTGTATGGCGCCAAGAGCGCCGTGTATCTGGCCCAGTCACTGCTTGACAACGGCAAAGCAGAAGAAGCCCGCGCCACGGCCGACGCACTCATCAACGCCGGCACTCCCCACAACTATTGGCTGGCGCGTGCCTTCATTGTCCTCTCCGATGCGTTGCGTCAACAGGGACATGGCTATGAAGCCAACGAGTATCTCAAGAGCCTAAAGAGCAACTATCCGGACAATGACGAGGATATATTCCTCATGATCAACGAACGCCTCAACCGATAATCCAGCATCACTATGACACTACATATCAACAGCATATTCGGCAAAGGTAAAACCACCCTCCTCACCGCTGCATTGGCACTTTCCTCGGTAATTCCCGCAATGGCCCAGGAGGAGCTGAATCAGGAGATCACCGTGAAGCACCATGAAGAGGTGAAACCCACGGATGCCGTCAAACTCAATGTAAGTCCGGAAGTAAGTCTTCCTGCACTCCCCTCACAACGACTATCCTACGGAATGCGCCAGATAAAGGTGGGAGTGCCCACCTCCATCTCTTCGCTGGCACCGGCCGCCTATGCCGACACCATCTATCGTTCCCCGTTCCGAGGCTACGCATCGGCCGGCTACCTGCCCGCTTTCAACCTTGGCGCGTCGGCCGGCTACAAATTCATTGACAATGACCGGGTGAGATTGAACGGCTGGATGCAATACAACGGCTCCTCTTATCGCGCCGACAACACCTGGCTTGACAGCGAGGGGAGCTCACGCCTGCGGCGCAACGTGGCCACCATAGGTGCCGCACTTCACAGCGCCGTGGGACGAGATTCATATCTTGATCTGGGTCTCGATTACACATTCGCCCGCTTCAACACCCCGGGATCCGTTTTCACGGAGCTGCCTGATGGCACAGCTGAATATCGCGACGGACTGCGCGACCAGAATGTTCACCGACTCAATGCGCAGGGCCTCTGGACCATGACCACTGGAAAATGGAACACTGCCCTGGGACTGAGCTACGGGCATTTCGCCTACGGCAACCATATCCTTGCAGGCGTTGCCGGCGACTATCCCGAATTTGCCGATCCGCTCAAGCCGGTGCGTGAGAACAAGATTGCCGTAAGTGCATTGGCTTCGGCAGCCGTATGGGGAGCGCAGTCAACCGGCATGGAGCTTCGCTTTTCTTATCTCACCTACGGCAACCACGCCTCCTACAGCTACATTCCGGAGGCAATGACATCAACATTCCTGCCTCAGGGCTCTTTTTCCCACGGTTTGCTGTCGCTACGGCCCTTCTACCGCACCACATGGAAACGCATAGACGTTGACCTTGGCCTTAACCTTGACTTTACATTCAACTGCGGACGCGCATTTCACATCTCTCCCGCCGCACAGGCCACATGGAAGCCGAGCAATTTCGTGACGCTTTATGTGAAAGCCAACGGTGGAGAACGCCAAAACACTCTCGGCTCGCTCTTCGACGTGAGCTACTACGGCCTCCCCAACATGGCTTACGGCAACTCACACATTGTGCTGGACGGCGAGGTAGGCGTGACAGTTGGGCTCTTCAAGGGCTTCTATTCGCAGATTTCGGCAGGCTATGCCGTTGCCAACGACTGGCTGATGCCCTCCATGACCACCGGCGACATGCTCTTCTTTGAAAAAATCAACATGAAGGGCTACAAGTTCCACTTCGGTCTGGGCTACCGCTACCGTAATCTTATAGACCTGTCGGGCAGCTTCGAAATGGCTCCGCAGAAAATCAACAGAGGCTATTATCTGTGGCGCGACCGCGCCCGATATGTGGCCGCACTTAACCTGCGTGTCACTCCGATGGAGCAACTTGACATCAACTTGGGATGGGAATACCGCGGCGGCCGCAAAATGGGGCTGCGCGAGGCTTCTGCCCCCGAATCTACGCTCCACAGCATGGGCCTTGTAAACAGCCTTAACCTGGGAGCAGCTTACAGAATCAACACCCGTTGGACCGTTTGGGCCGACGTTGACAACTTACTGAATCATCATTACACCCTTATAGGCGGCCTGCCTTCGCAGGGCATCGGCGGTCTGATAGGGGTGACATATAAATTCTGAACATGAACGAATCACCGGCAACAAAGCCCATGCAGAGTGTCCGCCCGTCGGAATGTGTGGTCATTATCCCCACTTACAACGAGCGCGAGAACGTGTCGGACATCATTGACGCAGTGCTTCGCCAACCCGTGAGGATGGATGTGCTCATCATCGACGACGGATCACCTGACGGCACCGCCAACATTGTCAGAGAGAAGATGGCCGCCAATCCCGGACGCGTGCATCTTGTGGAACGCCAAGGCAAATTGGGTCTCGGAACCGCCTACATAGCCGGCTTCCGTTGGGCTTTGGAACGAAAGCAGTACCAATACATCTTCGAGATGGATGCCGACTTCTCGCATAACCCCGACTCGCTGCCCGAGCTTTACCGGGCGGTAACCGAAGGTGGGGCCGACGTTGCGGTGGGTTCCAGGTATGTTACCGGTGTGAATGTGGTGAACTGGCCCATGGGTCGCGTGATAATGTCCTACTACGCTTCGGTGTATGTGCGAAAAGTCACCGGACTGAAGGTGCATGACACCACTGCAGGATTCGTTTGCTACCGCCGGCGCGTATTAGAAACACTTGAGCTTGACAAGATACGCTTCAAGGGCTACGCATTTCAGATAGAGATGAAATTCACGGCCGCCAAGTGCGGATTCAAGATAGTGGAGGTACCGATTGTGTTTGTGAACCGTGTGCTCGGCACCAGCAAAATGTCAGGTGGCATTTTCGGAGAAGCATTCTTCGGGGTTATGCAGCTTAAGCTGTCCAGCTGGTTCAGAAAGTATCCCAAACCCGTAGAATGATGAAACAATGGAACAGAAACGAACGCTCATTCACAATGTAATAGTGGTCAATGAAGGCACAGCCAATCTGGGATATGTGCTTACGCAAGGCGAGTTCATAGCCACCACCGGCGCAGGCGACCCCGATCCATCCATGATGGAAGGCGCCGAGGTGATCGATGGAGGCGGCCGTTTGCTTCTGCCGGGGGTGATCGACACCCATGTGCATTTCCGCGATCCGGGTCTGACCCATAAGGCCGACATGGCCACGGAGAGCCGCGCTGCCGTGGCAGGTGGCGTCACCTCGTTCATTGACATGCCTAACACCAAGCCTCCCACAGTCAACCG
The DNA here is from genome assembly GCA_910589095.1 of uncultured Muribaculaceae bacterium. Classification (GTDB taxonomy): domain Bacteria; phylum Bacteroidota; class Bacteroidia; order Bacteroidales; family Muribaculaceae; genus Paramuribaculum. The sequence goes on from CAJUSN010000010.1 coordinate 21,495, forward strand.
CCGTGCGCTCGCCGACAAGCTTAAGCGCGCTTCGGAAGTGAGCCTGGCCAATTACGGATTTTTCATCGGGGCTACCGCCGATAATCTTGAAGAGCTCAAAGCCACTGACTATACCAAGTGTGCAGGTGTGAAACTCTTCATGGGATCATCGACAGGCGGTATGTTAGTGGATTCTCTAACGGTTATGGAGCGTATCATGGCTGAAGTGCCGGCACTCATGGCAGTGCATGCCGAGGATGAGGCGCTGCTGCGAGCCAACCGCGAAGCTGTTGTGAGCCGCTACGGCGAAGAACTGGAGATGGAGTTCCATCCGGTGATACGCAATCATCAGGTGTGCATGAAGGCATCACAACGCGCTGTGGAAACTGCCCGAAAGATGAACCACCGTCTACACCTGTTGCACGTTTCCACAGCCGACGAGCTCCAACTTCTCGAACCGGGTGCTCCTGAAGGTAAACTTATCACGGCCGAGACGTGCCCGCAATATCTGGCCTTCAGCGATGAGCAATATTCAATGCTTGGCGCACGCATAAAATGCAATCCGGCCATAAAACGTCCGGCTGACCGCGACGCACTCCGCGAGGCTGTGAAAGATGGACGTATCGACACCATTGCCACCGACCACGCGCCCCACCTTCTTGAAGAGAAACGTGGCACGGCACTTACGGCCGTGTCGGGCATGCCGCTGATACAATTCTCCCTCACCCTCATGCTCCAGATGGTGGAAGAAGGCTTGTTTGACATACGCGATGTTGTGACCAAAATGTGTCATAACCCCGCCATTATCTACGGTATTGACCGCCGCGGATTCATCCGTCCCGGATATTACGCCGACCTTGTGATGGTGGACAACGACTGCGAGCCATATACCATTACCGATGCCTGGGCCCTGAGCCGATGTGGATGGACCCCGCTGAGCGGACTCACGGTGAACAATAAAGTGGACTTCACAATGGTCAACGGCGAATCCGCCTACCGATTCGGAGTGCTCTTTTCCTCAGTGAGAGGCAAGGCTTTACGATTTACACCGAAAGAATAAAACGATATATATATTGATGTATTATTGACAATCGCGATGATTGAAGAGATTCTAAAGTACAACAAGGAGTTCGTCGAGCAGAAAGGATACGAACGTTTCCTCACCGACAAATATCCCAACAAACGGATAGCCATAGTGACTTGCATGGACACCCGTTTGGTAGAACTCCTCCCCGCCGCCCTCGGTCTCCGCAACGGCGACATGAAAATAATAAAGAATGCCGGAGGCACCATCACCAACCCTTTCGACAGCGCCATGCGTAGCCTGCTGGTGGCGGTGTATGAGCTTGGCGTGACGGAGATAATGGTCATTGGTCACACCCACTGCGGAGTGCAAGGAATGGATAGCGCGGAGATGCAGCATCTGATGCTCGAGCGCGGTGTACCCGCTTCCAATATCACACTCATGAAGCATTGCGGCATTGACCTTGACAGCTGGTTGCACGGTTTTGACGACACTGCCGCTGCGGTGAACGAAACCGTTGACCTAATTGAACGCCATCCCCTCATGCCTCCGGAAGGAATCACCGTGAGAGGTTACATCATGGACTCCGTGACGGGCAAGTTAACACAGGTGGAACGATAATAACCCTCGGCACAAAAATGAAAGCAACCTCTCTCATCCTAATGGCATTATCGCTGCTTACTGCGGTAAATGCACATGGACGTCGCAAAAAGAGTACGCAACAACCACAACCCCAACCTGAAGCATGGCCTGAAGAGGTGCCTGACTATGCACCCGTGCCAAGTGTGGACCCCACGGCGCTTCCCACAGTGGAGCTCCCCATGCCCTCCCCCTTCACCGAGATGGCCGACGATGAGCTTGTGGAATATCTCATGTGTCAGCCCATTATGGGTGAACCGATGATAGAGCCGGAAGTGTTGCAGCGTTTCGTGGCGCGCCACAACCCTGATTTTGATCCGGCCATTGCAGAAGCCTATATATCAGTTGGCCGGCGATATGGCATCCGAGGCGACATAGCCCTTTGCCAGAGCATACTTGAAACCGGGTGGTTCAAATTCTCTGACGGCACCATGGTCTCGCCTGACCAGCATAACTACTGCGGGCTGGGAGTTACGAAACGCGGCGAACGAGGAAGTTCATTCGCCACAATCGAGGAGGGTGTGACCGCCCAGATTCAACATCTCTACGCCTATGCTTGCGCAGAGCCGATACCCGAGGGTGAGACGCTCCTGGATCCACGATTCAAACTCGTGACACGGGGAGTTGCGCCCACATGGAACGACCTCTCGGGTCGTTGGGCCGCCAATGACCGCTATGCCCGCTCCATTCTTAAACTCTACGTGCAATTGCACCGTTTCAATCAACCCTGAATTTTCCAACACTTATGCGAACCGAAAACGAACTTGAAGGGGTAAGCTCGCTGGGAGCAGCCGGCGTGAAATACCCCACACAATATGCCCCCGAAGTGCTTGAAACATTCATCAACAAGCACCCTGACATTGAATATCTCGTAACATTCACCTGTCCGGAATTCACTTCACTCTGCCCCAAAACCGGTCAACCCGATTTTGCAAAAATACTCATCAACTATATACCGCGCGAGCGAATGGTGGAGAGCAAAAGCCTCAAACTGTATCTTTTCAGCTTCCGCAACCACGGTGACTTCCATGAGGACTGCATCAACATAATCATGAAGGACCTGGTGAAACTCATGGATCCGCGCTATCTTGAAGTGATCGGACTGTTCACACCGCGCGGCGGTATTTCCATCTATCCGTTTGCCAATTATGGCGATGCCGAACATCAGGATATGGTGAAGCAACGCATGATGGCAGCGTTTCGTAACGATTTTTGACAGAGCTGAGTGATGGGAAAAGACGCATTGATTGTATTGTCGGGCGGAATGGATTCCACCACAATGCTTTATGATTATGCCGACAGCATAGCACTTGCCGTGAATTTCAGTTACGGGGCCAATCATAATGAACGCGAAGCTGCTTGTGCCCGCGAAAACTGTCGCCGGCTCGGAATTGAGCTGGTGGAGATTGACCTTGCTTTCATGGGTCGCTACTTTGAAAGCTCACTCCTGAGCGGAGCCGACGCCATCCCCGAAGGACACTATGAGGATGAGAACATGCGCTCCACTGTGGTTCCATTCCGCAACGGCATAATGCTTTCCATAGCTGCCGGGCTCGCCGAAAGCCGCGGGCTGAAAGCCGTGATGATTGCCAACCATGGTGGCGACCACGCCATTTACCCCGACTGCCGTCCGGAGTTCATCAGTTCAATGGGAGCGGCCATTGCCAACGGCACATACGACCATCTGGAACTGCGCGCGCCTTACACCTCCATGACCAAAGCCGACATTGCCCGCAGGGGTTGCGAGATTGGCGTGGACTATTCGCTCACCTATTCCTGCTACAAGGGCGGCGAAAAACACTGTGGCCGCTGCGGCACCTGCGTTGAGCGTCGCGAAGCCCTCCTCGCCGCCGGCCTCATCCCCGACTGCTGACAGTTCGCCAAAACGTAATCCAAAATGGATTAGCCCAAGGGGCGCCATAGGAAGGGGTAGGTACAAAAAAATGAGATGCACTTCTTCACAGAAGCGCACCTCCCTCATAACCAAAATTCAAGTATATTATTGTCTAACAAACATTGTATTCAACTGAACGGGCATCATTGTTGCCCGGGCTAAAGCTGTGCCTTTAGATAACAGATTGTGAAACGTCGCTCGGCCCCTTGTAGTGAGGCAAGTGATGTTCCAACCCAGGGTGCTTAAGGATCAGCAGAGTAAGTTAAGGATCAAGTGCATTAAGATAATTGTCCACTTTTCCGTTTGGCATCCGGATTATAAAGGCAATGCAAAGTTACAGATAATTCACTGAATGACAATACGTAGAGTGTAAAAAGATTTTAAAAATTCTAAACGCCGGATTTAACATTCGCCTTACGGGCCTGCTGAATAAGTGAAAAAGAGACAGAACATAATCCGGAATACTGCCTGCAATCTTATGTTCTGATTTTGTACAGTATGCGTTATTAAATGAGACTATTTAGTACACTTTTAGAAACTCAATGTCAAGTTTTTTTGTTATCTTTGCAAATGACAATATTTAATCAGTTAAAGCCCTATGAGACCGGAAACTGCTAATATTTTAGCTCTTATAGACACCTACACGCTCCCCTCGGCCGATGACACTTCAATGAAAATGGCCGAAGATTTCAGAAACCGGAGGATAGAAAAAGGTATAACCCGTGAAGAAATAGCTAAAATGGCGGGAATAGCAACATCAAACGTTGCGAGATTCGAGCAAAAAGGGCTGATTTCGTTGAAAAATCTGATTGGGCTCGCCTCTGCATTAGGCTATCTCGGAGAACTGAAAAACCTGTTTGCCGAAGCAAAATTTTCAACCATGGAAGAGTTGCTCACCATTCGTAAAAACCAAGGAAAGAAAAGAGCCTGCTCCGCTACTAACAAACCAAAAACGCACCACAATGATTGACCGACTCACAATTAAGTTTCACGGGCGCCAAGGAATTGAGATTATCCGTTATGAAATATAGTGGCAGGGGTGGAGGGAATTAGCGAAAAAAGCGTTAACTTTGTGAAACGTTGACAAGCATTCATTACACTTCAACCCCCACAATGAATAAATCGCCACTCATAGGGATGACCGCATCCCAACTTGCCGAGGTAGCCTCCGAAGCAGGCTTGCGCTCTTTCGCAGCCAAGCAGATGGCCCGCTGGCTTTACCAAAAGCGGGTGACCGACATTGACCAGATGACAGATTTACCGAAAGCCGCGCGCCAATGGCTGAAGGAGCATTTCGTGACAGGACGTGAAGAACCGCTTCAGAGTATGGCATCGGTTGACGGGACGGTAAAATATCTTTTTCGCGGAGAAGCGTCGCGCGACGTGGAAGCTGTGATGATACCCGACGGCGAACGGGCAACCCTGTGTGTCAGTTCTCAGGCGGGATGCAAAATGGCGTGCCGATTCTGCATGACCGGACGACAGGGCTTCCATGGACAGCTGTCGGCTGCGAAAATCATAAATCAGATATTATCGGTCAAGGAGAGCGAACAGCTCACCAACGTGGTGTTCATGGGCATGGGGGAACCTATGGACAATCTTGAAGCGGTGGAAACGGCCATAGAGATACTCACCGCTCCGTGGGGACTTGCGTGGAGCCCGAAACGAATCACGGTATCGTCCATAGGGAAAATCCCCGAGCTACGCAGACTTATCGAGGACACGAAGGTACACATAGCCCTCAGTGTTCATTCACCATTTGCCGACGAGAGGGAAAGCCTGATGCCTGTTCAACGGGCCTATCCACTCACTGAAGTGCTCGACATGATACGCCAATATGACTGGGCCCACCAGCGGCGCTTCTCGGTGGAATACATTATGTGGGGTGGCCTCAATGATGACAATCGTCATGCCGATGCCCTTGCAAAATTGCTCCGCGGAATCCATTGCCGAGTGAACCTCATCCGCTTCCACGCCATCCCCGACACTGACTTGAAAAGTTCGCAGGAGGAGAGAATGGTTGCGTTTCGCGACCGCTTAAACCAACTGGGCATCACGGCCACCATCCGCGCCTCGCGCGGTGAGGACATTATGGCTGCCTGCGGAATGCTTGCCGGCAAGAACCGCCCAATGAACTAACATAATATCATAATCTAAAGCTAAGTTCCAACACTTGCATACCAATCAATTTAAATTTATACCATGACAGGACATTTACTCAAGATCTTTTCAATAGGTTCACTCTTGACCTTATCGGCGGCCGGCGCTTCGGCAGCCACCCTCACCGGAACCGTAATGGGTTCCAGCGCCACACAGGCAAAAAAATGCTTCGACGGCGACAAGTCGACTTATTTCCTAGGCTCATATCCATCAACCTATTATTATGTCCGCAATTGGGCCGGACTTGATCTGGGAACACCTCACGTCATTACAAAAGTTGGATTGACGCCTGCACAGGGAGCGGCTGGTGCATGCCGATTTGCCGTAGTGCAGGGCGCCAACAATTCCGACTTTTCCGATGCCATACCCATAATGATATTCAAGGATGAGCTGACATCGGGCAAACCGACCTACCTTGACGTGAACACCTCGCGCGGCTTCCGTTATGTACGAATAGTGGCCACCAACAGCCAGGGCTATTTCGCCGAAATAGAATTTGAAGGCGAAGAGGGGGAAGGGGACGACACTCAGTTTTACCAAATGACCAATCTGCCTTTGGTTTCATTCGTCACCCCGGGCATGGCCGAGATAAAATCAAAGGACGATAAGCACCCGGGGAGCTACGTGTCGATTGTTTCCGACGATGGCAAGACCCTTCTTGAGGACAATTCCGCCCAAATGAAAGGTCGAGGCAACGGCTCATGGACATTTCCTAAAAAGCCCTTCCAAATAAAATTCAACAAAAAGCAGCAACCGCTCGACGCAACTGCCAAGGCTAAGAAATGGACCTTGATCAACAACTATGGCGACCGCACTCTGATGCGCAACAAAGTGGCCTTTGACATAAGCCGTGAAGCCGGCATGGAGTTCACACCTTATTGCACATTCGTGGATGTGATTTACAACGGTGAATATGAGGGATGCTACCAGCTGTGTGATCAAGTGGAGGTGAACCCCGGCCGAGTTGAACTCACCGAGATGGAAACCACTGACATTGATGGAGAAGAGCTCACCGGCGGATATTTCGTAGAGGTGGATGCTTACGCATACCAAGAAACTTCATGGTTCAAATCGCGCCGAGGCACTCCGGTCACCATAAAATCACCCGATGATGATGAAATTGTCAGCCAGCAGGCGGTCTACATCGAGAACCATTTCAATGCCCTTGAATCTGCACTGTTCAGTTCCGATTTCCGAGATCCGGAAAATGGCTACCGCAAGTATCTTGACCTCGAGAGCTTCCTCCGTTATTTCATAGTGTGTGAACTTGACGGTAACCTTGACTCATTCTGGAGCATGTACATGAAAAAGGAGCGTGGCGATGACCGCTTCATTGTAAGCCCGGTTTGGGATGTGGATCTCGGCTTCCAAAACTTCGGTTCGCCCTATCCTGTAAATGACATGACAGATTTCCTTTACACCCACTCCGACGCATCAAAGGCCGACGGCATGGAAGCATTCGTCAACCGTATCGTGAAGGACGATAAGGATGCCCGCGAACAGATGAGCGAAATATGGAGTCAACTGCGCTACAACGGCAACTTCAATTATGACTTTTTCGAAGAACGTATCGATGCCTATGCCGCCACTCTTGAGGAATCGCAGAAACTCAACTTTGTGAGATGGCCCATCCTGAACCAGTCGGTCCAGAAAGGTCAGAAGATTTTCGGATCTTACGAAGGCGAGGTCAACAATCTGAAAAGCTACCTCAAAGGCCGCTTCCCGAAACTCGACACATGGCTTGACCTTCACGAAGTGGCGGCCATAGATGCGGTGATACCCGACATAGACAACAGCAACGCACCTGTTGAAATCTACGATCTCTCCGGCCGAAAAGTCAACACCCAACAACTCAATCCCGGTATCTACATACGTCGCCAAGGCTCCGAAGTGACCAAAATACTCGTGAGGTGAAACAAACAGCATTTCATCAGCTTTACAGAAACATCACCCTGACAGTATCAAACTAAAATGTTATAGGTCCACCCTCAGGCAACCCCGCGGCTGTGGTGGACCTATATCCTATATACATAGTATTATAACTCATTTCCAGCTCTAAAATGAAAAGCCCATCGATGCTATATGAATCAGTCCAACAACATTCTGCCCATGCTCGAACATCAGTTCTCAGAGTTGCTATCAATGATCAACATGTACCGTAGCAGAGCTTCATGTGCTGTGAATGAGATGCAACTTCTTACAGCATGGAGTGTCGGTGCATACGTTTCATCCAAACTTCATATGGAACAGTGGGGAAGCAAAGTGGTTACTCTGTTTGCAGAATACATGAAAACAAATGCTCCGGAACAAAAAGGATTCAGCCGCCGAAACATCTACAATATGGTTTTGTTTTATGAGGAGTATTCCGAACCTACATTTCTCTCAACGTTACAATCGTATCTTCCAAGTTCTTTAGTGCAGCCGGCAACTGCACTAATCCAACGCTCAAATAATGAGGTTCAACCCAAGGCGGCCGAGTTTGTGCAGTTGGAAACTGCACAAAAGGCTCAATCAGCCAACATACCTATGCCACAGATTCTTCAACATACATCTTTCACTAACCACGTTACCATCCTCAACCGGTGCAAAACTGTTGAAGAAAGACTGTTCTATATTTTATATGCCAATCGGGAACGTTTGAAAACAAAAGAATTAGAAAGGTGTATAAGCAACGATACATACACATCTCTCTTAGGCTCAAAGCACAACCTGTCAAAGGGGCTACTCCAAACATATCCGAACTCTCCTACGCTCTTTAAAGACACCGCCTTTATAGATTTTCTCGGGTTACCTCAGAAACATTCCGAAAAAAAGCTTCGGAATGGATTGGTTCAACATATGAAACAGTTCATACTTGAACTCGGAAAAGATTTTCTTTTTGTTGACCAAGAGTACCAACTCCAAGTGGGAGCATCGGTATTCAAAGCTGATCTGTTATTCTTTCATCGTGGACTCCAAGCTCTTGTAGCAGTAGAACTCAAGCGAAGAAAATTTAGGCCTGCAGACTTGGGCCAACTGGAGTTTTACCTTGAAGTTTTGGACCGCGATGTAAAACGCAGCAATGAGAATCCTTCTATAGGCATCATCTTATGCCCGGAAGCTGATAAAACCGTGGTAGAATATGCAATGAGCCGCAGTCTGAGCCCAACTATGGTGGCGGAATACAAGCGGCAACTTATCCCAAAAGACAAAATGCAAACTCTTCTTCAAGAGTATTGCGAACTTGCTCAGTTAGAAAAGTACAAAAACGACACTTTCTGACTTTAATCAGTCCATCATAGTAGGTCAATGCCGGCCAGGGCGCAGGCGGTGCGTTGCTCTTCGGGCCAAATGGAGGCTTGCACTTCTCCTATATGGGCTTTCTGAAGCAGGAACATACAGAGACGGCTCTGCCCTATGCCACCACCAACGGACGCAGGCAACTCCCCTTGCAAAAGTCGGCTATGGAATTCAAGCGACGCCCGCCCTTCGCAGCCTTCAGCGGCCAATTGGCGTTCAAGAGCGGCGGGATCAACCCTTATCCCCATTGAAGAGAGTTCAACGGCACGTTCAAGGATACTGTCCCAAACAAGTATATCGCCGTTGAGACCAATAAAGCCATCGGAATTGGGCGAACTCCAGTCATCATAGTCGGGCGCACGCCTGTCATGCGGCACACCGTCGCTCAGCGGGGCACCTATCCCGATAAGAAACACAGCACCACATTCGCGTGCCGCCGCATCCTCGCGCTCACGCGGAGTGAGAGTAGGATAACGCTGTAGAAGTTCCTCGGAGTGAATGAAAGTGATCTCCTCCGGAAGTCGCGGTGTGATGTGTGGAAAGCGGTCATACACTGCCTGCTCAGTAAGGCGGATGGCATTGTAGATTTTTTCCACCATGGCCTTGAGATATTCCAGATTTCTGTCCGTGGGATAGATGGTCTGTTCCCAGTCCCACTGATCCACATAAAGAGAATGGAGATTGTCAAGCTCTTCATCGGCACGAATGGCATTCATGTCGGTGTATAGACCGTAGCCCGGAGCAATATCATAAGCCTCCAGTTTCACACGCTTCCATTTCGCCAGGGAATGGACCACCTCGGCGCGACGGTCGTTAAGGTCGGCTACCGGGAATGACACTGCGCGCTCATAACCGTTGAGGTCATCATTGATTCCCGTTCCTGAGAGCACGAAAAGAGGGGCGGTAACACGGCGAAGGTTTAGAGCACGCGAAAGATGTTGCTGAAAGGTATCCTTCACAAGTTTTATGGCCACTTCAGTGGTTTCCGGGAGAAGTTTCTGCTTGTATTTACGTGGAATAATAAGAGCCATGGGCAAAGTGTGGTTAAAAGGTGAGGAAGGGAATATTATTTATAGCTGACGGGCACAATATTTCCGGCGGTTACATACCAAATGAATCCGCGGATTCCGGAGTGGCCCATCCGGTGGAGCGCATCCATATAGTCGCGCACCTGGCGATGGTGAGCTTTGTGAGGCTCTCCAAATTTATAGTCGATCACATCGGTGTGTCCGTCGGCTGTCCAAACTATTCGGTCGGGGCGGCGATGCACTCCGCCCGGCAGCAACAGAGTGCGTTCTGTGACCGCTCTGCGGAAGCCGTTGAACCAAGGCGCTACATCGGGACGCACCAATTCATCGGCAAGGAACCGCTCTATCTCAAGGGCCTCACCGGGCGGAAGGAGCCCGGCATGGGAGCAGCGGGCAACCGCAGTGTGCAGCCCTGAAGACCGGTACACACGAGCCAGCACATCATGAAGCATAATGCCACGGTCACGCGGACGGGAATAGTCAGGAAGATCGTCAATTTTCACGTTTGCCCACAAATCCGGCCTGTCATCAGTGGCATAAGGGGCCATCTCGAACACAGTAACCGGATCAAGAGCTGTGGGCGGCCGCTCTTCCTCCGGCTGCGGTTGAGTAGGACTGCCATAGGCAAAGCGATTGACCTCCACATCAGAATCCTCATCAGATTCTGATTCAGAGTCGGCATCCGCGTCAGCCTCATCTTCATCAATTTTTTCAAGCAGGGTGTGGAGCTCGCTCACAGCTTCATCCATTACTGCACCGATGGGATAGGTATCGGACCTG
>CAJUSN010000011.1 GCA_910589095.1 uncultured Muribaculaceae bacterium
GGCTCTCTTCATTATATCCGATACACGTGAACACTATGACAAGAGTGTCGCGCGCCGGAGTGGTTATGCGGTAATCGCCCTCCAGTCCGGTTGTCACCCCAAGAGCGGTACCTTTTATACGTACGGTTGCGAACTCAACCGGCTTAGAGTCCTGATCAGTAACCTTCCCATGGATTACAACATCAGCGGCAGCCGATGCCAAAACTGACATAAGCATTGCCGCAAAACACATTATATATTTATAGCGCGAAAGTTTCATTCCTCTAAATTAACGCTAAAATGTGCGGATAATTATAAACCGTGGAAAGTTTTGTCAGTGAAAGATGGATTTTGACCAGTCCGCATGTTACAACTATGGAGAATTTCTGTAACTTTGCAACTCAAACCATCAACAGTGACAATATGAACATAGCCATCGTAGGAACAGGATATGTAGGGCTTGTGAGCGGTGCATGCTTTGCTGAAGTAGGTATCGACGTGACTTGCGTGGATATAGATGCGGGCAAGATTGAACGCATAAACCGAGGCGAGATACCGATATACGAGCCGGGGCTTGACACACTTGTGAAGCGAAACGTGAAAGAGGGCCGACTTCATTTCACCACATCACTTGCAGAATGTATAGATAATGTGGATGTGGTTTTTTGCGCGGTTGGTACTCCACCTGACGAAGATGGAAGCGCCGACCTCCAATATGTCAAAGCCGTGGCCCGCGATTTCGGTCGCCACATCCATCGCTATACCATATTCGTGACCAAGAGCACTGTTCCGGTGGGAACCTCGGCCATTGTACGGGCGGAGATAGCCGATGAACTTGCCCGTCGCGGAAAAGATGTGAAATTCGATATAGCCTCCAACCCAGAATTTCTAAAAGAGGGAGCGGCGATAAAGGACTTCATGTCGCCGGACCGAGTGGTGATAGGAACAGACTCGGCTCGCGCACGCAAAGTTATGGAGCGACTGTACCGTCCTTTCCTCCTTAACAATTTCAGAGTCATTTTCATGGACATAGCATCGGCCGAGATGACAAAATATGCAGCCAATTCAATGCTTGCTACGCGCATCTCGTTCATGAACGACATAGCCAACCTCTGTGAACTTGTAGGGGCCGATGTCAACATGGTGCGCAAGGGTATCGGAAGCGATGCAAGGATTGGCAACAAGTTTCTTTATCCCGGCTGTGGGTACGGTGGCAGCTGTTTCCCGAAGGATGTCAAGGCATTAGCCAAAACAGGAAGAGACAATGGTTACCACATGCGAATAATCGAAGCTGTGGAGGAGGTGAACGACGCGCAGAAACTTGTGGTGTTCAACAAACTCGCAGCCTCATTCCCTTCGCTTAAGGGTAAGCGCGTTGCCATCTGGGGACTGGCGTTCAAACCGGAAACCGACGATATGCGCGAAGCCCCAGCCTTGGTTGTGATTGAGCATCTGCTCAAAAGCGGTGCGCAGGTTGTGGTGTACGATCCCGTGGCGATGGATGAGTGCAAGCGAAGGATCGGCGATGCAGTTAGCTATGCCCGCGACATGTATGACGCAGCGATCGACGCGGATGCAATTGCATTGATGACCGAATGGAAACAATTCCGTCTACCCTCGTGGCGTGTGGTGCATAAAGCCATGCGAGGCAATTTGATTGTTGACGGCCGAAACATATATGATCCGGCTGAGCTTACTGAAGAGGGATTTGACTACAAATGCATTGGCAAATGACAAAACAATCAAGCATGCATTGAGTGTTATATAAATAACAACCATAACAAAACTGAATTATGAAAAAGTTTATCACCGCCATGCTCCTCATGGCCATCGCCATCATACCTATGGCAGCACGCGACCGCGTGACCACAAATGTGAACGAACTGCCGGCCACTGCGCAGGCCACTCTAAACAAGTACTTCGCCAAGACGAAAGTGAATCATATCAAGATTGACAAAAAGACCTTTGGCGGAGCAGAATATGACGTGGTACTTGAAAACGGGACCGAAATTGAGTTCGATAGCAATGGCAACTGGAAAGAGATTGACTGCGGTTACAACAAAGTGCCTGATGGACTAATTCTGAAATCTATAACCGATTATGTGAAAGCTAATTTCAAGAACCAGCACATTGTTAGCATTGAGGTGAGCCATAACAAATATGAACTTGAACTGAGCAGTGGCCTTGACGTAGAATTCGACCGTTCCGGCCGCTTCCTCCGCATAGATCATTAATCCAGCTTACCACTACGCACACAGCGAGGGTCGGTGACGAGTGCACCGACCCTCGCTGCGTAAAAGAAGTGGGCAATAGCTTTTTTAGCTTAGATAGCTATTGCAACAGCGTTGTGGCAAGAAATCAGTGTTGCAAGGACGCCGGATGATGCTTGAGTTGGTGAGGAATTAATAGCAGATTGGGGTGATAAAAGAAGATAATGAGCCGTAGGGAAGAAAAAAGTTGGATTTGGAGGAGTAAATATTGCAAGTGTTGAGAAAAATAGCTAAATTTGCACTCCGAATTGTGAATAAACAAAAACAGAAAACAAGATACGGCAATGAAAAGAACATTTCAACCTTCTAACAGAAAGAGAGTTAACAAGCATGGTTTCCGCGAACGTATGTCAACCGCCAATGGCCGCAAGGTCCTTGCCCGTCGTCGCGCAAAAGGCCGTCTGCGTCTCACTGTAAGCTGCTCAATCGCCAGCAAGTAATTCTTGACGGATTGACGCACTGCCCTCCGGCAGTTGATTTAAAAGTATATATCAAACGTCTTCAGGTATTTTACCTTGAAGACGTTTGATTATTTATGTGTATACCACAACCTGGTATTTGCGCGGTAGACACAAAAATTTCCTATATGGGCCGGACATATAATAAAGCTACGGCGGTGTGTCAAAGATGATTCTGACACACCGCCGATATTTATAGCGGAAAAGTCAACGAGAGGTTATTACTCCTGATCGTTGAGAATTTCAAGCATCTTGATAGCTGAAACAGGGATACGGGTGCCGGGGCCGAAGATTGCGGCCACACCTGCACGGTAAAGGAAGTCGTAGTCCTGAGCAGGGATAACACCACCGGCAGTGACAAGAATATCCTCACGTCCAAGTTTCTTGAGTTCCTCAATCACCTGGGGAATGAGGGTCTTGTGACCAGCTGCAAGCGAGCTGACACCCAGGATGTGTACGTCATTTTCAACGGCTTGACGGGCGGCTTCGGCCGGAGTCTGGAAAAGAGGCCCCATGTCGACGTCGAAACCACAGTCAGCATAACCGGTTGCTACAACTTTGGCACCACGGTCATGACCATCCTGGCCCATCTTGGCAATCATGATACGGGGTTGACGACCTTCGCGTTTAGCGAATTCCTCACACATTTTCTGAGCCTTCTCAAAGTCGGCATCACCTTTAGTTTCGTTGGAGTACACGCCTGAAATAGTTCTGATTACTGCTTTATAACGGCCGACAACAGCTTCGCATGCGTCGGAGATTTCACCGAGAGTGGCACGGAGGCCGGCGGCTTTGACAGCGAGGTCAAGGAGGTTGCCTTCTTTTGTGCGCACACATTCAGTGATAGCTTCAAGTGCTTCTTTAACTTTGGCCTCGTCACGGTTTGCTTTAACCTCGTTGAGACGTTCAATTTGCTCTTTACGCACCTCGGTGTTGTCAATCTCAAGGATATCGATGGGATCTTCGTGATCAAGGCGATATTTATTGATACCGACAATGGTTTGGCGACCTGAGTCAATGCGAGCCTGAGTGCGAGCGGAAGCTTCTTCGATGCGGAGCTTGGGCAGACCGGTTTCAATTGCTTTTGCCATACCGCCAAGCTTCTCGATTTCCTGAATGTGTTCCCAAGCACGATGAGCAATCTCGTTGGTGAGTGCTTCAACGTAGTAAGAACCGGCCCAGGGGTCAACCTGCTTAGTGATCATTGTTTCCTCCTGGATGTAGATCTGGGTGTTACGCGCTATACGCGCAGAGAAATCGGTGGGAAGTGCGATGGCCTCGTCAAGAGCGTTGGTGTGGAGCGACTGAGTATGGCCGAGGGCAGCGCCCACAGCTTCGATACATGTACGGCCAACGTTATTGAAGGGATCCTGCTCAGTAAGCGACCATCCAGAAGTTTGCGAGTGAGTGCGGAGCGCAAGCGACTTGGGATTCTTTGGATTGAACTGCTTTACGATCTTGGCCCAAAGCATACGAGCGGCGCGCATCTTGGCAATCTCCATGAAGAAGTTCATACCAATTGCCCAGAAGAATGACAGGCGCGGAGCGAATGCGTCGATGTCCATGCCTGCATTTACACCTGCGCGGAGATACTCGAGACCGTCAGCAAGCGTATAGGCCAACTCAATGTCGCAGGTAGCACCTGCTTCCTGCATGTGATATCCAGAGATGGAGATTGAGTTGAACTTGGGCATGTTCTGTGAAGTATATTCAAAGATATCGGCTATGATGCGCATCGAGAATTCGGGAGGATATATATAGGTGTTGCGCACCATGAACTCCTTGAGGATGTCGTTCTGGATGGTACCTGCCATTTCGGTGAGTTTAGCTCCCTGCTCAAGACCTGCATTGATGTAGAAAGCAAGCACGGGGAGAACAGCACCGTTCATGGTCATGGATACAGACATCTTATTCAAAGGAATTCCATCGAAAAGGACCTTCATGTCATCAAGCGAACAGATGGAAACACCGGCTTTACCAACGTCGCCCACAACACGTTCGTGGTCAGCGTCGTAGCCACGGTGAGTCGCAAGGTCAAACGCTACGGAGAGACCTTTCTGACCTGCAGCGAGGGTACGACGATAGAAAGCGTTTGATTCAGCGGCGGTAGAGAATCCGGCATACTGACGGATGGTCCAAGGACGCAGAGGATACATGGCGCTATACGGACCGCGGAGGAACGGGGGGAGACCGGAAACATAATTCAGGTGCTCGAGCCCTTCAAGATCGGATTTAGTATAGACGTTCTTTACAGGAATCAGTTCGGGGGTGATCCACTTTTCACCCTCGGCTATCGGGGCATGCTGCACGCCGAAAGCGTCTTTTGTAATATCAATGGTTTTGAAATCGGGTCTCATGATAAATGATAATATGGGGTGAAACAGTGATTACTTTAGAAGACGGTTATTGAAATCGCGGAGAACATCCAGCACGTTGCAACGAACGTGAACGTAATCGTTGATTCCGAGTTGCTTGAGCTCATCCATGCAAGCGGGAGCACCGGCTACAACGAACTGAGCGCGTCCATCGAGATATTTGAAAGCCTCGGGAGCGAGAGTTGCATATTCATCGTCGCTCGAGCAGAGTACAATCACGTCGGCATTCTGAGCAAGAGCAGCGTCGACACCTTCCTGAACGGTTTCAAAGCCAAGGTTATCAACAATTTCATATCCGGCGCAACCGAAGAAGTTAGTTGAGAACTGGGCACGTGCCAAACGCATGGCAAGGTTACCGATGGTGAGCATAAACACCTTAGGACGATTGGCAGCAGCTTCAGTGGCCAAACGAAGGGCTTCAAAGTCGCTTGCAGCGCGAGCTATAGGAAGACCACCGTTGCCCTTCTCTTCGGAAGAGCAGCCACAGCCACATCCGGGTTTAACCTCAATCTTTTCAGCAGCAAGCTCATTGATATTGGGATACTGGTTAGTACCAAGAAGAATTTCCTTGCGACGGGCCACATCGGTGTGACGCTTTTCAGAGGCTTCAGTTATGGCTTTTTGGACGGTTCCGTTGTTGACGCAAGCAAGGAAACCGCCGAGTTCTTCCACTCCGAGGAATACTTTCCAAGCCTGCTCAGCAATTGCTACGGTGAGGGTTTCAACATAGTAGCTACCACCCGCAGGGTCAACAACCTTGTCAAGATGACTTTCTTCCTTGAGAAGGAACTGCTGATTGCGTGCAATGCGCTCAGAGAATTCATCGGGTTTCTTATAAGGAGTATCAAACGGAGTGACGGTGATGGAGTCAACACCTGCGAGGGCAGCCGACATACATTCGGTCTGGCTACGGAGGAGGTTGACATAAGCATCGTAGATGGTCTGATTGTAACGTGAAGTTTCAGCGTGAACAGCCATTTTGCAGGCGTCATCTGCAACACCGTATTGTTTCACGATCTGTGCCCAAAGCATACGGGCAGCACGGAATTTAGCCAGCTCCATGAAATAGTTGCTGGAAACTCCCATGTTGAATTTGATACGTGAAGCAACGAGAGCTGCATCAAGGCCCTTATCGGTCAGCATGGAGAGCCATTCCGCGCCCCAGGAGAGAGCATAGCCGAGTTCCTGATAAATGTAAGCACCGGCATTGGATAGCATAACACTGTCAACTGCAAGCACTTTCAGACCGGGAACATCCTTAACGATATCGAGCATCTCAACTGCCATGGTGGCGATATCACCGGGGAATTCAACGCCATGCTTGAGGGCCTTACGGAAGGGGTTGAAGTCAATTGAGCCGCGGAATGTTGATTCTGCTCCGGCAGCTTTTATGTAAGCCACGAGAACTTTGGCAAATTCCAGAGCCTTGCGGGGGCAGCAGTTGAAATTAAGTTCAACAGCGGGGAGCTCGATTCCAGCGAGGAGCATTTCAAGTTCAGCGGAAGTAGCGTCGGACACCTTGAAGCCGAGAGAGTTAATACCCTTGCAGAGTACGTCAAGGGCAATTTTGTTGGCCTCTTCGGCAGAGTCGGCAATTATTTCCTGACGTGAGAGCCAGTCATTGTCGACACGAGTACCGCGTACGTAGGGGAATTCACCGGGGAGTGAATCGGTTGTGTTGAGAGCCTCTATGTCTTCGGCACGATACATTGGCTGGACATTAAAGCCTTCATTCGTGCGCCACACGAGTTTTTTATCAAACGGGGCGCCTTTAAGGTCAGCTTCGACCTTCGCACGCCATTCTTCAGTGCTGACGGGCGGGAACTGGTCGAATAATAACTCTTTCTTTTCTGTCATGATTAAGGTTAAAATATATGTATTTGTGTAAATGAAAAAATTACGTAAGAGTTGATGAGGAGGTTGGGGTCAATCAGTGAATTTCTTTCTATTGAACATGAAACCGCGACCGAGATATTTTTCGCGAACAATGGGGTTCTCGGCGAGCTCCTCTGATGTTCCCTGGAAGAGAATTTTACCATCGAATAGTAGGTAAGCGCGGTCAGTTATATTCAGGGTCTCATTAGCATTATGATCGGTGATGAGAATACCTATGTTTTTCGCTTTTAGCTTATGGACAACGGACTGGATGTCCTCCACGGCAATAGGGTCAACTCCGGCAAAGGGTTCATCAAGCATGATGAACTTTGGGTTGATGGCAAGACAGCGTGCAATCTCAGTACGGCGCCTCTCACCTCCGGAAAGTCGGTCTCCATAATTTTTGCGAACTTTTTGAAGAGAAAATTCCTCAATTAGGGTTTCAAGTTTTTCTTTTTGCTGCGCTTTTGTGAGCGGTGTCATCTCCAGCACAGAACGGATATTGTCCTCCACTGTCATCTTGCGGAATACGGAGGCTTCCTGCGCAAGATAGCCAATGCCGTTTTGCGCACGGCGATAGACAGGGTATTTGGTCAGATCCTTGTCGTTGAGATATATCTTACCTTCATTGGGTGTGATAAGTCCGACGGTCATGTAGAAAGTGGTGGTTTTCCCAGCTCCATTAGGACCGAGAAGACCGACAATCTCGCCTTGCGTCACATTGATGGATACGTGATTGACCACGGTGCGCCGGCCGTATTTCTTTACGAGATTGTCGGTGCGCAACACCATTTTCTCCTCAACTGGAGGCAGCGATTCCTCGGAAACGGAGCCAATAGGGTCAGAGTTGTGCGGAATGAGATCAGGAGACTCCGACTCGTTCTGAGATTGCGGTTCTATGTCAAATTCTTCCTCTTGCATTGCAAAAGCAGGATGTTAAGATTGAGATTTGATGCGTTCTTTGCGGAGACGAGCCTCAATGTAATCCGTGAGGAGATTGATAGCCACAATGTTATTGCCACCCTGGGGAACGATAAGGTCAGCGTAACGCTTCGAGGGCTCGATATACAGGCTGTGCATGGGTTTGAGCACCTCTTCGTAGCGTGTGATTACGGCTTCGGGAGTTCGTCCACGCTCAACACAGTCGCGAGCTATAACACGGATCAACCGATCGTCGGCATCGGCATCTACAAATACCTTGACGTCCATCATGGAACGTAGACGGACATCGTTGAGCACAAGGATGCCTTCTACGATAACCACATCGCGGGGTTCAACCCTGACTGTTTCTTCCTGGCGTGTGCAAGTAAGATAGGAGTATGTGGGCATTTCAATGGCTTTACCCTCCTTAAGTTCGCGGAGCTGCTGCTCAAGAAGCGACCACTCGATTGCCGCGGGCTCATCAAAGTTGATTTTGCTACGTTCGGCCGGAGGGATGTGGCTCGAATCTTTATAATACGAGTCCTGCGGAAGCACAGCAACCTCACCCGGAGGGAAGCTATTGATGATTTTATTGACCACAGTGGTCTTACCCGAGCCGGTTCCTCCGGCTATACCTATGACTAACATAATGAGTTTTTTTAACTTATTTGAACAAAACCGCCGGCAGGTCCATTGACAATAAAGCCGCAGGTAAAATGTAAGGATTGAATGCAAAAGTGCGAAACTCACGCACCGACCTGCAAACATTGCTTACATATTGGAAACAGTATTGAAAAAATTTCAATCAGTTTCCGGGCGGTTATGCGCTATTTTGGTTGCCACAAAGTTAGTTTTTTTTATGGATATTACGAAACTTTTCTCCAATTTTCGGCCCCAATAGAGCCTGGGATGGAGAAAAAATTCGTAGATTTGCATAAAATAAGCCGTAAGCAGTTACTTAGAAATCAGTTTACACCCTCTGGAAGTAGGAGAAGACTGATGATCTCACTTACGCAAATGCGATATTTGACGGCGCATAACGGCTTGAGAAAATTAATCACATCATATAAAGTAAAATATCTGAGATGAAATATGTTGGAGCCCATGTGGCCACATCAAAAGGGGTAAGCTCCGCACCCCTTAACGCTCACAATATAGGAGCTAAAGCGTTTGCACTATTTACCCGCAATCCGTCGCGATGGGCAAGCAAACCAATCACCGACAAGGATGCCAACCTGTTCAAAGAACGGTGTGATGAGTTTGGGTTCTCCCCTGAAGTCATCCTACCCCACGACAGTTATCTAATCAACCTGGGATCGCCGGAGGAGGAAGCTTTAGCCAAATCACGACTGGCTTTCATGGATGAGTTGCAACGATGCGAACAGCTTGGGCTGAAGCTCTTGAACTTTCACCCCGGCTCTCACTTGCGCAAGATGGAAATTGACGACTGCCTTGACCGGATAGCGGAATCAATCAATGTGTGTCTGGGAGAATCGGCGGGAGTGAAGGCTGTGATAGAAAACACTGCCGGACAGGGCTCGAATTTAGGGTTCAGTTTTGCACAGATAGCCCGCATCATAGATGGCGTGGAGGATAAGGAACGAGTCGGCGTGTGTATAGACTCATGTCATGCTTTTGCAGCAGGCTATGACCTTGCAAACCGTGAGGGGTATGAATCAATGTGGCGCGAATTTGACGAAACGATTGGGCTGAAATACCTTTCAGGTATGCACATAAACGATTCAAAGAAGGGCTTGGGCTCAAAGGTTGACCGTCATGAGTCAGTAGGCAAAGGCATGATAGGTGAGGAGTTTTTCAAGATGATGATGAATGATCCGCGCCTGGACAACATACCTCTCATCCTTGAAACGCCCAACGATGAGATTTGGCCCGACGAGATTGCGTGGCTGTACTCACTTGTTGATTAAGTTTTGAAATTTACTTAACCGCACAAATATCTAATTAGAGAGGCCGCCCGGAAATGAGCAGCCTCTCTTGTTTTTATGATTTAAAAATATGATGCCTATCAGTTTACAGCAAGCGTGCCATTTTCGGCTGCATTGATCATATCCTTGTCGGCAGTGATGTAGATTTCTACGCGGCGATTCTGCGCACGGCCCTCGGCAGTGTCGTTAGAAGCAACATAATCCTGCATGGGGAGACCCTCGGCAGTAATGCGGCTGCCGGCCACACCGCTATTAATGAGATAAGTTCGTACAGCGTCGGCACGGCCGGTAGACACACGCTGATTTACTTCCAGTGAACCCGTGTTGTCAGTGAAACCGTACACTTGTACGTTGGTCTGAGGATTGTTGATGAGTGAAGTGGCAAATTTGGTAAGGTCGGTTTTGGCGGAGCTGTTAAGTGTGGTACCATTGGTGGGGAAAAGTATACCGCCATTAAATGTGACCTTGATGGCCTGGAGACCGTTTTGGTCAGTTACAGTGCTGACCTCGGCAGAATTAGCAAGTTGCTCCTGAAGTTCCTGCTTCTGCTTGTCCATCTTGCGACCGATAAGCGCACCGGCTCCTGCACCAACAGCAGCTCCGATTGCAGCACCGATACCGGCGCCTTTACCTCCACCGATGAGAGCTCCGAGACCGGCTCCGAGACCGGCACCGCCACCACCACCGATAAGAGCGCCTTTACCGGTGTTGTTCATACTACCGCAACCTGAAGATGCGAGCAAAGACAGCGCAAGAGCGCTGATGGTAAATACTTTAGCTTTTTTCATTTTGGTTATGTTTACAAATTAACATATCTAACTAAGTAGGGAGGAGTATCGTTTGTGAACTAATGCCATTCGCAGTTGAATATATGGATGTTGCAGTCAAAAAAACGGCCTCCTTTAATAAATACAATTGAAAAGCAATGATTGTTTTTCTACACATGGGAGGTGGAAAAAACAAAGGCAGTGCAATTGAACTATGCAAAAATATTACTAATTTTGCAAACATCAAAATATGCATTAAAAATGAATATTGACCGATCACGATTTGCATCCCCCGGAGGCAGCACTCCCAATTTGCTCTATCACATAGGGGCTTTCATTGCTGTAACCGCCTGGGGTGTGGCGTTTATCAACACAAAAGTGCTGCTGCAATTGGGATTGGGCGCAGTTGAAATTTATATTTATAGATTTATTATTGCATATTTATTAGTCCTACTTATCTGCCCGAAGCCCCTTTTCAGCCATAGCCTTTCGGACGAATTCAAATTCATGCTCTGCGGTATTTGCGGTAACTCGATATACTTCATTGCAGAGAATACAGCCGTAAAATACACTCTCGTAACAAATGTGTCACTGATTGTTACCTTAGCACCTATAATAACAGCGCTCCTGATTGGCATTGTCTATAGAAGCCAACGCCCGGGTCGATGGTTCATGACCGGTTCTGTTATTGCATTTATGGGGGTAGCATGCGTCATTTTCAACAGCAGCTTCGTAATGAAGATCAATCCCTTGGGAGACTTATTAGCATTACTTGCCGCTGTCTGTTGGTCGGTATACTCCATTTTGCTCAAGCCGCTCAACGCGGAGTACAGCGTGTGGTTCATCACCCGTAAAACATTCTTCTACGGGCTTCTCACTTCACTGCCTTTCCTTGCCGTGGAGCCACAAATCTTTCCGATAAGTCAGCTGTGGCAGCCGGCAGTGATAGGCAATCTGTGTTTCTTAGGGGTAATTTGCTCATTGGTGGCCTATCTTCTGTGGGCTCAAGCAGTTAAAAGGCTTGGCGTCGTGAGCACAGGCAATTATCTTTACATCAGCCCCATCATGACCCTGGTTGCTTCGTATATTTTCCTTGGCGAAAAAGTATCGACCGTGGGATATATTGGCTGCGCACTGATACTGGCCGGAGTGGTGTTAAGCGAAAAGCTAAGTCAACACAAATAGTTAAACGACAAGTGCCGGTTCTCGGGCCTACTCTTCCCGAAGAAATTCAATTTCATCTACGATCTGTCGTGCAAGGCGAAAGGTCAAACCGCAATTTCTATCCGCTTCCTGACTGGCAATCCGATATACCTCATCGGTATGGGCACTGCTGATATGATGCCAAAGTAGCCGCATAGAGCAATAGCGTTCATTGTCAGATTTGTCTTCCAGAGCAAGCGATTGTGCAAGATCAAAGGAAAAGGGAAGCCGGCGAAGCAGACCGTGACAGAGCATGTCGGCCGCCTCGTGCGACGTAGTTTCAGAAACCATCTGCAAAGCATCATTCATCTCAACTGAGGCGGGATCAATCAGCATAGGGAATATCAACTGACTTTCACGCGTTGTAACATTGCGACGCAATTGTTCAGCCAAGTCAGAATCATAACCGATTCGTTCGGCGATTTCACGCAATTGTGGCACATTGAGTCCAAAGATTATCTTATATTGAGAGCCGCCTTTGCGCAAAGTATCGGCAATGATTCCGTTACGCATGGCAAAAAAATGGCGTTTTACGGTCTGTAGCTTGTTAAACTCCGTCATGACTTCTATTTTTTTGCAAAAGTAAGCAAAAGTAAGGGATATTTTCACTATTTTTGCACGATAATTGCATGCAGCGGGAAGAAACGTGGGTCCAATGAATTGCGCTATTCCCGATTGTTTATCTCCATCAAACCAGATTTACAATGATCACACGCCAATTTAAACGTTCGCTTATAGGCTCAATATTGTTTACCGCAGTGGCAACGGCTGTGGGTGCAGGGATAACCACTTTACCTGTTAAGTCAGTAAACGGGAAGAATTACCACTACTATACGGTGCAACCTCATGAAACACTTTACGCACTGAGCAAACAGTTCGGAGTCAGCGAATCCGAAATTCTGAAACTGAATCCATCGGCTTCAGAAGGCTTAAAAGCCGGACAGGAGCTAATACTGGGCGTGGCAAAAAGCTCGCCGGTAGCCACATCTGCCGCCACCGGCACATATGAGGTCAAGAAGCAAGAAACGGCGTATGGCATAAGCAAGCGATTCGGTCTTACTCTTGATGAATTCTACGCACTGAATCCCGAGGCCAAGGACGGTGTTAAAGAAGGGCAAGTTGTCATTGTTAAAGGCCCCGCTGCAAAGCAACCAACGAAGCAAACCGAAACAAAAGCCAAGAAATCAGGGAAGACGCATGTAATTGCAGAGCATGAAACTCTGTACCAGATTGCACGCGACAACAATATTCCACTGTCTGATCTTCTTGCAGCAAATCCGGGTCTTGATGCGGCGAGATACTCCGCCGGTACAGAAATTGTGATTCCGACTGCGAAAGAAACCGAAACGAAAGTTGCAAAAACCGTGGTCGCTGTCCAGTCAAGTGAATCAAAGGGAGATTACAAGGTTAAAGCCGGTGATACTTTTTACGGTATAGCTACGCGTCATGGCATATCCACCGAACAGCTTTATGCCGCGAATCCGGGAATCGATATTCTCAAGGAAGGTATGACTATCAAACTTCCCGACGCATGCGATGAGAAAACCGAAGCACCCTCCGGAAGCGAAACGAAATTGGCAACCGTGTCGGGTAATCCGATAACGATAGCTGTGGCACTCCCATTCCAAATCGATCAGAAGGCAAAACACAACAAAAATATGGTGGAATTCTACCGAGGATTCCTAATGGCAGTTGACTCCATGCGCAATATGGGACAGCCCATACATATTCTTACATATGACACTAAGGGCACCGACGAAGGCCTTCAAGAGATACTTGCCAATCCAGATTTGAAAAAGGCAAATGCAATTGTGGCGCCTGACAATGCAGAGCATCTGAAAGCACTTAATCAATTCGGACTTGACAACCGCATTGCCGTGATGAATATTTTCAACAATCGCGACTCGGCATTCTACACCAACCCATATGCCATACAGGCTGCACTTCCACGCGATGACATGTACAACAGGGCAGCTCAAGCATTCATTGACAATTTCGATGGATTTGTTCCTGTCATACTTGTGAGCTCAGATGGCCGCAAAGAGAAAACGGAATTTACTGATGTTGTGAAAGCTATGCTTGAAAAATCAGGCAAGAACTACAAAGAACTCCCCTACTCCGGCACGCTCACATTAGAGCAACTTGTAAATAGTTTGCCAGCAACTGACAAGTATGCTTTCCTTCCCGCCTCATCGCACAAGGATGAATTTGAAAAAATTGCCACAGCACTCCAAGCTTACAAGGACACACGCGATTTTAAGAATGAAGTAATTGTGTGGGGTTATCCCGAATGGCTTGCCAACCGGACAGCTTACGAGAAGATGCATGAGCTTGATTGCTACATATATTCCCGCACAGATCTCCCCGAACCATTCATGACGGAAAGCATAAATGAAATGTACAAAAAATGGTTCGGTCCAACGATGAACATGAACTACCCCCGCCGATCATATATGGGCTTCGATACCGGGATGTATCTGCTCCGCACCGTCAGCGCTACCGGAGGCGACTTTGAGAAATTACTTCCCTACGTGCAGAGCATAACCATGCCTGTGACCCTCAAACGCTATCAAGGAGGCGGACTTTACAATGACGAATTGCTCCTGATAAACCTTTCACCGGGAGAAACCATAAGCAAACGCTCAATTTGACCTTATGGTAAAAAGCAGGCTTTCAATTCTGATTATTACATTAGGCATGGCTCTGGGAGCTTTTGCCCAGCGCAACTATGAGCCACATTTTGCCATAGGCGCCAAAGGAGGCGTGACATTCAGCAACATGGCATTTACGCCCGGAATAGAGCAAACAATGCTTCAAGGAATTGAATTAGGCGTTACGGCACGTTACATTGAAGAGAATTTTTTCGGTATTGTGGCTGAACTAAACATTGAACAGCGCGGATGGAAAGAAACATTCGATGAAACGGACTTCCGCTATCAACGCGGACTGCCCTATCTTCAGCTTCCGGTGATGACTCACATATATTTCGGGAGTCGTACATTCAAGGGATTTATAAATCTTGGGCCCTCAGTTGGTTACATGATAGGCGACGGTATATCATCAAACTTTGACTATACGAATCCGGAGACCGTTGCAGGCTTCCCCATCGCCAACCGCCATGTGAATCAAATGTCCA
This sequence comes from uncultured Muribaculaceae bacterium, assembly GCA_910589095.1. Lineage (GTDB taxonomy): Bacteria > Bacteroidota > Bacteroidia > Bacteroidales > Muribaculaceae > Paramuribaculum. The sequence continues at coordinate 14,931 of CAJUSN010000011.1, forward strand.
TGGATATCAAAAACAGATTCGATTACGGAATCTGCGGGGGTGCGGGTATAGAATTTATTATCAAGCGTAAACACTCCCTTATTCTTGAAGGGCGCTACTACTATGGGCTTGGAAATATTTTTTCAGCCAAAAAGAAAGACGAGTTCTCAGCATCCAGAGGCACCTCGATACAGGTATCGTTGGGCTACATGTTCCATATCAAATAACGTGGCCCTCCTGTTCACTGACTTCAGGGCTTAGAATGAAATGTCGCCTCGCGCGGTGAAGATTTTAAACAGAAGCGCTTGGAGCAAGTCATGTTCATTCTGACGTGAACCGATACCCTTGATATTTGCATCAAAAGTTCGGATGGCTGCAATTATCTCAATTGACTGATAAGCATTGTAATTACGCATTCCCATTGTGAATCGGTTCAGCTGCTTGTCCCATTTAAGTCCCAACACATTCATAAGTGATGCAGGGGATTTATCACGAGTGAACTGTGCAGTCAGAAGTGATGCGAAATAGGAAAATAGGTTGGAGGCAGTTCTGGCTGCAGGACAATTTTTTGGATTCCGCTTAAAATAAGCCAGGATGCGAAAAGCTTTTGAGTTATCACGCGCCGCTATAGCGTCCACAAGCTCAAAATCATTGTAATCCTTGCTCACTCCAATATTGGCTTCAATGCTTTCCGGTGTGACCATTGCATTCGGACCCAACACCATTGCAAGTTTATTTATCTCATTATAAATCTTCGCTGCATCGGTTCCGAGATATTCACACAGCATTGCCAGCCCTTTGGCTTCGATATTCAAGCCCTTTGAACGTACAATATTGGTTATTAACGCGTCGACATTTCTTCCGGTTGGCTTCTTCGATTCAAATATCACAGCTCCTGCTTTTCTGGAAGCAGCAAGCAGATCCTTACCCTTAGCCTTCTCCCCCCGGAAACAGATTGCAAGTGTTGTGAATGCGTTTAATGTGGAAACATAATCATGCAATTTGTTAATCTCATCCGCCCTGGCGGCCTGCGCCTCCTTAACAATCACCACCTGTCTGTCAGCCATCATAGGATAACGACGACATGCCTCGATGATTGTTTCAGCCTTTACTTCCGGTGCATAGAATATATACAGGTTGAAATCACGTTCCGACTCCGGAACCGATGTCTCGAATGCCTTTGTGAGTTCATCAATGAAGAAACCCTCTTCACCATGAAGCAGATAAAGGGGCTTAAGTTTTCTTTGGTGAATCTGACGCATGAGGTCAGTAAAAGTTGGAGCGGAAGAGGTGACAGCCATAAGTTTTAGTTGTAAATCCGTCTAAAAATCTCTGAAGATAAATATCAACAATTTCTAAAGCGGTTTCTGAGATTTATTTTGTAAATTTACATATTATTTGTGTAACCTCCAAAATGAATCCCGCCGATTATCCTCCACTTAATCTTCCCCCTGCCCCACTTAGAATCCAACCTCCGGCAGAAGGCTCGAAAGCTAAAGTTTTTGATCCTCAACGCCGTCGGTGGGTAACCCTTACTCCGGAAGAATGGGTACGTCAACATTTTGTAGCGATGCTGACAACTGTAAAGGGTTACTTTAGAGGGAGTATAGCCAATGAGATCGGCATCAGACTTAACGACACAATGAGGAGGTGTGACACAGTGGTTTACGACGGTTCCATGCGCCCCCTGATGATAGTGGAATACAAAGCTCCTTCCGTGGAAATAACACAGGACGTATTTGATCAGATTGTGCGATACAACATGGTGCTACGCGCCCGTTACCTCGTGGTGAGCAACGGCCTGCACCATTATTGTTGCGAGATCAATTACGAAGCAGGAAATTACAGATTTTTACCTGACGTGCCGACAATGAAATCCACACAAGCACGTGAAACCTTATAAGGCGCCACTATAGCGGCGGCTGCAAGATGTGCCGGATGATTGGCATAAGTAGCTACATCATCCAGATTGTCAACTGCTGCTACCAACGCCACGTCCCAATCCTCTGCCGGATTGACATTGACTCCTGCTTCCATATCTTTAAGCACCGGAATGAGGGTGGGTAGCTTGAGTAATGCATTAACAAACTCTTGTGCCACCCGACGACGTTCGTCGGGCGAGCCGTTGAGTTTAAACGTTACAATGTGTCGGACCATTGATCAGAGGATTTAATTAGCTGCTGAGTAAAGACGTTCACGGGCTGCGGCAACCTTTTCATCGACAATGTAATCGTCATAATCCATCATCTTGTCAATGATACCCCCGGGAGTTAGCTCAATTATACGATTGGCTACTGTCTGGATAAATTCGTGGTCATGTGACGACATGAGAACAATACCACGGAATGAGCGCAGGGTGTTATTGAATGACTGAATTGACTCCAAATCAAGATGATTGGTTGGAGAGTCAAGCACGAGAGTATTCGCGTCCTTCAGCATCATGCGGCTGATCATACAACGCATCTTTTCACCTCCGGAAAGCACTGATGCCTTTTTGAGCACCTCTTCACCGGAGAAGAGCATTCGGCCAAGAAATCCTTTAAGATATATTTCACTTGAATCATCGCTGAATTGGCAAAGCCAATCAACGAGGTTCATGTCAGTGTTGAAGTAAGCTGAGTTGTCAAGCGGTAAGTAAGCGGTGGTGATTGTCTGGCCCCAATCATAGGTGCCTGAATCGGCTTTGCGGTTACCATTGATAATCTCAAACAAAGCTGTCATAGCACGCGGGTCACGACTGAGGAACGCAACCTTATCGCCCTTCTCAATCTGGAAATTGACATCGCTGAAAAGGACATCGCCATCAACAGAAGCAGAAAGGCCGTGAACTTCCAAAATTTTGTTACCGGGATCTCTCTGAGGATTGAAGATGATACCGGGATAGCGACGCGATGAAGGCTGGATTTCTTCAATGTTGAGTTTTTCAAGCATTTTCTTGCGCGAGGTGGTTTGCTTTGACTTAGCCACATTGGCGCTGAAACGCTGGATGAATTCCAACAGCTCCTTGCGTTTCTCCTCAGCTTTTTTGTTCTGCTGCTGTTGCTGGCGGAGAGCAAGCTGAGATGATTCATACCAGTAACTGTAGTTACCCGCAAAGAGTGACATTTTATTATAGTCAATGTCAAGAGTGTGAGTTGAGACAGAGTCAAGGAAGTGACGGTCATGCGACACTACGAGGACGGTATTCTCACAATTTGACAGATAATTTTCAAGCCAGCTTACGGTATCGAGGTCAAGGTCGTTGGTCGGCTCATCAAGAAGAAGATTGTCAGGATTGCCGAACAAAGCCTTTGCAAGAAGTACACGCACCTTTTCATTACCCGAGAGGTCACGCATGAGCATGTGGTGGCGGTCCTCTTTGATACCAAGGCCGCTGAGCAGAGCCGCCGCATCACTTTCGGCATTCCAGCCTTCAAGTTCGGCGAAACGTTCCTCAAGTTCAGAGGCACGCATTCCGTCCGCATCTGTAAAATCCTCTTTGGCATAAATAGCATCTTTTTCCTTCATTATGTCCCAAAGCACAGTGTGACCTTGGAGCACAGTGTCAAGCACAGTGAAGTCATCATATTTGAAGTGGTCCTGCTCAAGCACGCTCATTCGTTCGCCGGGGCCCTGGGTAATTGTGCCTCGTGTGGGTGTCAGCTGACCGGAGAGGATTCGCATTAGCGTGGATTTACCGGCACCGTTCGCACCTATTATACCGTAGCAATTGCCCGGAGTGAACTTCATGTTTACATCCTGGAAAAGGATGCGCTTGCCAAATTGCATGGCCAAATCATTTACAGCTATCATTGTTACGTGGCTTATTCTTCGTTAGGTGTCTAAAATAAGATGTAGCAGTGTCTTTATTCATCAATGTTTTTTCTGTCAATCGCCCATTGGAAGCATTAGCTAATTTATTCAAGACAGTTTCTAAAATCGGGTGCAAAGTTACGAAAAATAATTGAAATAGCTGTCACAAGCAAAGTATATACTCCTTATCACGAAACTTAAACGGGTGTGCCAATATTGACACACCCGCAGAATATAAGGTTATTACAACTGACTATAAAGCCGGCCGAAGATATCAGAACAGGCTCCAGCTAACTGTGAGTCCTGCCATTACAATGGCAACCATTGACATGAGCTTTATAAGAATATTGAGGCTGGGGCCGGAAGTGTCCTTGAAAGGATCACCAACAGTGTCGCCTACCACGGTAGCCTTGTGAACATCACTGCCTTTACCACCGAAGTTTCCTTCCTCAATATATTTTTTAGCGTTGTCCCAGGCTCCACCGGCATTTGCCATGAATACCGCCAGTACAAATCCGGCAGAAAGTCCACCAACGAGAAGCCCGATTACACCCGGCACACCAAAAATAAGACCGACAATAATTGGAGCGACAATTGCAAGAAGGGAGGGGAAAACCATTTCACGCTGTGCACCACGCGTTGAAATCTGAACGCAACGAGCGTAGTCAGGTTCGGCTTCGCCAGTAAGGATCCCTTGAATGGTTCGGAACTGGCGACGCACTTCATCTACCATGTGGCCGGCGGCACGTCCCACGGCATTCATAGTCAAGCCGCAGAAAAGGAACGCCATCATGGCACCGATGAACATACCTGAGAGCACTTTCGGGCTCATGAGATTCACTTCATAATAGGTCATGAAATCGGTAAATGTCGCTTCATGAATGGGTACAGCGCGTTCACCAATTTGAATCATGGTTTCCCCAAGACGAGCAAGTCCAATACGGATTTCCTCAATATAAGATGCAAGAAGAGCTAAGCCTGTCAAGGCTGCTGACCCTATTGCAAAACCTTTTCCAGTAGCTGCGGTTGTGTTACCGAGTGAGTCAAGAGCATCAGTGCGACGGCGAACATTCTCACCGAGTCCGCTCATTTCAGCATTGCCGCCTGCATTGTCAGCAATCGGACCATAGGCATCGGTGGCCAATGTAATTCCAAGGGTGGAGAGCATACCTACTGCAGCAATGCCTATACCATATAGGCCCATACCGACATTTGCAAAATCAAAACCAGATGCAAACCAGTAAGAGAGGATTATACCAACCACCACAGCGATTACGGGAATGGCGGTGGAGATCATTCCAAGGCCAACTCCTGAAATAATAACAGTTGCCGGACCTGTCTGACCGCTTTCAGCAAGCTTTTTGGTAGGCTTATATGATTGAGAAGTGTAGTATTCGGTAGCGCGACCGATTACAATGCCTACCAGAAGGCCTATGACTACAGAACATCCGATGAGCGCCCAATTATCAAGCTGAAGAAGCCACAGGATAAGGAATGTGGCGCCAACTATAAGCAACGAACTGAGATTAGTGCCCAATGAGAGTGAGTTAAGAAGATCTTTCATGGTTGCATCCTCTTTTGTGCGCACGCAGAAGATACCAACAATAGAGAGAATGATACCTACGGCGGCAATAAGCATTGGTGCCATTACGGCTTTCAGTTGCATAGCCGGATCGCCTTTGAGCAGATACGCGGCAGCGCCAAGAGCCGCCGTGGCAAGAATGGAACCGCAATATGATTCATAGAGGTCAGCTCCCATACCGGCAACATCACCCACATTGTCGCCCACATTGTCGGCAATAGTGGCGGGATTGCGAGGGTCATCTTCAGGTATTCCGGCTTCGACTTTACCAACAAGGTCGGCGCCCACGTCGGCTGCTTTAGTGTAGATACCTCCGCCAACACGGGCGAAAAGAGCCTGGGTACTGGCACCCATACCAAAAGTGAGCATGGTAGTGGTGATCATACACATTTTTTCAAGTTCAGAAGCATTGTCAACGCAGGCCTGAAGAACAATGTACCAGAAAGAGATGTCAAAGAGTCCCAGACCAACAACAACCAACCCCATCACAGCACCTGAACGGAAAGCTACCCTAAGCCCCTTGTTGAGGGATTCACGAGCGGCGTTGGCAGTGCGTGCGGAAGCATAAGTTGCAGTCTTCATTCCAAGGAATCCGGCAAGACCACTGAAAAAGCCTCCGGTGAGAAACGCCACAGGAACCCAAGCGTTCTGAAGCTGGAAGCCATAAGCCATTATTGAAAAGAGGATCACAAGGCCAATGAAAACCATAGTGACAATTTTATACTGCTGTCGCAGGTAGGACATCGCGCCTTCACGGACATACGATGCAATCTTGGCCATTTGCGGAGTGCCTTCGCTCTCTTTTTTCATCTGGCGGAAGAAAAACCATGCCAACAGAAGCGCAATCACGGACGAAATGGGCACAAGCCAAAACAAATCTTTTTCCATGGATAATTGATTTTAGGTTATGAATAATAAAAAATAACAATCGGTTAACAAAATTAAGCAAAATAGCCGAAAATAGCAAAAACTTTTCGGCACAGCCAGTGGTAGTCCACTTTCATCAAGAAATATTGGTACGAACCGAATCGAGAAAGCCTCGCATTGCTTCAGAATCTCTCCGCGAAATGATATCACGCAGTTCCGAAAGTTTTTCAGATATAAGCTCCAATTGATGTGGCGTATTAGGATTGAAAAGAATCTCCGACAGAAGATAGTCGTCCTCCGACATGAGGCCGCGAGCAATGGCCATGTGGCGCTTGAATGTGGTACCGGGTGCATCCTGATGTTTCATTACAGCACCGAACACGAGAGTGGAGGCAAATGGGATGGAGAGTGAATAGGCTATGGTAAGATCGTGTTCTTCAAAAGTGTAGTCAACAATATTGAGTTTCAACTTAGCGTAAAGTTGACGGAAAAATTCCTTACCGGCCGGAGAGCCTTCGGAGATAATTATAGCGTTTTCATTAGCAAGATTTGATAATGAGGCGAAAGTGGGACCAAACATAGGATGGGTGGAAACATACGGATGACCGCATGAAGCATAAAACTCAGGCAAGCCGGTTTTAACAGAAGCTATGTCAGACAGAATGCAAGCTGACGACAGATGCGGAATCACTGAATGAAAAGCGTCAAGCGTATGCTTTACCGTAACCGCGTTAATCACCATCTCAGGATCAAATTCATCAACTTCGTTAAGAGAAGAGAACCGCAGGACACCATAGGTGAAACGCAGACGTGCGGAATCTGAGTCAAACACCGCCACTTCATGATATGGTTGAAGGAGGTCGCTGAAAAAAGTGCCCATTTTGCCGGCACCTAAAATGAGAATACGCATAGGGCAGCTTAAATTCTGTTACGATCATTAATCACTTCAATCTGCTGACGTACCGATTCATCATGAATGGCGAGAAGAACAGTACGAAGGAAGTCGGAACTCATGCCCATTTCCTCTCCAAGTTTAACGCGTGACCGTATTACATCATTATAGCGACCGGCCTGTACCACTGACATACGATGCTCACGTTTATAGCGCCCAATCTCACGGCTCACTCCCATTCGCTTTGCAAGTATCTCGAGGAGCTCGTTGTCAATGCCGTCAATCTTTTGTCGGAGAAGCGTAAGGCTCTCAGTGGTTTGTTTGGAATTACGGATCACGAGCGTGCCGAGAATAAAGTTAAGGATCTCAGGCGTGATTTGCTGAGCGGCATCGCTCCAGGCACAATCAGGATTGCAGTGGGTTTCCACAATGAGCCCATCGAAACCCATATCCATGGCTTGCTGCGAAAGCGGTGCTATCAGCTCGCGCTTGCCTCCAATGTGGGAAGGATCGCAGATTATAGGCAGGTTAGGATAGCGCAAACGCAACTCAATGGGAATGTGCCATTCCGGCATGTTTCGGTAAAGATGCTTGCCATAGGTGGAGAAACCGCGATGAATCGCCCCGAGCTTACGAATACCTGCGTTATAAATGCGCTGAAGCGCTCCAATCCATAGTTCAAGGTCAGGATTAACAGGATTTTTCACAAGTACCGTCACATCTGCCTTTGCTGCAGCAAGTGTATCGGCTATTTCTTGCACTGCAAATGGGTTGGCTGATGTACGGGCACCAAGCCACAACATGTCGAAACCCGCGTCAAGCGCTTCTTCAACATGGGCGCGATTAGCCACTTCGGTACCAATCAACATACCGGTTTCCTTGCGCACCTCGCACATCCAAGGGATGCCTTCTGAGCCTATGCCCTCAAAACCACCCGGCTTAGTGCGAGGTTTCCAAATGCCGGCTCGGAACACCTTAACGCCATTGGCTTTAAGGTCACGAGCGGTGGAGAGAACCTGATCGCGCGTTTCGGCACTGCACGGGCCTGCTATAATAAGGGGACGCTCCGAAGAAAGCTGGGGAAAGAGATTGGGTTGTATGTCCTTCATAAACAAAGATAATTATCAGAATTATGTAAATAAGTTATCAATTCGTGGATTTTCCACGAAATTCTATGATCCGATCAAGTGCCCGCTGAAGATTCTCCTTAGTGGCACACAACGACAGACGTATATAGCGATCGCCATTTGAACCGAAAATAAATCCGGGAGCAATGAACACACGTGCTTCATAAAGCAACTTATCCGCGAGAGCCTCCCCACTCACCTCCGATGAGGGAATGCGACCCCATAGGAACATACCCGTTTGCTGCGAATCGAAATCACAACCGAGTTCTGTCAGGATTCTTTCAGCAATGCCTCGCCTTTCGGCATATTCCTTGTTAAGTTCAGCATACCACGTATCATCAAGCGCCAACGCCTTTACAGCAGCCTTCATGGCCGGTCGGAACTGCCCGGAATCCATATTTGACTTCACTTTTAGAATCCAGCCGATGAACTGAGGATTCGCCGCGAGCATAGCCATGCGCCAACCGGCCATGTTATGGCTCTTGCTAAGCGAATTTAACTCGATAGCCACATCCTTTGCCCCCGGAACCTGAAGGATGCTCAACGGTTTAGAGGCAGGTAATATGAAACTGTACGGATTGTCATGAGCAATAACAATGCCATGCTTACGGCCAAAGTCAATCAGGCGTGAGAACGTTTCCATTTTTGCGCGCGCACCGGTTGGCATGTGGGGATAGTTTACCCACATAAGTTTTATGCGGTCAAGCGGAAGGGTCTCAAGGGCCTGGAAATCGGGTTGCCAATCATTATCAGCAGTGAGATCATAGCTAAACACCTCGGCTCCAATAAGCTTGGCAGCCGATGTGTAAGTAGGATAACCTGGATTCGGAACAAGCACACCGTCGCCGGGATTAAGAAACGTCATGTCAACATGGATAATCCCCTCTTTTGAACCCATTAGCGGGAGAATTTCGGATGCGGGATTAAGCTCAACATCATAATATCGCTGATACCATGAGGCAAAGGCCTGCCGGAGTGCGGGCAAGCCTGTGGAAACTTGATAAGAATGAGAGTCAGGCCTTGAAGCATCGGCACACAACTCTTCGACCACAGAGGGATGCGGGGGCCTGTCGGGGCCACCGATACCCAATGATACTACGTCCAATCCGCGTGAATTCATTTCAGCAACCTCGCGAAGACGACGTGAAAAATAATATTCAGTAACATTTTCAACTCTTTGAGCCGGATGTATGGCTGAAGAGCCGGAGGAAAGATTTTTATCAGTATTCATTTTTACATTGGCGATATTCGCCGAGGGTTTTGAAATCGGAAATCAGGGGGCGTACTGCATCAATAGCCTGAACATAACGCGCATAGCTGGTGAATGTCAGATCAACATAGAACCTGTATTCCCACTCACGACCTATAATGGGCATGGACTGGATTTTGGAAAGATTGATTTCATAGAATGACAGGATGGTCAATACCTTGGACAATGCACCCTGAGAATGGGGCAATGTGAAAACAATCGAGGCTTTATCCAGTTCATCGGCACGCGGCTTGAACTCGGGAGCAACGAGCGGATCGGCCAGAAGAAGGAAGCGGGTGAAATTACGTTTATTTGTCTCAATTCCTGCTTCAAGAATTTCCAACCCGTAAAGCTCGGCTGCATAACGCCCACAGACAGCCGCGTGGCCCCGGATATTATTTCGCGCAATGTTGCAAGCACTCCCCGCAGTGTCGAATGCTTCAATCATCTTTAGACCGGGATGCCTCCGGAGATATTGTTCGCACTGCATGAGAGCCATGGGATGGGAGTTGACCTCTACCAAATCCTCAAGTTTCTGCCCCGGAAGAGCAGCAAGGACATGTGAAATGCGCATTTTATGCTCACCCACAATTGTGAGAGAGCTTCGGCGGAGAAGTTCGTGATTCTGGAGTAATGCGCCGGCAATGGTATTCTCTATCGCCATTATTCCAAGAAGTGATGGATCAGCGTCGAGCTTCTCCATCATATCTGGAAAAGTATTGCATGGCACAGTCTCTACCTCCTCATCAGGATGATGAAGAGAGAAATACTGACGGACGGCCGCATCATGAAAACAGCCTTCCACACCTTGTATGGTAACGTAACGTTTCACCTTGACTATCAGGAGTGGCCGAGGATTGCAGCAATCGCTTCTGAGGGCGTCAGCAAGGATTGTTCTCCTGTATGCATGTTCTTGAGAGTCATCTTCCCTTGTGCCATTTCGGTTTCGCCGACGATAGCCACAAAGGGTATTCCAAGAGCATCGGCCCGTCCCATCTGCTTTTTCATTTTAGCAGAATCCGGATAAATCTCACCGCTGATTCCGGCCTCGCGCAACGCCTTGAGCATTTTCATGGATGCAGCGGCTTCAGCAGGACCAAAATTCACAAACATTACTCGGGTTGCAAACGCATCATCGGCAGGATATAGATCAAGAGCGTTAAGTACGTCGTAAATACGGTCGGCTCCAAAGGAGATTCCTACTCCTGACAGTCCCGGCATTCCAAACACTCCGGTAAGATTGTCATAGCGACCGCCGCCGGTGATACTGCCGATGGCCACGTCGCGGGCCTTTACTTCAATGATTGTTCCAGTGTAATAGTTCAGACCACGGGCGAGAGAAACGTCAATTTCAACTGAAGCCCTCATACCGAGCGATTCAATGCCGGTGACAACCTCACGCAATTCTTTCACACCCAATAATCCGGTTTCGCTTCCAGAAAGCACCTCTTCAAGTTTGGCGAGGCGTTCTTCTGTTGAGCCGCTGATCTCAAGAATTGGGCGAATTGCAGAGATCGCTTCCTGTGAAAGGCCTCGCTCAAGCAGCTCCTCCGAAACTTTCTCAATTCCAATCTTATCGATTTTGTCAATAGCTACGGTTATATCAATCAGCTTCTCGGGTGCGCCCACGAGCTCGGCAATGCCGGAAAGCACTTTGCGATTGTTCAGTTTGATTATGGTGGCAATGCGGAGGCGAGCGAATACTTCATCAATAAGCTGAATGAGCTCAATTTCATTTATCAATGAATCAGAGCCAACGACGTCGGCATCGCACTGATAAAACTCACGATAGCGACCTTTTTGAGGACGATCGGCACGCCAAACGGGCTGAATCTGGAAACGTTTGAAGGGCATCTGCAACTCATTGCGGTGCTGGACCACAAAGCGTGCGAAAGGCACCGTAAGATCATAGCGAAGACCTTTTTCGGAGATTTTGCTGATAAGCTTGACAGAGTCAGCATCGGCAAGCATTGCGGGATCAACGCCTCGCAGAAAATCCCCGGAATTAAGGATTTTGAAAAGGAGCTTATCGCCCTCCTCGCCATATTTTCCCATAAGCGTGGAAAGATTTTCCATGGCAGGAGTCTCGATCTGACTGTAGCCGAAAAGAGCGAAGACTTGACGGATGGTAGAGAATATATAATTACGACGGGCCATTTCAACCGGCCCGAAATCGCGAGTACCTTTAGGTATGGATGGTTTCATGAGGCGAAATCTATGTGAAATAGGGATTGTACTACGGTGTTGACCCATATTATGGGCATATATATTTTGCAAATTTACGAAAAATAAGTTGTTTGCCGAGTCATGGAATTAATAAAATGAGATTGCAAAAATGAAAAAAAGATGAAAAAAAATGAGAAATTTGCATAACTGCATAAATATACGGGATTAATTTACTAACTTTGCCCCCGTAAACGACAAACACACCACCCGCGCGGACCAGAGTTTGCCAGGAAAAAGTATTCACAACTTATTCCAAATTTACAAAGTAGACGCTTCAACCGGCACGAACCCGCAGCAAAGCTTGCATAGAACGAACAGAATAAATAACTAAATTTAAACATCCCGATGAACGCAGACACAATAACAGTGGAGTTTGCCCGCGAGGAACATTCCTGCCATGCGGAGCGAATCTGTGACCTCATCTATAAATCGGCGCTTCAACGCGGTACAGGTATCGCACGCCGATCACCTGAATATATTTCCGCAAAAATCACCGGCGGCAAAGCCGTGGTTGCGATGGAAGGCGACAAACTTGTGGGCTTCAGCTACATAGAGTGTTGGGGCCACGGGGACTTCGTTGCGACTTCCGGCCTGATAGTGGATCCCGACTATCGCCATTTAGGCCTTGCAGGACGCATCAAACAGAAAACATTTGAATTGGCACGCCTGCGTTTCCCTTATGCCAAACTGTTCAGTATCACCACTTCCCTACCCGTCATGAAACTAAATTCACGTATGGGCTACAAACCGGTGACATTCTCGGAACTAACGGATGATGAAGAATTTTGGCAAGGTTGCAAGGGTTGCATCAATTACGATATTCTCCAACGCAACGGAAGGAGAATGTGCCTGTGCACCGGTATGCTTTTCGATCCCAAGCAGCCGTTGCCTGAAAACACTGCGGCCACACCTTATATAATGATGTTCCGCAACAAACTCAGCAAAATATTCAGAATAAAAAAATAACCTACTTACCCAGATGGAAAAGAAAAAGAAAGTGGTGCTTGCATTCAGTGGCGGATTGGACACTTCATTCTGCGCCAAGTACCTTTCGGCCGACCTCGGCTATGAAGTTCACACCGCGATTGCCAATACAGGAGGCTTTTCAGAAGAAGAGCTTGCCCGTATTGAGGAACGAGCCATGGCGCTTGGCGCTGCCAGCCATGCAGCCCTTGACGTTACTAAAGATTACTATGAAAAGAGCATCCGCTACATGATAGCCGGCAACGTTCTCCGCAACGGCACTTATCCCATCTCAGTGTCGTCGGAACGCATTTTTCAAGCCATAGCTATAATTGAATACGCCAAGAAAATCGGAGCCGATGCAGTGGCTCACGGCTCAACAGGAGCAGGAAACGACCAGGTGAGATTCGACCTCACATTCCAGATTCTCGCTCCCGAGATAGAGATCATCACCCCTACCCGCGACATGACTCTGACCCGCGAGTATGAAATCAACTATCTGAAAGAGCATGGCGTAGAAGCTGATTTCAAAAAGCTTGAATATTCCATCAACAAGGGTTTGTGGGGCACAAGCATCGGAGGAAAAGAAACTCTCAAATCAGAGCTCACCCTCCCCGAAGAAGCTTATCCGAGTCAGGTGACTGCATCTGAACCGGAAAAACTGACAATAACCTTTGAAAAAGGTGAACCTGTCGCCGTAAATGGCACTCCTATCGCAGACCGCATCGAAGCTATCCGTACCATCGAGGCAATAGGCTCAAAGTTCGGTATTGGTCGTGACATGCACATTGGCGACACCATTATAGGTATAAAAGGACGCGTAGGTTTTGAAGCTGCCGGCCCCATCCTGATCATTGCCGCCCACAAAATGCTCGAAAAGCACGTGCTGACGAAGTGGCAGCAATACTGGAAGGATCAGATAGGCACCTGGTACGGGATGTTCCTCCACGAAGCACAGTATCTTGACCCGGCTATGCGCGACATGGAAGCATTCCTGGAAAGCACTCAGGCTCATGTTAGCGGCACTGTTGAGCTACTGTTACGTCCTTACAGCTATACGCTTGTGGGAGTGGATTCACCCTACGATCTGATGAAAACAGACTTCGGCGAATACGGCGAAGTGAACAAAGCATGGAGCGCTGATGATGTGAAAGGCTTCACCTCTATCATGGGCAATCCCATGAAGATTTATTACAACGTTACAAATCGCGCTGAAAAGGACAAGAAATGATAAAAGTAGGCATTATTGGCGGCGCAGGTTACACAGCCGGAGAGTTGCTCAGGATCCTTATCAATCATCCTGAAGTGAAGATTGAATTCGTGCACTCCCAGAGTAATGCCGGCAATCCGCTGACATTTGTTCACGAAGGTCTGATGGGAGAGACGGACATGACTTTCACCGACGTGTACGATCTCAGGGCGATAGATTGCCTGTTCCTGTGCTCCGGTCACGGTGCAAGCAGCAAATTCTGGGAAGATAACCAACGCCCGGAAGGCCTGAAGGTTGTGGACCTGGCTCAGGATTACCGCGATGAAAGCTGCGGTTATGTATATGGACTTCCTGAGCTGAACCGTGAGCGTATCCGCACGGCAGATTCTGTTGCAAATCCCGGTTGCTATGCCACTGCAATCCAATTGGCATTGCTACCCCTTGCATCTGCAGGAGCGCTCAAGGGTGATGTGCATGTCACCGGTATAACAGGCTCGACCGGTGCAGGTGTAAAGCCCACTTACTCCACCCATTTCAGCTGGCGCAACTCGAACATGTCAGTATATAAAGTATTCGAACATCAGCATCTGCTGGAAATCAACCGTTCCCTTCGTCAATTGATGCCTCAGACCGATGCCGAAGTCAATTTCATCCCCATGAGAGGCGATTTTGCCCGAGGTATATTCGTGACAGCATACCTTAAAACCGACCTTACCGAAGATGAGGCGCGCAAGATATACAGCGACTTCTATGCGTCGTCGGCATTTACCTCGCAATCATCCAAAAGCCTTGACTTGAAGCAAGTGGTAAATACTAACAAGGGGTTGGTCTGGATTGAGAAGCACGGCGACAAACTGCTTATTTTAAGCGCCATCGACAATCTGCTGAAAGGAGCCTCCGGCCAAGCGGTTCAAAACATGAACCTGATGTTCGGCATTGACGAAACAACAGGTCTGCGCCTTAAATCCTCTGCATTCTGACACAAATGAAACTATTTGACGTATATTCACTTTATGAAATAGAGCCGGTGAGAGGCGAAGGCAGCTACGTGTTCACCGCCGACGGCACGCGCTATCTTGATCTGTACGGAGGACATGCCGTGATTTCCATAGGACATGCCCACCCCCATTATGTGCAAGCCATAAGCGAACAAGTGGCGAAGCTCGGATTCTATTCAAATTCAGTACAAAACTCACTTCAGGGGCGCCTTGCCGAACTGCTTGGCAAACTGAGTGGATATGCCAATTACCAACTCTTCCTGTGCAACTCCGGTGCCGAAGCTAATGAAAATGCCATGAAACTGGCATCATTTACCACGGGGCGCAAACGCATATTGGCTTTCAACCATGCATTCCATGGACGTACATCTGGAGCAGTTGCCGCCACGGACAATCCCTCGATTATCTCGCCCTTCAATGCCACAGAGAATGTAGTATTCACTCCTCTCAACGATTTGGAAGCTGCTGAACAACACTTATCGACAGGTGAATTTGCAGCTGTGATAATCGAAGGCATCCAAGGTGTGGCGGGAATACGTGTGCCTGATGATGAATTCGTGCGGAAACTTAGCGATGTTGCAAAAAAGCACGGAACCTTAGTGATAGCTGATGAGATTCAAAGTGGCTATGGCCGAACCGGCAAATTCTTTGCCCATCAACATGCCAGGCTTGTCCCCGACATTATAACTTGCGCAAAAGGCATAGCCAATGGATTTCCTATGGGCGCAGTGCTGATATCGCCAGAGATTGAAGCTAAAAAGGGAATGTTGGGAACCACTTTCGGAGGAAACCATCTGGCATGCGCGGCGGCAATAGCAGTGCTTGAAGTGATGCAAGAAGAAAATTTGATTGAAAACGCAGCAATGACAGGTGATTATCTGCTATCCGAGCTCAAAAAGATGGACCAACTAAAAGATGTGCGCGGACGCGGCCTAATGATAGGATTCGACGTTGAAGGGAGCGGAAGTGACATGCGTCGCAAACTGCTCTTTGAAAAACAGATATTCACCGGTGGAGCCGGAGTTTCGACAGTGCGTCTTCTCCCGGCCCTGGGATTGACTAAAGAACAAGCTGACACATTCTTAAACTCATTAAACCAATTGATTTAAGCCATGAAAAAATTCACTTGCGCTGCCGACATCGGTCCTTGGCGCGATGCAGTTAAAGAGGCTTTGGCCGTGAAAGAAAATAAGTTCGGATTTTCAGAGCTCGGTCGCAACCGCACGCTTCTGATAATATTCTTCAACTCCTCGCTCCGCACCCGTCTGAGCACGCAAAAAGCCGCCATGAACTTAGGAATGAACGTGATGGTGCTTGATGTTAATCAGGGTGCATGGAAACTTGAGACCGAACGAGGTGTGATAATGGATGGAGACAAGGCCGAACACCTTCTTGAAGCCATACCGGTTATGGGAAGCTACTGCGATCTGATCGGGGTACGTTCGTTTGCAGGACTCACTGACAAAGCTGCTGATTACGAAGAACGCGTGATTGATCAGTTCATAAAATACTCCGGACGCCCTGTCTTCAGTATGGAGGCCGCCACCCGCCATCCGCTCCAAAGCTTCGCCGATCTCATAACAATTGAAGAATTCAAAACCAAGGAACGACCGAAAGTTGTGATGACCTGGGCTCCGCACCCCAAAGCATTGCCGCAGGCCGTGCCTAACTCGTTTGCGGAATGGATGAATCTGACCGATTATGATTTCGTGATAACTCACCCCAAAGGCTATGAACTGGATCCTAGGTTTGTGGGCAGCGCGAAGGTGGAATATGACCAGCGCAAAGCATTGGAAGGAGCAGACTTCGTATATGCCAAAAACTGGTCGGCTTATGCAGATCCGAACTATGGCAAAGTTCTATCGACAGACCGCTCATGGATGGTTGACAGTGAAAAAATGGCTCTTACTGACAACGCATTCTTCATGCACTGTTTGCCCGTGCGTCGCAACATGATTGTATCCGATGATGTGATAGAGTCAGATCGCAGTATAGTAATACCGGAAGCCGCCAACAGGGAAAT
>CAJUSN010000012.1:0-5111 GCA_910589095.1 uncultured Muribaculaceae bacterium
TTCCAGTGACGTCCGAGCACAAGTGCATATCCGTAAGTGATACCTGCCGCAGCTATATCACATTCATATAGATGCTTTTTTAATTGGAGATTGTAGGCTCCCCCGGTGAGGGCCAATCCCACAAAGTGCTTTGCCATTGGACGGTTGAACCAATAACGTAGCTCGGGGTTAATGCGGAAATTCTTCAACTTGATGTCAGAGCCGTAAGGGGTGCGGTTGAAGGGGTTTGCCGCGACACCTATGTTGAGAGTTAACCGTTGCGAGAGCCTTGTTTCAAGCGAGAGGTTGGGCGATATCATCAACCAGTCAATGGTGTTGGTGGAGAGAGCCACTCTCTGCGCGCTTGCCCACTGGACCGTGAATAGCGAACAAATGATGAGCGTTAAGCGGATGATACGATACATTTGTAGATAAGTGAATTAGATGAGTAAAATGTTGGAAGAGAATCTATTTGAATTGATGAGGGCGCGGGGGAAACCTCACAGTTATCCCCACGCTCTCACGTTTATCATTTTGTTATTTGGCACAATCGTCGGACAGTTTCTGCGAAATTCGCATTGCGCAGAAATTTGGACCGCACATTGTACAGAAGTGATCGTCGGATTTATGACTTTCCACATAATACTGACGTGCTCGCGCAGGGTCAAGCGAAAGGTTGAACTGATCCTTCCATCGGAACTCGAAGCGCGCTTTGCTCAAGGCGTCATCCCTGACTTGTGCACCCGGATGCCCTTTGGCCAAGTCGGCGGCGTGGGCAGCGATTTTGTATGTGATCACGCCGTTACGCACATCTTCAAGATTAGGGAGCGCGAGATGTTCCTTGGGTGTAACGTAACAGATCATGGCTGTTCCCATCCAAGCTATCTGAGCGGCACCGATAGCTGAGGTTATGTGGTCATAACCGGGGGCAATGTCAGTGGTGAGCGGACCAAGGGTGTAGAATGGTGCTTCGTGGCACTTGTCGATCTGACGGTCCATGTTTTCCTTGATTTTGTGCATCGGCACGTGTCCCGGGCCTTCGATGAGAACCTGAACATTATGTTTCCAGGCAATTTCAGTTAGCTCGCCGAGCACGTCGAGTTCCAGGAACTGCGAGCGGTCATTGGCATCATGAATCGAACCGGGTCGAAGGCCGTCGCCAAGCGACACGGCTACGTCGTACTTCGCGAGAATCTCGCAAATTTCATCAAAATGTGTGTAAAGGAAGTTTTCCTCATTATGCATTTTGGCCCAGCTTGTCATGATTGATCCTCCGCGTGAAACAATACCGGTGAGTCGTTCTCCCACCATGTCGGCATGAGCTTTGAGTGCTCCGGCATGGATGGTGAAATAATCCACTCCTTGCTCGGCCTGCTCGATTAGTGTGTCGCGGTAAATTTCCCATGTGAGGTCCTCGACCTTTCCGTCAACCTTTTCAAGTGCTTGATAAACCGGTACAGTACCCATGGGGACCGGACAGTTGCGGATGATCCATTCGCGGGTTTCATGGATGTTGTCGCCGGTTGAGAGGTCCATCAGAGTATCACCCCCCCAGTAGCAGCTCCAAACAGCTTTGCTCACCTCTTCCTCAATTCCGGAAGAGAGCGCGGAATTACCTATGTTGGTGTTAAGTTTCACAAGGAAGTTGCGCCCTATGATCATGGGCTCCGCTTCCGGATGGTTGACATTAGCTGGTATGACGGCGCGACCGGCTGCCACTTCATCTCTCACAAATTCCGGTGTTATATGGCTCTTGATACCTAATGCCTCGGCGTTGGCGTTTTCGCGGATAGCCACATACTCCATTTCAGGAGTGATCACTCCTTTGCGTGCCAAGGCCATCTGAGTGATTTGGGCACCGGCTTTGGCGCGGCGTGGAGCATAGCGACGCGAAAAACGTATTGCATCAAGCGAACTGTCGGTTTCGCGCATTTTGCCATACTCGGACGTTATAGAGTCAAGCTGCTCAAGATCATCGCGGCGGCTTATCCATTCTTCACGCACTCGAGGGATGCCTCGATTTATGTCAACTTTCACATTGGGATCGGTGAACACGCCGCTTGTGTCATAGACGGTAACCGGTGCATTTTCAGTGGTGACTTTTTCTCCGTTGATAATTTTTACGGTAGGGGTAAGGGCGATTTTACGCATCGCCACTTTTATAGGATGCAACTTTCCTTCAACATAAATTTTTTCGGAGGAGGGATAGCTGCTTACATTGATGTTTTCTATTTCCATTAGTTAGAAATCGGGGAATGGGATGTGAAATGTGATATCAGTCGAGGAAGGAGGTGAGGGGGCTTGTGGCGTGGGCCACGGCACCTACGGCACCGAGTCCTGCGAGATACCCTTTGCGACCGGCCTCTACTGCGAGACGGAAAGCTTCGGCCATCTCTACGGGGTTGTTGGCCACGGCGATTGCTGTGTTAACCAAAACGGCGTCGGCGCCCATTTCCATGGCTTCGGCAGCATGTGACGGAGCCCCGAGCCCGGCATCGATAACTACAGGCACGTTGCTCTCGGCTATGATAATTTCAATGAGGTCGCGGGTGCGTATGCCTTTGTTGGTGCCTATTGGGGCTCCGAGAGGCATGACAGCTGCCGTTCCAACTTCTTCAAGGCGCTTGCACAACACCGGGTCGGGTTGTATGTAAGGAAGTACCTTGAATCCCTCTTTTGCCAAAATCTCAGTGGCGGCAAGGGTTTCAACCGGGTCAGGCAGCAGATATTTGGGATCGGGATGGATTTCAAGTTTGATGAAATCGGTGCCGAAACATTCGCGGGCCAGACGGGCGGCCACAACGGCTTCGCGAGCATCTCTCACACCTGATGTATTGGGGAGAAATTGCACATGATCGCGGTTGATGTGGCGAAGCATGTCATCCTCCTCTTCATGTTCCATGTCTATACGTTTCATGGCCACAGTGATCATTTCCGATTTTGAGGCCAGAATAGCGTCGAGCATCAAGCGGTTGGATGAAAATTTTCCGGTGCCCACAAAGAGCCTTGAGCTGAATTGTCGGCCGCCTATGGTAAGTATATCTTTCATTTATTTATGATGTGATGAACTGATGTGATGTGAATGGTAAGGTGGGATAGCCGTGAGGTTCATTCGGGCACTCCGAGAAGATTCTCCATAATCCCTGAGGTGTAGAGCATGGGATCAGGTGCATTGATTATGGCGCCTGAAACCGCTATGCCGTTCACTCCGGTGGCCATGAGGTCTTCGACATCATCGGCCGTTATGCCGCCAATGGCCACGATGGGTATGTCCATGCCGGCATCGCGAACCTGCTGCACAATTTTTTTATAACCATCAAGTCCGAGTACCGGTGAGAGTTTTTCTTTAGTAGTAGTATATCGGAACGGACCGAGCCCTACATAATCAACATCCTTACCTTTGTACTGGAGGATATCTTCGGCTGTGTTGGCTGTAACTCCAATTACAGCATGCGGCCCGAGAATCTCGCGTGCCTGCATGGCGGGCATATCCTCTTTACCAAGATGGACGCCGGAAACCTTTAGATCATTGACCACATCAACTCTGTCGTCAATGATAAGAAAAGCGTCATGTTCGCGACACATGTCAATGAGTTCGAGTGCTGTCTGGCGCACTTCTTCATCGGTGGCGTTTTTCATTCGCAACTGAATCCAGCGGCAACCGCCTTCAATAGCCATTTGGACTTCCTCGGCTATAGAATATTTTTCTGATGGATTAGTGATAAACTGTAACATGTCAGTTATGTATGGTTTGTGTGTGGGTTTCCTTTTCAAATCGGTCAAGTCTCAGCCTCAGTTCGTAGAGTGAACTCGCTGTCATCAAAGCTCCAAGCACGGCAAAGCCGTTGAATCCAAGAAACTTGACAGTGCGTATATGGTCAGCGTCAACGCCTCCTAAGGCTATAACCTTTGTAGTAACACCTGAAGTTGAGTCTTTGTTGATTTTTTTGAAGTCAATTTTTGAAAAAACTCCTTTATAGCCCTCTTTCGAGATACTGTCGAATACGGGAGAAAGGGTCACGTAATCACAATCGTTACATTGCTTTACTTCTTCCACTGAATGGCATGACCGGCTGTAGGGACCGGAATAACCCGTAGGCACCGATGGGCACCGACGGTTGAGATGAATGCCGCCAAGGTTGAAACTGTTCGCGAGTTCGAAATGATCGTGCAAACGGATGCGATTGTGGAATTTCTTTGGAACCGCTTCCAATATCTCTCGTATCTCTTCACATGAAGCCGAAGGGTGACGAAGATGCACCATATCCCATCCTCTTGAAAGGATTTCAGATATGAACACAGGTTCGAGCATGAATGGCTGCTCGGGAGTGAAGGCTATTTTAAGGAATGATTTAGCCGCCATAGAATGCTTTGATTATGAGGATTGAATCACCCTCGGCCAACTGGCGTGTAGCATATTCTGTTTTTGGAACAACGGTTTCGTTGATGGCTACTGCTATTCCTGACGGAGTTATCCCGGCTTTTTCCAATGCTTGGGCAAGCGTTGCTCCGTCAATCAGTTCTATTTCGGCGTTGTTTATGTTTACTTTCATTGTTATGATTGGTCTGTTTTGGTGATGAGTGAGGGGGAGAGGACTATCGGATGCGAAACTTGGCGTGACGAGGAGCAAATAGATGATTGACCGGACCATGGCCTTTACCTATCTTTACACGTGCGCCGGCATTTAGGGCACGCGTAATGTAGATTTTAGCTCGCGTTACGGCTTCTTCCACATCGAAATCAAGTGCGAGATATGATGCTATGGCAGATGAAAGTGTGCATCCCGTTCCGTGTGTGTTAGGAGTATTAACGGCATCGGCACGGAGAGTGATGAGGTCATTTTCATGTTCAAGAGCCAAATAGTCGGTTTTGTAGTCTTTACTCTCTGTATCCCCACCTTTCAGCAATATGTTTCGGCAGCCCATAGCCCTGAAAGCCTCAACTTGCTTTTCAGGGTCAGTCTCCCCTGTAAGAGTGATAGCTTCAGAGCGGTTGGGGGTGATGATTGTTGCGAGCGGGAAGAGTTTAGTGACAATTGAATCCATGGCATCTTCGCTGAGAAGCCGTGAACCTGATGTGGAAATCATGACAGGATCAACCACCAGATTGGCCACATTCAAGCGTTTGAGTT
>CAJUSN010000012.1:5121-10996 GCA_910589095.1 uncultured Muribaculaceae bacterium
GAGTTCATTGTAAGTGATGTCGGCTATTTCTTTACTGAACAACATGCCGGTTTTTACAGCCAATGGTGGAATATCGGACCAAACCATTCTTATCTGCTCAGACACCATTTCAGGGGCAATACCATCAATGCGGCTCACGCCTGTGGTGTTTTGGGCCGTAATGGATGTTATGGCGGTCATAGCATAGCATCCAATTGCTGAGATGGTCTTTGTGTCAGCTTGAATTCCTGCTCCACCTGAGCTGTCGGAACCTGCTATTGATAATACCGGAATATATTGCTTCATGAGGGAAGTTGAGTTATCATGAATGACACGGGATGGTCAACTATCCGGCAGTTGCTTTCGCGGGCAACAACAATCCCTGCAACGGTATTAGCCGTATCAGGTTCGGAGGGTTTGAATCTCAGCCCTTTTGGCGCACTTGCGGTTCTATACAGGGCACCCCTTTGTCGTTCAGTGCAAATTTATGGGTTATGTTCTATTATTCAAAATAAAATCTTTGAATCACCAAATATACTGGATAAGCCGTTAATTTTTGGATTCTTTTACATCCATAGCGTCTCCGGAACCTGATGGCTTGCGGCGGTTACGCCAACGGTTGCGATTATTTCTGCTTCGCTGCTTAGGAGCTTGATTCTCTGCTGCAGGAGCAGATGGTGAAGAGGCTGGCTGTGGGTGAGAATGAGCGTTAACGTTATCCTCTTTTTGAATGCGGGGAGGTGAGTCATTGCTTTTTTTGTTTCTCTCTGGACGGCGGTTGCCGCGAGGCGAACGAGAGGTTGGTCGGCGACGGGGGTGGCGCGTTTGGGCTTCGGAGGAGTTTCTGACGCTGTTTTTCTCCATTTCAGAGTCAGGCGCGCTGTCTATTTCGAAACGCTCTATTCGTTTTCCCAGAAAATGTTCGATACCTGACCATCGGCGGCGGTCACGTTCGCTTACAAAGGTGAGTGCCTCACCATCAGCATCGGCGCGAGCCGTACGTCCAATGCGATGAACGTAATCTTCCGCATCGTGTGGCACATCATAATTCACCACCATTGTGATGTCGTCGATATCAATGCCTCGAGCCACAATGTCGGTGGCCACAAGAATATCCGTGCGTTGAGCCTTGAAATCGTGCATCACTTCGTCGCGCTTTGCCTGGTCAAGATCGGAATGCATCTCGCCTATTTTCAATTTGGCTTTGCGCAGCTCACGCGCAAGATCTTTGACCTTTAGCTTTGAAGAGGCGAATATGATTACCCGTTTTGCGTTTGTGTCATTGAGCAGTTTTACAAGAGTGGGCGTTTTCTGAGGCTCATAGCAGTAAGCCACACGCTGATGAATTTTCTCTGCAGGCTTTGACACAGCAAGCTTGATTTCCGTAGGGTTCTTGAGGATGTTTTTTGCAAGCTGTTGGATCTTAGGAGGCATTGTGGCTGAGAACATCAATGTTTGGCGCTCTTCGGGCAGCCGCTTCACAATCTGCATGATGTCTTCGTAAAAGCCCATGTCAAGCATGCGGTCAGCCTCATCAAGGATGAAAAATGACACGCGTGACAAGTCCACATATCCCATCTGAAGATGGGCAAGGAGGCGTCCGGGTGTGGCTATCACCACATCGGCTCCAAGTTTCAATCCGCGTTGCTGTCTGGCAAATGTAGCTCCGTCGGTACCCCCATAGATGGGGAGTGAGCTTATTGACATGAAATAGCCGAATCCCTCGAGTTGATTGTCAATTTGCATGGCAAGTTCGCGCGTAGGGGCCATTACGATACAATTAATTGCATCGGCGGGAAATTCACCGTCGGCCAATCGGTTGAGAACCGGAAGTATATAGGCAGCGGTTTTGCCCGTTCCGGTTTGGGCAACCGCTATGAGATCATGTCCTGAAAGGGCGGCCGGGATGGCTTTCTCCTGTATTGGTGTGCACTCTTCGAAGTGCATCGCATCCAGTGCATCAAGCACGTCATAGTTAAAATCAAATTCGTCGAACCTCATCGGTCTTTCTTTTCTTTTGCTTATTTCTGCAAAATTACTGAATTTTAGCCAATCCCGCAAACCTGTATAGCTTTATTTGCAATACGGTGAGCGAGGATTGGTATTCAGGGTCAGAGCCGACGGAGGACATCAAGAAGTTTCTGGCCAAGTCCGATGTTATAGCCAGCAGAAGTGTATACAACGCGATTGAACGTATCGGCAACCACAATTACCGGCCATTCGGTTGATTTGGCCGCCGATTGGAGAGCAGGGGCTATTGATGAACCGCTGTCGTGGCCGAGGGTCACAGTTGATGGTAGATTCGAAAGTATATCGCTGTCCATTTTTACCATGTCGTCGGATGATGCGGTGAGAAGAACTATAGGCGTGCCTGTGGCTTCAAGGTCGGAGCGTAAGGCGGCAATGTCGCGCAGCATGTGGTTGGAGGGTTCATGGCCTGGACGCATCAGTCCAATAATGTAATAACCTCGGCCGGTTGTTGCGAGAACGGATTGCTGTTGAGTGGCGAAGCGAGGTGTGAATCGGGATTCGGCGTCGAACGAACCTATGACCTGTAGCTGGCTGCTGTCGGAGCGCAAAGTCAAAGGCAACTCCACGGAACTGGTAGAAAGATCCACTATATCGACATGGGAAAGTACACCGCCGTTGGCCAATCTCTGACCGGTAGTGATCATATACGTTCCCGGGTCAAGTGGCTCACCTTTTGCAAAGCAGTCAGCAAGGGGTATGAAGTCGGGATAGTTAAGAAGCTGTGGCTCTCCGTCGGTTATTTTGGAAACGGAGAAGTGAGTGTAATAGAGCGGCTGTTCAACTTGACCGTTAGTTGTATAGGTAAGGGTAAGTTTTTTTGTATCGGGCCGGGATGCGACGGGATTTTGCGATGATGCGAAGAGTGCGTCGTTCCATTGCGATTTTTCGTCAGCCCATTGCGGTTTACCTGTTATGGGATCAATTCGTGCGGGGATGCCCATGGCTCGTGCAGCTGCTACGAAAAAAATGTCGCGAGATAGCGGCGAGGTGACGCGCAGGTCCCAGACACGTGAGGGATCCATGGTAACACTCACAGGATACCAGTTTTCTGAAGCCTGTATATTTTCCTTCACCCATTTCACCCACTGGCTCGGGTCTTTGCGGTACTTCTCTTTATCGCTGGCGGGAATCTTCGACAGCAGATAGCTGCGGAAAGGAGTAAGGCGTTCGGTTGATACGCGGGGTGACATCACATACTCGGCAAAAAGAGGCGTGTCGCGATTCTCTGCTGCGAAATGATCGTTAAGAACCTCAGCTGTCACGTCAGTGAGGTCTTTCTCGGAAAGGGCGCTTAGAAGGGCAACGGCTTTGGCTGGGTCCGATGATGAGGTGATGAATTCACTGATCACTGCGTGATTGCCGCGTGATTTTGCCAAGAGATCAGTGATGCGGTCAGTGTTGGCCTGTTTGAATGTTGCGACATACGCTGCGCGGATAGAATCTTCTTTAGCGAAACGCATGGTGTTGATGGCACGTTGCTCATCGGTTACCGCCACTTGCTGCGCTCCTTCGGAGGGTGGGGTAATGTCAAGGTCAAATGAAATTATCGATCCGGATGTTTTTCGCTGATCAATGGTGATTGTTTCGCGACGATTTTTCCCCGGATTGCATTTTGCGTAGGCGTAGTTTTGTCCATCGGTAGCCCACACAAGCATGTCGCCAAGACCGCTGACAATGGAAGCTTCGCCTTTATTGTCTGTGATCTTCGTAGCTATGGGATAGAATTCGGCGTAGTTGTAGATGCGGAATGAGACTTTTGCACCTTCTATAGGCTTGCCGGTAGGGTCAGTGACGGATACCCACAGCGTGTCAACCGGTGCGTAATGGTCCGTAACGTTGATATCGGTGATGCCGTCGGCACGTGACAGGATCTCTTCTTTTCCTTCGTAAGGTCCGAACACACGGGCGTGCATGAGCATTCCGCGTGAGGCGGGGGAATTGAACCAACCAAGATTAAGCACAGGTTCCGGTTCACACGCTCCAAGGAAATACCATTGGCCATCGGCCCATGCCTCTACCCAGGCATGATTATCATCAGTGTGTGCCCAACGGGGAGTGTAAACCTGACGGGCAGGAATGCCCATAGCGCGTAGGGCTGCCACTCCGAACGTGGATTCTTCTCCGCATCGGCCTATTGCGGAACTTACAGAGGCCAAGGGGGAGTGAGTGCGGGCATCGGATGGCTGATATGTCACTTTTTCATGACACCAATGGTTTATCTCAAGTATGGCATCACGCATGGAAAGTCCTTTCACCCGGTCTTTTAGTTCATTATAGAACACCTCCCTATGATTGTCCAGATCCTCATTGTTGACTCTCACAGGAACTACAAAGTGGAGAAACTCTCGCTCGGGTACAGAAGCGCCCCAAGGCATTTCGCGGCGAGCCTGCAGTGAGAGATCGACATTGTGCTCGAAATAGCTACGCGGATAGTTGGCAGAGTCCGCCGCCGGCATGTAACGATAGAGCATGTCGAGACTTTTTTCCTTAAGATTGGAGTCAGAGGCAGTGGCGGTTGCCATAACTGACAGAATTAGGCCGGAAATTGCTGTTCGGAGTTTCATCAGAGGGTGTTAAGAATGTTAAGGAGTGAAATGACGGTGGACTGGTCAGTGACCATGCGGGTATATTCATCGCTTTCAGGTGAACCCATTGCCACACCTTCATGGCGGAATTTCATCAAGCTTTGACGTGGCGAGCGGGCCGAGGCGTGGAGCTCACGTACGCCCGACCGTTGCACTATTTCAGCAGCGTTGGCAGGATTCACACCACTGCCGGCAAGAATTTTGATTCTGCCTGCGGCTTGGCGGTGGAGGTTTGCAAGCGTATCCACGCCATCCAAGGCTGTGGGAGCGCAGCCGGAGGTTAAAATTCGGTCGCATCCCAGGGCGATAATTTGTTCCATCGCTTGTTGTGGATTGTTGCAAAGATCAAAAGCCCTGTGGAATGTGACGCTCATGGACCCCGAAGCATCTATAAGTTTGCGACATGTCTCGGTATCGACTGACCCATCAGCGTTGAGCGCACCTATAACGATCCCCTGAGCCCCAAGTCGGCGGCAAGTGTCGATATCAGTGAGCATAGTGTCGATTTCATCCGGTGAGTATAGGAAGTCACCTTCTCGTGGTCGGATAAGAACATGTATTGCCGTGGCCTTACGGTTGTTGACTGCGTTACGTATCCTACCTGCACTGGGTGTAAGGCCACCTGTGGCGAGACTGCTGCAAAGCTCAACGCGGTTGGCTCCACTGTCAACTGCGATGGCAACACTTTCCAAATCTCCGCAGCAAATTTCAAGTTGAAACCGGTTGCTGTCCATGTCCTTATTTAGTTTGAAGCTCAATTACATGGTCGGGCCCCGTAGGGATTTCCGACAAGTGAAGAGTAATTCCCTGCTTGGTTTTGCTGAATTTAACAGGTTTTCGGTCAATAAAGCCAACGGCTTTGGTCACCTTGCAGGTGATTGGCACTTCGATATCTGTGGACTCGGGGGTTAAGAGGTGTATGAACAGGCGGTTGCCTTTACGGGTTGATGTACCCCATGATTGTGCTGGAAAATCACCGGCGCGGGTGGCGTAGAATGTTTCACCGTATGTGCGCATCCATTCACCTATGTCGCTCAGGCGTTCAAGAGCTGTTGCCGGAAGTTCGCCACTCGGTTGCGGGCCGATGTTGAGCAGCAGATTGGCTCCCATACCGGCAGCCTTTACCAGATAATGTATAAGTGTGCGTGTGTCCTTATAATTCTGATCGCTCACTTTATAGCCCCACATGCCGTTCATAGTTTCGCATGTTTCAAGTGGCAGCGGAGAGATGGCTTGACCTGAAAGTCCGGCCTTGTTTTCCCCGGGAAGGTCACGTTCGA
>CAJUSN010000012.1:11026-17025 GCA_910589095.1 uncultured Muribaculaceae bacterium
CACCGGGGTAAGGAGTTATGTGATGATTATTTCCTACGAGACACCCGGGTTGCAAGCGGTGGATAAGTTCATATTGAGCCGGTAGTTGCCAGTCAAAGGCCACTGAGTCTTCATCATGATCCCAGTGACCGTCGAACCACACGGCCCCTATCTCCCCATAATTGGTGAGCAATTCGGTGAGCTGGTTATTCATGAAACTGTAGTAGCCCGCCCAGTCGGCGCCTTCGCCGGCTTTTCCGGCCTTCAGCCCGGTGCGCCCCTTGGGATAGTCTTCGCGCCCCCAGTCGATGTGGGAGTAGTAAAGATGAAGCTTTATTCCCTGGCGATGACATTCATCAGCTAATTCCTTGAGAACATCGCGGCCAAATGGCGTTGCGTCAACAATATTATAGTTTGACTGGGCTGTGTGCCACATTGAGAATCCGTCGTGATGACGGGTGGTGAAGCAGATATATCGCGCTCCGGCATCCTTAATTGCTTTAACCCAAGCGTGGGCGTCAAAGCGTGCAGGATAGAATCCGGCGGCAGCTTTGCAGTACTCATCGGCAGAGATTCCGCTGTTGAGATACCATTCTCCTTGTGCGAACATGCTGTAGATACCCCAGTGGATAAATATGCCGAATCCATGATCAGCGAATTCTTCACGTGCGCGGATTATTTCGGCCGACGGTTCATATGTGGTTGCAGGTGGTGCACTGCTCTCGGCGCTTATCAAATTGGTGAAAGAGGCCAGAGCAAGGGCCACGGTTGCGATGCGTTTGTTCATGATGCGGAGGTTTGGGAATAAAAACGGAAAATTGAAAACTGCCGGACTGCAATTTCCAATTTTCCTGTGTGTTGTTGTTCTTTTTAAGAAAAATCAATTAAAACGGCAGATCCTCGTCGCCACCGGCGGGAGCGGCCATGGGGTCGAAAGGAGCTGCAGGCGGGAATCCGGGATCGGCAGCAGGAGCCTGCTGAGGCATTGCGCCAGCGGCAGCTTTTTCTGCTTTCCATCCGCGGATGCTGGTGTACCAGCGACCGTTGTACTCGCGGCTTTCAATGTCGAAGCTCAGGGTTATGTCATCGCCCACGCTGAGAGGATATTGATCGGCGCGGTCTCCGAAAAAGTCAAAGTGCACCTTGCGGGGATATGTTTCCTGTGTTTCAAGCACGTATTCGCGTTTTTTCCAGTTGTTGCCGGAGCGCGACACACCTGTCTGCTCGGGGAGAGCTACTATGATTTTGCCTTTAATTTCCATTGGTAAATGCTGTAATAAGTGTCAATTGGGAACGATAGTCCCGCATGTTAATGATTCTTTTGCAAAGTTAACTAACCCGCGCCGATTCTCCAAATTATTTGATAACTTTCCGACGCCAGCTGGAAGGTAATCTATGCCGACTGGTCAACAAACCTTTAGGTTGTCAGGCTTCATTTAATCTTTTTACCTTCACGGGTATAGAGCGTTTCTTCAGCGTTTTTTGTTACTGAAATGGTGTCGGAGGTAAGAGATGGTGGAGCATCGTACTTTAGAGGGATCACCGTGCGTCCCTCGGTGTCTATGACACCCCAACGGTCTTTTTTCTTCACCGGGGCCAACCCGTCAACGAAAGGCAGCGCATCATCGTATTTGAATTTGATTACAGTTTTACCCGTAGCGTCGATATATCCGTATTTTCCATCGGGGAGCGAGGCCGCGTAGAGGCCGTCAGATAGGGGAGCAAGGCTGGAATATGTTGCTATGACCGGTTCGTGCCCCTTGCGGTCAACGAGTCCATAGCGTCCGTTTTTTGCCATGCGGGCAAGACCGTTTGCTTCGAAATGTGAGATCGAGTCGTAATCGGCATGTACTGCTTCAGAGCCGGTAGCGTCGAGATAGCCGTAGCGACGAGAGCGGCACACTCGGCTCAACCCATCGATGAAAGGCTCCATGGATTGATATACGGGACGCGCAAGCAGCAGTCCTTTCATATCTATGAGTCCCCAAAGTGCGCTTTGACACACTCGTGCAGCCGGCCCTTCAAAGTTATAGACGCTGTCATATATCGGCTTCACTATTTCGAATCCATCGGGATCGATGAATCCGTAGCGTCCTCCACGACAAATGATGGCGCGGGTACCTGAGAAGGGTGCAATAGAGTCGTAGAGGAGGTCATTGACAGGGACACCTCCTCGGGTTATAATGGCAAGGTGCCCTTTACGGCGAATGACACCTATTCCTTGCGTAAACTCAACAGGCTGGAATTCACCTGAGTGATCAACAACGCCTTTGTTTGCACCGAGAGTGGCGATGGCGTATTCTCCAACAAAATCATAGGCGTCATCAAATCCCGTTGGTGATATCTCTTTTCCCGCCGGGGTTATGTAATTGTAACGTCCGGAACGGTTCACTCGCGCAAGTCCTTCGTGAAATGGGGCTATCATCTGGTAGACGGGTTGTACAACTTCATGCATGTCGGGGTTAACCAGTCCGTGGCGTCCGTTGACCTTTACCACAGCCAATCGCACAGAGTCAACGTTGCGGAATGGCTGTATCTCATCATAAAGAAGGGTGAAATCAATGTTGAGAGTTGAGTCTATGGGAGCGCGGCGATTGTGAAGCTGAACTTCTGCAGCGCGTCCAAGGCTGTCAGGAATCACTGATTCGAACACAACAGGTATTATTTCATTCCCGGCTCGGTCAATTGCACCGAATCGTCCGGAACGTTCCACTATAGCTATGTCCGGCGCGAACGGTTGGGCAGAGTCATAAACGGGACCGGTGAGATCTATTCCGTGACGGTCAATGAATTCGTATTTTCCATTGAGTTTCACCAGGTAAAATCCTCCCGATGGAACGTCGATGAATTCATATTTGGGAGGGATAACAGTGACCCCCGTGCGGTTTATTGTTCCAAAAAGGTCGCCGACCATCACTACGGCCTCACCATCGGAAAAATCCGAAGCACCGTCATATACTGCCGGGATAACCTCCTGACCGCGGCGATCCACGAAACCGAACTTATCGGCCGCTGATACGAGCACCATGTCCTCGATCAACTCGCTGTGCCAGTCGTAGCGTTCGTCAAGTTCTCGGTACAGGTTTTCTGTTGAGGGTAACTTTGGCGCAGCCGGACTGGATTGTTTAACTGCTTGGCGTGAATGATAGCGTGCGCGTGGCGCAGTACGTGCCGCCGGAGTGGCAGGGCGCAATATGGTGGTTTGTGCCGATGGCAGTAAAGCGGAAAAAGTCGCTAAAATCGCGGCGCAGATTGTTATGTGAAAGTGTTTGACTCGGAATTTCGTTATCATGTGGCAAAGTTACCGAAATGGCAGTTGCCTCACAAATAATTCTTGTGAAAAATAGCATGTGCGGTCACAATGGACCGCACATGACACCATAATCAGAATGAGAATTGGCATAAGGCGCCAATGCGACGCGCCCACCGACTTTCACCGCTGAAGTTCTTACGTTTGCCCAAATCGAATTCGGCTGCAACCTGAATGCGGGGGGTGAGGTTCCAGAAAATGTTGATGTCGGCAAACAGGCCGTATCGGTATTCATCGGGGCTGACCGCGCGGGAAGGGAGAAAGCGGGCTTGGCTCATGGCCGCACTCACGAACAGATTTGTAAGTATGTTGTACTGCACGCCCAGGCACCATCCATAAGAGCGGGGAGCGTAGAGCTGTCCGGGGGTATCGGGTGATCCCACAAGGTCATAGGCGCCGGCAAGAAGGTCGCCCTGGAGTCCGGCATAGCCCTTTCCGTAATTGAATGTTCCGTAAAGAGTGAGCGGAGCGCACGGATGCCCAACGGCGCTTAATTGGAGTCCCCATCCGGTAAGATAATGGTTTTTGGCGGTTTCAAGGTTGCGGTAAGAGAGCGAACGCACAATTCCCGCAAGGCGGACGTGGGATGTGCGTCCCCACTCATATTGTACAAATGCGGCTCCGTCAGGAACCCATTCGTCCACCTTTTTTGTGTCGACATTGTCGGCCGACACAGCAGTGGAGGGCGTTTCGGCCGAAACGGCAAACACCCAGTGGTCCTTCACGCGGGGCATCCAACGAATTAGTACCGAGGTGGATGACAGTTTGTTGTTGGGGCCGGCGGCATCAACTGTGGCCGGCACGGCTGCCGGATCGGAAAATGTTGATGACGCGTACCCGACGGTGAAGTCATTGATGGTGGCATAGGCTTTTTTCAAATGGAAATCGCGCCCTTGGTAGCCATTGAAATTAGCTTCTATGTACAATGAATAATCTCCAAGGCTTTTGTTTCGGCCCAAGACACGGAAAAATAGACATGTGCCGGCAGGCGTGGTTCCGAATTTACGCATCTGTGTCGGGTCAGGCGACATGGGGATGAGGTAGGGGCTGAACCCGGCGGCGGGGATGGCACCTCCCCAATCGAAATATCCTCTCATGCGAACCGCGCCACCGATACCCATTGCCAGCTGAGCGTCGCGGCTCAAGAAGAGGAAATATGGTGCCTCAGGATCCTGGAAATGGCGGAATTGGTCATAGTAAAAACGTTCAACCATATATTTGACGGAATCATTGAAGGCCTCTGTCTTGGGCGTTGAATTGTCGTTGCCCAAAATTATTACTTTCTGGGATGCAGCTATGGAATCGTGCATACGGTCAACGAGATTGTCGCCTGATTGGAGAATCGGTTCTTCGGCAGCGAGGGCTGATTGACAAATACCCACCGATAGAATTGCTGCCAGCGCAAGTTGCAATGATTTCATGATTAATGGCGGAGAGCTGAATAATGTGAGTGAATAGTGGAATATGGATGGAGAGTGATGAATATAGTCAGATAACGTCCTTCTGCATCGCAATGTTCAAAAAAAAATCAGCGGAATTCCATAATGGGAATTCCGCTGATTTATATTGTAGGGGCATTTTATCAGTCAAACACATGACGCAGCCGGCTGAAAATGCTTTTCTTCACCGATTCTGACGGCTGCATTGATGGTTTGTCCTTCAGCTTCTCGATAAGTTCTTTTTCTTCAGCTGTGAGGTTCTCGGGTACATAGACCATAACGTTTACCAGCTCGTCGCCAGTGCCGTAACCGTCGTATGACGGCAGACCTTTGCCACGGAGGCGGAGAATCTTGCCTGGTTGTGTGCCGGGAGTGATTTTCAAGCGCGCACGGCCGGTGATTGTGGGCACTTCCACCTGCCCTCCCAGGGCAGCGGTTGCAAAGTCGAGCATGAGGTTGTAAACAACATCATTGCCGTCACGGATAAGCTCGGGGTGGGGGAGTTCCTCAATCACTACAAGCAGGTCGCCATTTACGCCACCATGCATTGGAGCATTACCTTTGCCTTTAACTGTAAGCACCATGCCGTTAGTGACGCCGGCCGGTATATCGAATGATACCACCTGTTCCTTATGTTCCACACCTGTACCGTGGCAGTGTGTACATTTCTCTTTGATTACTTTGCCGTCGCCGTTACATTCGGGACACACTGCAGCTGCACGCTGTGGGCCGAACATTGTTTGCTGCATTCGTTCCACTACGCCCGTGCCGTTACATGTGGGGCAGGTGATAAATGAGTTGCCATCTTTGGCTCCTGTACCGTTGCAATGGTCATCCTTGCAGTAGCATTTGAGCTTGAGAGTCTTGTGGACTCCTTTGGAAATATCTTCAAGAGAAAGCTTGAGAGTGATGCGAAGGTCGTCGCCTCGGCGCTGGCGGGTGCGGCGTCCTCCTGTGGCACTGCCGAAGTTGCCACTGAAGCCGCCATGGCCGCCGAAGATGTCGCCGAATGCTTCGAAAATATCTTCCATTGACATTCCGCCTCCGGAGAATCCGGAGAATCCACCGAATCCGGCGCCTCCACCGGGGAATCCCTGGGGGCCCATATTATGGCCGAACTGGTCATATTTCTGACGCTTTTCGGGGTTCGACAAAACATCGTAGGCTTCCGCTGCCTCCTTGAATTTCTCCTCGGCTTCTTTGTCGCCGGGATTTTTGTCAGGGTGATATTTTATGGCCAGTTTGCGATAAGCTTTCTTGAGCTCATCGGC
>CAJUSN010000012.1:17035-21580 GCA_910589095.1 uncultured Muribaculaceae bacterium
CATCGGCACTGGCGGTTTTGCTCACACCGAGCACTTCGTAGTAATCGCGTTTGTTCTCCATATCGCGCAGTGATTATTGGCCCACGGCTACTTTTGCGTAGCGGAGCACCTTGTCGTTGATGGTATAACCTTTTGTTGGAGTGTCTATCACTTTGCCTTTTTGCTCTTCATCCTCCACAGGGAGCATGGCAATGGCTTCATGAAATTCGGGATCGAAGGGCTTGCCGGTACTTTCAATGGCTTTAACTCCGTTCTGTTCCAGATATTTAATGAGCTTATTGTAAATCAGGACCATGCCCTCTTTTACAGAGTCGGCGTTGTCAGTATCTTTGGTTGCTTCTATGCCGCGTTCAAAATCATCGACAATGGGGAGAAGGCCCTTGAGAACACTTTCAGAAGCGTTGCGGATAATATCGCCTTTCTCTTTCAGGGTGCGCTTGCGGAAATTGTCGAACTCTGCCATCAGAAACAGATATTCCTTCTTTTCCTTCTCAAGCTTGGCTTTGGTTTCGCCCAGTTCAGCTGCAAGTGAGTTGATCTGATCCATTTCAGCTTGTTCGATATCCTCGGCCGACTCATTTTCATTGTCAGCAGCCGCACCGATATCATCGATGATGCCGGTGTCGGGATTCTCTATCTTGATTTTTTCTTCTTGTTCCGGTTGGGGGTTGTTATGTTTCTTTGACATATCTTAGGTCAGTTTAGTTAAAATTCATGTACAGCAAAAATGTTGCCAAACTTTCGTCCGGTATTTCACTTTTCATAAAAAGATAACAAATCACGTGCCATAACGTTCAATTGTCAAAACGAGCCAGTCCATACGGCAGCTCCAGCCAGTGGCTGCGCACCGAGGTCTGCCAAAATGTCACCACTGAACAGACCATACACGGCAGCTCCTGATCCCGACATGGATGCATAAACTGCTCCACAGCTGTAGAAGTAGTCTTTTATGGCTTTGATTTCGGGATGGGAGGGGAAAATGGAGTCTTCGAATGTGTTGCGCAGGAGGTGGCGCCATTCCGAGGCCGGGAGGGCGGCAAAGTCGCGTAAATTCCATTCTTCCTTGGTGGGAACCACACCTGCGTAAGCTTCTGCCGTTGAAACGTAGGTGTCAGGCTTTGACACTATGATCTTCATCCCTTTCAGCGCCGGAATTTCCACGGGCTCAAGGGTGGTACCCGTGCCTGAGGCAATCATCGGTGAGTTGTTAAGAAACATGGGGCAGTCTGCGCCTATGTCGCTGCAAATCTCCAATTTCTCTTGATGTTTCAATCCAAGTGCGAACAGAGAATCAATCGCATTTACCATGGCGGCTGCATCGGCTGAGCCTCCACCGAGGCCTGCTCCGTCGGGAACTATTTTTCTGAGATAGATATCCACCGCAGGGAGTGATCCGGTCAGCTGCTCCACTCGGCGCAATGCTTTCATCACCAAGTTCTTTTCCGGAGGACAATTCACCGGCCGTCCGCTTATGTTGAGCGTAGTGTGGCCCGAGGGGGAGGGGGTCACCTCAAGAACGTCGGTCCAACCAATCGGCACCATTATCGACTGTATGTTATGGTAACCATCGGGCCGCTTATTCACAATATTCAGGCCGAGGTTTATTTTGGAATCAGGGAATACAACCATAAGTTGTCAGTAAAATATGGATTTTAGTTGCGAAGTTACGGAAAAAATATGGTAATTTTGTAAAGCGATTGAAATATTTGGTCCTGCGCAGGCAGCTCTATTTCGACTTTCCACTTAACAAAGATTCATGGAGACAACATCACAACCCCGCAAATCGAACTTTGCAAAAAGCAAGCAGCAACTATATGATTATGGCGGTCGCCAGCTTCCACGTGACACGGAACTGGAAGAAGCCGTGCTCGGAGCTCTGATGCTTGAGAAGGATGCCTACACCACAGTGTGCGACATTCTGAAAGCCGAATGTTTTTATGAACCGGCCAACCGCAAGGTTTATGAAGCTATCCAGACATTGGGTGCCTCCCAGCAACCGATAGACATGCTCACAGTGACCGAGCAGTTGCGACGCAACGGTACGCTTGACGAGGTTGGCGGACCGGTATTCATCTCCGAACTCACCTCAAGAGTCGCTTCAGGTGCACATGTGGAATATCATGCCCGCATTGTGGCGCAGAAATATCTGGCGCGCGAACTTGTCACCTTCGCTTCCGAGATTGAAAAGAAAGCTTTCGATGAGAGTAACGACGTTGACGATCTTCTTCAGGAGGCCGAAGGGCGTCTTTTCGAGATTTCACAGCGTAATGTGAAGAAGGATGTGACGCAAGTGGATCCGGTTATATCCCAGGCCATCGAGCAGATTCAGCTGGCGGCCAACAGAGCCTCAGGTCTCAGCGGTCTTGAAACCGGTTTCCACAATCTGGATAAGCTGACTTCCGGCTGGCAGAATTCCGACCTCATCATTATTGCTGCGCGTCCCGCCATGGGTAAAACGGCTTTTGTGCTCTCCATGGCCAAAAACATGGCCGTGAATTACAGCACTCCGGTGGCCATATTCTCGCTTGAAATGTCGAATTTGCAGCTCATAAACCGTTTGATCTGCAACGTGTGTGAAATTCCGGGCGAAAAAATAAAGAGTGGGCAGTTGTCGCCCGTTGAATGGGACCAGCTGTTTGCGCGTATAAAATATCTCACCGGCGCACCTCTATATATAGATGACACCCCGTCGCTATCTATTTTCGAGTTGCGTACAAAGGCGCGCCGACTGGTTCGCGAGCATAATGTGAAGATAATGATCATTGACTACCTCCAGCTTATGAACGCCTCGGGCATGAAGTTCGGAAGCCGCGAGCAGGAGGTGAGTATGATATCGCGCTCGCTTAAGCAACTTGCAAAGGAATTGAACATCCCTATTATAGCCCTGTCGCAGCTAAACCGAAGCGTAGAGTCGCGTGGTGAGGGTAAAGAGGGGAAGCGTCCGCAGCTTTCCGACCTTCGTGAGAGTGGTGCCATTGAGCAGGATGCCGACATAGTATGTTTCATTCACCGTCCCGAATATTACATTCGCTCATCACATGACGCTATGGATCGCGACATCCGCGGCCTGGCAGAGTTCATTGTGGCAAAACACCGTAGTGGTGCCGTTGACGATGTGGAGATGCGTTTCCGCGCCGAATTTGCACGTTTCGAGAACTGGACGGAGAATGGTGCTGAGGTGAGCATGGGCTCGGCCGAATCGCGCATCAACAGCGGCGGCGCAGACTTTGCACCGGCCAATCCGCTCTCAGGCGGTTCTGCCTCCGATATGCTTACGGCCGCTCCGGGCGACGTGCCTGACTTCTAATGCTTGTTCCGGCAGTTTAAAAATTTTTTTTAATAAAATCTTCGTTCCGCAAAACCTTTTTAGGACGGTTGATGTTTGTAATGTAGAATTCAACATTAACCCAACTATTTAGTTATGAAAAAGATTTTATTAATGATCACGCTCATGTTAGGTTGCATGACCGTTTTCGCTCAGAAGATTGACAAGAACGAAGCAAAACAAATCAAAGCATTCCTTTCTCAGCCCGCTGAAAAAGATGCCACCAACGCTGCCGCTCTTAAAGTAACAGACATGAACAATGTGGCCGCCATCGAAGGTATCAAAGTTGAAAATGGCCACATCACCTCGATTGAATGGAAAGATAAGAAACTTGCAGGTAACCTTAACCTTTCCGGATTCTCCGCCCTTACAAAAGTTGACGTTTCGCGTAATAAACTCACCGGTTTCAGCGTAGCAGGTTCGGCAGTGACCGACGTAAACGCTTCCCGCAATGTCCTCACTTCAGTTGACGTTTCAGGTTGCAGCTCGCTTGTGAAACTTGCTCTTAACCGCAACCGTTTGACTGAAATCACCCTTGAAGGACTTCCTTTGATTCAAAACATCAACGTGGCTAACAATTACTTCGTTGATCTGAATGTTTCGAACTCCACCACCCTTAAAACTCTTAATTGCCAGGGTAATCACCTTGAAAACCTGATGGTTTCCGGTTGCCAGGCTCTGAAGAACCTCTATTGCGGCTACAATAAGCTCAACAGCCTGAACCTTGTTGGAGTGGAAAATCTCCAGAACCTCAATGTCGATGACAATGATATCACCACAATGTTGGTTTCCGGACTTCCCAACCTTGCAACCTTTGTTTGCTCCGACAACAATATGACCACCCTCGGCGTCCGTAACTGCAACAACCTCCTTGACTTGGTTTGCTCCTACAATGACCTCACTACTCTGAGTGTTGAAGGTTGCACCAACCTCACCTTCGTTGACTGCTCTTACAATGACCTTACAAGCCTGACCCTCTCGAACCAGACTTACCTCCAGCGTCTGCTCTGCAACAACAACCAGCTTAACCTGCTCGATGTATCGTTCGACACCGCTCTTACCTACGTAAACTGCCGCTACAACATGCTCAACGACTTCCGTACCATCGGTTGCGACAACTTGAGAATGGTAGCTTGCCAGTGGAACTTCTAAACAGACTTCTGAGTATCATACTAAATATGTGATATGACAATCCGGAGCCCCCGCCATTCGGGGGGGGC
>CAJUSN010000012.1:21590-31531 GCA_910589095.1 uncultured Muribaculaceae bacterium
ATCAGTCTGTTACCAATCCCGTTGATGGACGGTCATCTTCTTCCGCTTCTGCATTGGCTGATGACACTGCACTTATGGCACGTTTGCGGTTGTCGGCCTCCTCAATAGCTATCTGATAATTGTTTATCACAGCACCGGTCACAAGGTTAAGGAGTAAGAAAGCTGCTATGCAAAACCATGAAACGTGGAATGCAGTGATCACACCGGGACTCACGTGGACCACGCCAAGATCGGAAGCTGTCACAAGATTATAGCGCAGGTCGGTCCAGTCCTCTCCTGTGAGCGCGCGGAAAAGAGTGAAGATAGCTTCCGGTATGTTGCCGAACGGATCAGGTGAATTTGCCGGAGAGTGAGGTGCTATCTCCATTAGTTTTTCGTAGCGTTCGAGTTCAGCTCCGGTGAGAGTGACGGGGTCAGGCAGACGGAACATGGAAACACCCGCTATGGCATAGAGATAAACGAAAATCATGAAAAGGATGCAGTTGTAGAGCATTGATCTCATCGATTTCACCAGCACGGTGATTATGAGTTTGATCTCTTTTGATGCTCTGAGCAGACGCAACACTCGGAACACTCGCAGCACTCGTAAGGCCATCATTGTGGATGCCCCGGAGGCTATGGAGAGAGGAATCCAACCTATGAGCACGAGTGACAGATCAAACAGATTCCATCCATCTTTGAGAAATTCGGATGTGCTTTCCGCAGCTATGTAACGCACAAGAATTTCAAGTGTGAATATATATAATATAATTGACTGCACGAATTCAATGGTTGCATTGTCGTGAGTGGTTTGAACTCCTATAAGAATGGAGTTAATGATAATCACAAAGGTGATGAACATTTCAAAAGCGCGGCTTTTGGCAAGCTGCACGCTGGCTTGGCGGATTGTGGTGTTCATGGAGGATGTGTGGATTGGTCTATTTTGGCCGCATGTGCGACTGTTGTTGAAGTAACTGCAAAATTAGTGGTTACTCTGTGGTTTTGCAAATTTTTTATAAGTCCATTTTGGACATGGCAAAATTCTTTAACAGCTCATTAAATACAAAATAATCGGGGCCGGCTGCGCATTGCGGCCGGCCCCGATAGGGTTATCAGATGTTATCTGCGATTATTTCTTGATAACTTTGAATGATTTGGCTTTCATACCGTCACGAAGAACGTTCACAACGTAAACGCCGGGAGCGCCATTGAGAGTGATCTGCATGAAGTCACCTGCAGCAACCTGCTGAGCCTTGTTGGCAACAGCACGTCCGTTGATGTCGAAGATAGAAACGTTGTAGAGGCCATCGGCAACAACGTCAAGATAAAGAACATCATCGATGGTGTAGGTGCGGAGTTCGCCGTCGGCAGCGATGTCACCTATTGCGCCGAGATCACCAACCTTGATGAATTGGAATGTGCGGCTTGCGCTACCGAGGTCATTGGCAAGTGTGAGCTCTGCGGTGTAGTCATCGCCTTCGCGGGCAAATGTAAGTTTAGCAGAACCTTCCTTGTCGCTACCGGTCACGTCAGTGATTTCACCGAGGCGAGCCTTCCAAGTGGGTTTGGTTGTGATCTTATAGTCAGAACCGTCGATGAAGGGGCAACCTGTACCTGCAACCGGACGGAGATAAACGTAGCGGCTGCGGCCTTCTGCTGCGGGATCATCCTGAAGTTCGAAGTAACCACCTACGGCACCGGCCTTAGAGCCCTTGGCCACGTACATGTTGTCAGCGCCGGGGGTATCTTCGAAGTCCCAGTAGCCTGCGAGGCCGTCGGGGAGATTGTTGGGATCGAAGCCTTCCATTGACTGCTTCACTTCTTCGGCAGTCATGGCCTTGTTCCATACCTGGAATTCATCAAGAGCGCCGGTCAGGCCGTTACCACCGACATCACGACCGGGGTGGCGGGTACCACCAACCATAATCATGTTGTTGAGCGAAAGGGCCTTGTAGGCAGTGGTGTAGTCGTTGGTTGAACCTGACTGGGCAACGCGCATGTTGTTGTCGTAGTCAGAGCAGTTGTAGTAGTTCCATGTGCTTTCTACCTGCTTGCCGTTGATGTAAAGAAGCGTACGGGTCTTGGTAGTGCTGCGGTCAAAGATCATGGCGAAGTGTGTCCACTGGCCTTTGTTGAAGATTCGGGTCTTGTTGTTGCCGAAGTCAT
Organism: uncultured Muribaculaceae bacterium; assembly: GCA_910589095.1. Classification (GTDB taxonomy): domain Bacteria; phylum Bacteroidota; class Bacteroidia; order Bacteroidales; family Muribaculaceae; genus Paramuribaculum. The sequence goes on from CAJUSN010000012.1 coordinate 23,736, forward strand.
AGCGGAGCACGTTGGTGGTTGCACCGGCGGAAGCGTATGACATATCCTGGTCATAGTTCTGCAGGGTTCCATCGGTATTGATAGAGCTCCAGAGCCATCCCCAGTTGTTACGGGGCCAAGAGCCGTCGCGTTCGCAGATGTCAACGAAGTCAACGGCGCCGGGGAAGTTGTCGATCTTCATCCAGCCGGCAACTGAGAATGATGATGATTCGCTGTCAAGAACTTCAGAAGCTTTCACACCGAAGAATTTTTCGGTGATGGCGATACCGCGTGAGCAAGCACCGTCGGCTTCGCGGCCGGTGTATGCAAGCATGATCTCTTCGTTAGGCTTAACCTTGATGTCAGCTTCCTGATCGTTGGCGGTAAGGGTGTAGATTTCGGGGATACGTCCGCGTGCAGCGTCGGTGATAACGAGGTAACCTGCGTGGGTTATCTTGGCATTATCAGAGCTGTCTTCAGTGTTGGGACCGGTGAGAACAAGGTCGTAGGTGCCGATTTCGGAGATACCGCTGCAAACCCACTTGTTGGTTTTGCCATCGCTCTGAGCCACGGCCTGAGCACCTTCTTCGCCTGTGGGATAGAGGGCCCACTGGAATTCTCGCTTGTCATCAACAGTGCTGAAAGTGAACTCTTCATCAGGAGTTACTGTAGATTTGTCAATCTGGATAGCATCGCTGTAAGTGCGGGTTGTGATGCTCTGATAGTCGGACCATGCGATTTCCGATTCGGTATCAGTGTCAAGTGAGAGTGATGACACACCGTAGCGAATGCTGCCCTGGCCGTTCTGATCGCCCTTGAAGGGTGTGGAGTAGCACATTGCTGCCCAAGATGTGGTCACACCCATAAGGATGGGTTCTTCACCCTCTTCCTGAGCGTAGATCTTGAACATCGAAACATTTACGTCGCTGTTGTAGCAAACGGTTCCGGCGGGCTTGTTGTTAGGTACATTGAAAATAACCTTGCCGTCGATACCTGCGTAAGTGTTACGCAGAGCAACCACATTGGTGATTTCGGGCTTGGTAGGAGCCGGTGCGGCAGCACGCTTGATTGAGAACTCACCAACATAGAGCTGCATTCCGGCAGCTTTCTCCACATTGATAGCAACCATTGCGAGAGTCTTGCCTGCGAGTCCGTCGCCTGCGGCTACGGTGTACTGCTTGGTGGTCCATGTACCGTCGTCGATCATCTGGCCATCTTCACATACATTCATTGATTTAGCCACAGTGTTTTCGCTACCTTCCACGCTGTAAACGAAGTTAACGGCACCTGAGCCACCAACCAGTTTGTAGCGAACGGTGATAACGTCACCGGCCTTGAGTGCGTAGGATGTTTTGAAGAGGTGGAGGTATTCTCCGTCGGTAGAGCCTGAAAGCTTGAGGCAAGAACCGCCAACATAGGCATCATCCCAAGAGAATTGAGCTGTGAGGCCGGTTGCGGGTACGTCGGCTGCATTTGTTCCGAGGAACTTGGTCGACCACCACCAACGCCATGTAGGCATGTAGTCCTGAACGCCGATGTTGTACCATTCGCAGTTGTTTTCGCGAACGCCCTTCCAGTTGAAATAGCGGCCGTTACCAACGTTGAAGAATGAATAGAAAGGTTCCTCATCAAGATTCCAGCTCATAGCTGAACGGGCCGACATGAAGCGTGACATTCCGTGGAAGTCCTTGTCGGTGCTTGAACAGGTCATGGTGCGTGTTTCGAGAGGAAGATCGTTCACCGGGTTGTGGGTACCGCTGGTGAACCAGTTTTCCAAACGGTTCTGATAGGTGTTCTGTTTGGCTTCAGTTGAAGAACCGTTTTCGCCACGGTACTGCCAGAACATGTTTTCGGAGTGAGCGCCCCAAAGACCAATGGATACATTGTACTGACCGATGATATCCCAATGGTCATAGGATGCGCGGGGTTCGCCACCCTGCATGTTTATACCGCAATAGAGCCAAAGAGGATTACGGCCCTTACCGATTGAGGCGGAAGCGGCATTGTTGACACTCTGTTCAAGGAGTGCGCCGGAACGGTTACTCCAGTTGTAGTTGAAGAATAGAGAGGTGCGTTCCTGACCAAGAGGTCCCCAGTTCTGATAGTTTGTTGAACTGAGACCGTTGTCAAAGTTGATTGTACCGCGGTCGTTAGTACCGTCGTACCACATGTTCTCGGCCATGTTGTAGCCGGGAGTAACTTTGGCAAATTCTGTGTTGATGCCAGCCCATAGCTTTTCGTGCATTGTGCGCAGTCCTTCAAGACTGTAGAATCCGGAGAACTCAGAATTGTAGCCAATACCGTCGTGACCGTAGTAAACGAGCATCTTGGCAAGTTCTGAGCCATCAAGTTTGCTCATAGCTGTAAGGGCTGTTGACCATTCAGAGGTGATGGCACCGAAGGGGGTGCCGGCAACAGAGGATACGCTTACACCATTTTTGTGAGCAACGTCGGTGAAGTTACCGGGGATGCCACCGAGAGGAGCTGACCAGTTGCCGAAGTGGTCAACGTAGCTCCACATGGTGAAACATTCTGAATCGAACTCACCGGTGGGGAGGGCATTGCGGTTGCCGTCGCTGTTGATGTTGATGGGCAACCAAGCGCAGAGACGTTTGTCGTTCTCGTTCCATTTCAGGTCAGGATTCACCTGAGTGGCGCTGTTTTGGAAACGTACGCGGGGTTTTACACGCGAGATGAAGAAGTTGTCATCATCGCTGATCTTATGGTCAGTCGACCACTTGGTGAAATTAGACGCCAACTGCTGTGATTCAGGCCAGTTGATGTCGCCTGCATGCCATGATTGGGCGTTTGCTCCTAATGCGAGAAGCGCGGCCACCGGCAAAATGTAGGTTTTTTTCATTAAGGTTACAGTTAGGTTAATGATTGATTTGTAACTTGTTATAGTAACATAGAATTTTCCGGATAAAACTTTGAGCCATTGCTGACCGTTTTTTCACATGGTAAAGCTGAGGAATTTCCCTTTGGGAATACTTTTTCATGGAATTTGTGCAAAGTTACGTAAAATTACTGGTTTAAACGCCTTAGCATTCTTAAATAAGGTTAATTTTTCGTGCCGATTATCAAGAAGTGATAAACTGAAACAACGTGTCGCAAACAGCGGTTGTCAGATAAATCATGATAATGATTGCCAGGTGGTGGAAAATTGCCGATTTTTCGCTAATTTTGCAGTTGAAATTAAAGAATTACGAAATGAAGCATATAAGAAACTTTTGTATCATAGCCCACATTGACCATGGCAAAAGCACACTGGCCGACCGCCTTCTGGAGTACACCAATACTGTAGGAGGAAAGGATATGCAGGCGCAGGTGCTTGATGACATGGATCTTGAACGCGAGCGTGGAATTACCATCAAGAGCCATGCAATCCAAATGGACTATACATATAAAGGTGAAAGGTACGAACTGAATCTTATCGACACCCCGGGGCATGTGGACTTCTCTTATGAAGTGTCACGCTCGATAGCCGCTTGCGAGGGTGCTCTTCTTATAGTCGATGCTTCGCAAGGCATCCAGGCACAAACCATATCCAATCTCTACATGGCCATTGACAATGACTTGGAGATCATCCCGGTGCTTAACAAGTGTGATCTGGATAGCGCAAATCCGGAGGAAGTGGAGGATCAGATTGTTGACTTACTTGGTTGTGACCGCGAGTCCATTATTCGTGCGAGCGGCAAAACCGGCATGGGTGTGGAGGAGATTCTTGCCGCCATCATCGAGCGCATCCCGGCTCCTAAAGGTGATCCGACAGCTCCGTTACAGGCCCTGATTTTCGACTCTGTTTTCAATCCTTTCCGCGGTATCATTGCTTATTTCAAAATTGTCAACGGTACGATACGTAAGAATGATTTCGTGAAGTTCGTTGCTACCGGCAAGGAATATCATGCCGATGAGATTGGTGTGTTGAAACTCGATATGGCTCCGCGCGAGGAGCTCTCGGCCGGCACCGTGGGATATATAATTTCAGGAATCAAGACTTCGAAGGAGGTGAAAGTAGGCGACACCATTACTCATGTCCTGCAACCTTGCGAGCAAGCCATTGAGGGATTCGAGGAGGTGAAGCCGATGGTTTTTGCCGGTGTGTATCCCATCGAGACCGAGGATTTTGAGAATTTGCGTGCGTCGCTTGAAAAGTTGCAGCTCAATGATGCTTCGCTCACATTCCAGCCGGAATCGTCCATGGCTCTTGGTTTCGGATTCAGATGCGGTTTTCTCGGGTTGCTCCACATGGAGATTATCCAGGAACGTCTGGGTCGTGAGTTCGATATGGATGTGATCACCACAGTGCCCAACGTGTCCTATCGTGTGTATGACAAGCATGGCAACATGACTGAAGTGCACAACCCCTCGGGGCTGCCCGACATTACGCTGATTGATCATATAGAAGAGCCTTACATCCGCGCTTCCGTGATAACCGCTGCTGAATTTATCGGTCCTATCATGACGCTCTGCTTGGGCAAGCGCGGTGAACTCGTAAAGCAGGAGTACATTTCGGGCAACCGTATGGAGATGATTTTCGACATGCCGCTCGGTGAGATTGTGATTGATTTCTATGATAAGCTGAAGAGCATTTCCAAAGGTTATGCTTCGTTTGATTATCATTTGCATGATTTCCGCGAGTCAAAGCTGGTTAAGCTTGATATTCTTCTCAACGGTGAGAGCGTGGATGCGCTCAGCACGTTGACCCACGTGGACAATGCCGTCACTTTTGGTCGCCGCATGTGTGAGAAACTCAAGGAACTTATTCCGCGTCAACAATTCGATATTGCCATTCAGGCGGCCATCGGTGCCAAAATCATTGCACGCGAAACCATCAAGGCCGTGCGTAAGGATGTGACCGCCAAATGTTATGGCGGTGATATTTCACGTAAACGTAAACTTCTTGAAAAACAGAAGAAGGGAAAGAAGCGTATGAAGCAGATAGGTTCGGTGGAGGTGCCTCAGAAGGCTTTCCTTGCCGTGCTTAAGCTTGATTGATTCCGGCAGGAAGTAAGGGAACCATAACAGTGTGGCGTTTGTTGAATTATTGATAAATTTAACAAACGTCACACTCGTTTTTTATTATGTCCGATTCAACTAAAGATAACGTCAGAAACAAAATGCACACCGATTCATCAAACGCCGGCTTGCAAGATTCGCACGAAGTGTTTTATGCCGCTCGCCAGGCTCTGCGCCGTCATGCCAATGGAGGCAACATCCTGATTTTTGCAACCGTATTGGCTCTTATCGTAGCCAATATCCCGGGGTTGAACAATGTGTATTTTAATTTTTGGAATCAGCCTGTGATGCTTCAGGTTGGAAATTTCAATATATTCAGTCACAATGGTCACCCCATGACGATGTTGGGGTTTATCAATGACGCACTGATGGCCATATTCTTTTTCAGTATAGGGCTTGAGATTAAGCGCGAAATACTGGTTGGGGAGTTGTCCTCATTCCGGCAGGCTTTGCTCCCAATCATGGGCGCAATCGGGGGTATGTTGGTGCCTGTTGGTGTGTTCTTCATACTCAGCATGGGCACAGACTATGCTGATGGAGCGGCAATACCTATGGCCACAGATATAGCTTTTTCACTTGGTGTGTTGGCTATGTTGGGGTCAAGGGTTCCGGTGTCGTTGAAGATTTTTCTTACCACACTTGCCGTGGTCGATGACATTGGCGGTATAATTGTGATAGCCGTGTTTTATAGCTCCCACATCGAAGCCATGTTACTGGTTTACGCTCTGTTGCTTTTGGGGCTGCTTCTACTCGGCTCGGTACTTCACATAAAAAGCAAGATATTCTATCTTACCATAGGGGGTGTGGTATGGTTCCTTTTCCTAAATTCCGGCGTGCACCCAACGATTGCAGGCGTGCTGGTGGCATTCTGCATCCCGGCCACCCCGGTGTTCGCGCCCGAAAAATACATTAAGATAATCCGTCGAGCCATATCCAATTTCCGGCAGGACGATGATGAGACGCTTTCGCGTAAAACTATTCTTGACAAGGATCAGATGAATTGGCTAAAGGAAGTGGAATCGGCATCCGATAAAGTGATTTCACCCCTGCAGGAGTTGGAAGATTCCTTGCATCCTGTGGTGAATAATCTCATTGTGCCGCTGTTTGCCTTTGCCAATGCCGGGATTTTCTTGCTCGACATGTCGCCAATGGCTGTTGTGGAGGGCATCAGTATAGCTATCATTGCAGGTCTTGTTGCCGGAAAGTTTCTCGGCATTCTCGGGTTTTCATGGCTCACTGTCAAGCTTGGACTGGCTCCCATGCCCGACCATAGCAACTGGAAGATGATGTCGGCCATTGCCATGTTGGGCGGTATAGGTTTCACGGTTTCACTCTTCATAGCCAATCTGACGTTTGATACTGCGGATGCGGCGCAGGCTCTGCTGTTGGAGCGCGCTAAGCTGGGCATTGTGGTGGGCTCTTTGATTTCCGGACTGGCAGGGTTCGTGATGTTGCACCGCTTTTTACCGCGGTCGGCCAAAGCGGTCAGCACCGCAGAGGCTGAACAGGTATCGCCTGAAAAACCGTGATGATTGATTTAATGGAAATTAACTTTGGTGCCCACTGGCGTTAGAAGTGTTTTAAAAAAGAAAAATGCGATTGAATTTTCAGTGAAAATAGTTGCGAAATTCACATTTTTATGTTAATTTTGACGCGAATTGTTAAAAAATAGAGCTCTTTTGTTTGCCCCTTGCAACAATTACACTTTTTAAGGTGTTAACATAATAAAGATTAAAAAACAATAACCGTTATATCCAGCGTGGGATTCCCCGCGTGACATCATAATGAAAAAATCAACTATCTGGTTTCTAACTATAATAATGGCTGTTGCCTTTGCCGGCTTGCTGTATGTACAGATCATGTACATGCACAATATGGTGAAGATGCGCAACGAGCAATTTTCCGAGGGGGTGAAGCGTAGTCTCTACGCTGTTTCCACCGCTCTCGAGCAGGAGGAGACACGCTATTTCCTTGAGGAGGATGTGGCTCAGATACATTCATCAGTGCTTCCCCGATATTCGACCCCAGGAGATAATCGCCCGGGTGTTAAATATTCTTTTACAACTAACGAAGGAGTCACCGGTGACATAACTCTTAAAGGTGAGGCCGATAAAATTACTCCTCAACTTTCAGGTACAACGTTCACGGGGAGCCGCAAGTCGCTTCAGGACGTGATCCGAGGTCAGTACATCTATCAGCGCAGTCTACTTGATGAGGTGATCTTGAATATTATAAGTCAATCAAGCACTCGCCCCATAGAGGAGCGGGCCGATTCGGCATTGGTGGCCTCGCTGCTCACAACCGAGTTTGCCAATAATGGACTCAACTTGCCTTTCGAGTTCGCTGTGGTGAACAGAATGGGTGTACCCGTCTATGAATCTAAAGGATTCGAGGCTGATAAATCGGGAGGCAACAACATGTACGTGCAGACCCTTTTCCCAAATGACTCAAAGAACCGGATGAACTACATCAAAGTGTATTTTCCGGACAAGCGCGACTATATTTTCCACTCTGTGAAGTTCATCATTCCGTCGATGATTTTCACAGTAATACTTCTGATTGTATTTCTCTACACAATCATTCTCGCTTTCCGACAAAAGAAACTAACGGAGATGAAGAATGATTTCATCAACAACATGACGCATGAGTTCAAGACGCCTATCTCGACCATTTCACTGGCGGCCCAGATGCTCAATGACAACTCTGTGCGCAAGTCGCCTAAAATGCTTGAGCATATCTCGTCAGTGATCAATGACGAAACCAAGCGCTTGCGGTTCCAAGTGGAGAAGGTGCTTCAG
>CAJUSN010000013.1 GCA_910589095.1 uncultured Muribaculaceae bacterium
CTCCACAATATTGCAATTGTTTTAGCGTTAATTTGGATATGAAATGTTTCTCCTTACCGTTTTTTATGATATGCGCCATCCTCGTGGCCATGCTTTCGGCATGTATCGAGGATGGCATAACCTCATCCCCCGCTGATCAGCCGGAATTTTCCACTGACACGCTTCGGATGGGGTCTGTGTTCACCGATGTGGACAATCCCACTTTCTCATTCATGGTCTATAATCGCCATGACAAGATTGTCAACATTTCATCCATCCGCATGCGCTCCGATGCTTCGGTGTTCCGTCTCAATGTGGACGGACTCTCCGGCTCTCAATTCAATAACATCGAGATACGTCCTAACGACTCTATCTATGTGTTCGTTTCAACCAATCTGCCACCCAACGGCAACTTCACACCGCTCGAGGTGTTGGATGCAGTGGAATTCGTAACCAACGGAGTGAAAAAAGAGGTGGTGATCTCGGCAGAAGGCACTGATGTGGAACGTCTGCACGCCACAGTCATTGACTCTGACACCCGCTGGGAGGCCGACCGCCCCCGCCAGGTGTTCGACTCCCTCGTGGTGGCACCCGGTGTCACCCTCTCCATTGCGTCCGGAGCCAAAATCTATTTCCACGACGGTGCCTCTATGACCGTCCATGGATCGCTCGTCACCGAGGGACAGCCCGGCCAACCCGTGGAGTTTATGGGCGACAGAACCGGAAACGTGGTCACCGACATATCTTTCGACATAATGTCGCGCCAATGGGACGGTATCTACTTCTCCTCATCTTCACGCAATTCACGCATGGCCTACACCGAAGTGCGAAACACCTGGAACGGCCTAACCGTCGATTCCACAGGCATTTATTCCGAACCGGTGCTGACCCTCGCCAACTGCCGTCTGCGCAATGCCGCGGCCAATGTTCTTGCCGTGAGCCATTCTTGCGTCGAAGCCTACGACTCTGAATTTGCCGAGGCCGGCATGGGCCCCGTCGACCTCAACGGTGGATCGTATCGCTTCATAGGCTGCACTTTCTCCAATTACTACCTGTTTTCGGCAATAACCGGCCCGCTCCTTCGCCTGCGCCATATCAACGATGACACCGACACCGGCTCCCTGGCCCCTCACATGCAGGCTGAAATCGTCAACTGCATCCTCTATGGTTCCGGTTCCGACGTCATTCCCGGCGATCTCACCGGATCGGCCGTTACCATCCGCCGGTCGCTCCTGCGCAGCGACGGTGCCGACGACGACAATTTCATTGACTGCATCTGGAACTCCGATCCGCTGTTCTACACTGTGCGTGCTGAATACCTTTTTGATTATCGCCTGCACTCTGACTCACCGGCCATCGGAATGGCACTCCCTGGTTACTCCACCTCTGCCGGAGCGGTTGACTTCTACGGTGCTCCCCGCACCTCAGCCACCCTCGGCGCATACGAGCCGCGTGAAGACACCAACCCTTGATCCTCATCCCCCTGCATTATCATTCTCACAATCCCGCAAATAAATCCATGGAAAGTAAACTCGACATCATCAACCAATTTGCCATTGAAGGCACTGTTGACACCGTGAAGCCCCTCGGCAACGGTCTTATCAACGACACATACCTGGTTAAAACTACCGGCGACGCCACCCCCGACTATGTGCTCCAGCGTATCAACCACCACATCTTCACCGATGTAGACGGTCTCCAGCGCAACATAGTGGCCGTCACCAACCATCTGCGAGCCAAGCTGCAAGCACAAGGCATGACCGACCTGAACCGACGGGTGCTCTCGTTCATACCCCTCGCCACCGACCCCTCGCTCACTTACTTCTTCGACGGCGAAAGCTACTGGCGCCTCTCACGTTTCATCCCCGATGCTTTTACGTTCGACACCGTGGATCCCCACTACTCCCGCATGGCTGGGGAAGCCTTCGGTCGCTTCCAGGCTCAACTTGTCGACATCCCTGAAACCCTCGTGGAAACCATCCCCGATTTCCATAACATGGAATTCCGTCTCGCCCAGCTGCGTGAGGCTGTGGAGGCGGATGCCGTTGGCCGACTCGCCTCCGTGCAGCCCATCGTCGACGACATAATGCGACGCGCCGAGAACATGACGGCGGCCGAACGCCTTTACCGTGAGGGGAAACTGCCCAAGAGAATATGCCACTGCGACACAAAAGTTAACAATATGATGTTCGATGCCGACGGCAATGTGCTCTGCGTCATTGACCTCGACACCGTGATGCCCTCATTCATCTTCAGCGACTACGGTGACTTCCTCCGTACTGCAGCCAACACAATGCCTGAGGATTCGCCCGAACTTGACAAAGTGGCGTTCCGCACCGATATATTCGAGGCTTTCACCGAAGGATACCTCAAATCGGCTCGTGAGTTCCTGACACCGCTGGAAATAGAAATGCTCCCCTACGCCGCAGCTCTATTCCCCTACATGCAGGCCGTCCGTTTCCTTGCCGACTACATAAATGGCGACACTTACTATAAAACCACCTATCCGGACCACAACCTGGTGCGAACCCGCAACCAGATGCGACTGCTCGAATCAATCGAACAGGCAATGCCCGCCATGCGTGCATTCATCGATGCACAATCAAAAGCATGACCCCGCGCTCTGCCGCGCATCACGCCACCACGCCGTCAGCCAAATGCCCGATAATCATTTTAAACCACCATTTTTAGCGGATTAAGAAGAAAAAATCGTATATTTGCAGGCTGAAACATTCAATTTAGGTTGCTTTCCGATGCCCACCGCACCGTTTGCAACCCTTTACTCTTTTGATTTTTAATCAATTAATTAACCAATACTTACTATCTTTTAACTACAATGCAAAAAGGAAAATTAGGAAGTGCTGTTGCCGGAATTCTGGCTATCTTCTTGGTAATCGTTTGCCTCTTCTACATTTCTTTCACATTGGTCACCAACCATTATGAAGGAAAAGCGAAGGAATATGCCGTAGCGGTATCAGGCGATCAGGAAGGTATAAGCGACACCTACACTAAGGCTTACAAACACTACATCGACTCGATTTCCAACGAGACAGTTTGGCTTGGCTACACCTACAATCAGGCTCAGAAGCTGGGCGTGGGTCTCGGTCTTGACCTCAAAGGCGGTATGAACGTAACCCTCCAGGTTTCAGTTCCCGACATTCTCCGCTCAATGGCCAACGCCGAAGGCAACCCCTACTTCGAAACTGCCATCCAGCGTGCCGACTCTGTTGTGAAAGCCACCCGCTCCAACGACTACGTGACCATCTTCTGCAAGGAGTATCGCGCCATTGACCCGGCCGGTGACTTCTCCGTAATCTTCAAGGACCAGGTGAAACGTGGCGAAAACGACAACGCCGCAATCAATTCACTCAAGCAGGAAGTGAAGGACCGCGTAAGCAGCTCTACCAACGTGCTCCGCACACGTATCGACCAATTTGGCGTTGTAGCTCCCAACATCCAGGAACTTGAAAACGATGGCCAGATTCTTCTGGAGCTCCCCGGTGTGAAAGACCACGACCGTGTTCGCGAACTCCTCAAGGCTTCTGCCAACCTCGAGTTCTACGAAACAATGCCCGTCAGCGAATTCTCCACAGCCCTCAGCCAGCTCAACGCAGCCCTCAAGGCTGACTCAACTGCCAACGGCAAAGGTCTCGCAGACTACTTCCTCAGCCTCAACACAGGCAGCCCCTCTGTTGAAGTGGGTATGGCTACAGCTCAGAACCGCGATGCCATCGATGCAATTCTCGCATCGCCTCGCGCCAAGAGCATCCTCCCCTCAAACCTCAAGCTGGCCTGGGAAGTAAAGCCCATGATCCTTAAGAAATCGGATGCCGAACACGCTCAGCGTGATCCCGAGTTGAAGAAACTCATTGAAGCTGCCGGCGGATCGGGTCTGCAGATCTATCAGCTCATCGCACTCCGCACCACCAATGGCAAACCCGCCCTCTCAGGCGACGTTATTGTCAACGCTTCTGCCGAATACGACCGCACCCAAAGTGGCGGTAACTACGTGGCTATGACCATGACCGGCGAGGCCGGCAAAAAGTGGAGCAACATCACCGGCGCCAACTTGGGCAAGCGCGTGGCTATCGTGCTCGACGATATGGTATACTCCGCCCCCAACGTACAGAGCAAGATCGACGGTGGACGCTCAACCATCACCGGTAACTTCACCACCGACGAGGCAAAAGACCTTGCAAACGTGCTCAAGAGCGGTAAGATGGCAGCCAAGGTTGACATCATCTCCGACACCGTTATCGGTCCTTCTCTCGGTAAGCAGGCCATCGAGGACGGCTTCCTGTCATTCGGATGCGCACTTGTGCTCCTCATGATCTTCATGATGGCGTTCTACGGTGTTATCCCCGGCCTCATCGCCAACCTCGGACTCGTATTCAACATCTTCTTCACTTTCGGTATCCTCGCTTCGTTCCAGGCTGTGCTTACCCTCTCGGGTATCGCCGGTATCGTGCTCGCGCTCGGTATGGCCGTTGACGCCAACGTGCTCATCTTCGAACGTACCAAAGAGGAACTTCGCTCCGGCAAGAATGTGCGCACCGCACTTGCCGACGGTTACTCCAACGCATTCTCTGCAATCTTCGACTCGAACCTCACCTCGGTTATCACCGGTGTGATCCTCCTTCTCTTCGGTACAGGTCCCATCAAGGGCTTCGCCACTACGCTCATCATCGGTATCATCATATCGTTCTTCACCGCAGTGTTCCTCACTCGTCTGGTGTTCATGATGTTCAACAAGACCAAGGCGTTCAACTCTCTTACGTTCGACACTTCGCTGTCGCGCAAGATGTTCACCAACACTCGCTTCAACTTCCTTGCAGCCCGCAAGACAAGCTTCACCCTTTGCGCAGCATTCATCGTCATCGTAATCTGCTCATTCGTATTCCGCGGACTCAGCCAGGGTATCGACTTCTCCGGTGGCCGCAACTACGTGGTGCAGTTTGACCACAGCGTCAACACTGACGACATCCGCCGCCAGCTCGAACCTCTGTTCAACGGTGCTCAGATCTCGGTTATCACCATTGACAACGACACCAAGGTCCGCATCTCAACCAACTACAAGATCGACTCCGATGAAGAGAACATCGATCAGGAGATCACCGATATCCTTTACAAGGGTCTGAAGAGCGAAATTGGCAACATGAGCGAAGCTGACTTCTCGACAACCAACGAGAACATCGGTATCATGTCATCGCAGAAAGTCGGTCCTACCGTGGCCAACGACATGCGCACCGACGCCATCATAGCCGTGTTGATAGCACTTGCTGCAATGTTCCTTTACATCCTCGTGCGTTTCCACAACATCGCCTTCTCTCTCGGCGCACTTGCTGCCGTGGCATTCACCGCCTTCTCAATCATCGGCTTCTACTCACTCCTCTACGGAGTTCTCCCCTTCGCCATGGAGATTGACCAGACGTTCATTGCCGCAATCCTTACCGTGATCGGTTATCAGATCAACGATACCGTGGTTGTGTTCGACCGCGTTCGCGAAAACCTCGGACTCTTCCCCAAGGAATCGTTCTTCAACAACATCAACCGCTCACTCAACTCCACTCTCGGACGTACGGTGATGACTTCGGCATCTACACTGCTTGTGCTTCTCTGCATCTTCATTCTCGGTGGTGACGCCATCCGCTCGTTCACCTTCGCAATGATCTTCGGTGTGGTTATCGGTACTCTTGCCACTCTCTTCGTGGCAACCCCGGTGGCTTACCTCGTAGAAAACCGCAACAAACCCGCCAAGAAGTAACAACTGAGCTGCGACAGCAGTCTCCAACATAACAAAGGTGGGTGCCTGACCGGCTCCCACCTTTGACTTTAAAATACCACTAATTAAATTATATATCATGCGAAAAACAATATCCGTACTCGCCACACTCCTTGTGGCCGTGATGACAGCTTGCACGAACAAAACAGATGAATCTGAAAAAAATGTTGCCGATTCGCTTGAACAGGTCCGTCAGGACAGCACACTCCACGCCCAAGCTGCAGAAGCTGCAGAAGCTGCAAAAAAAGCTCAAGCTGATTCCATTGCCCGGGCCGACTCAATAGCTCAGGTAGAGGCAGAAAAAGCTGCGGCATCCGAACGCGAGCAAATTGTACGACAGCTGTACAGCAAGTGCATATTGATAGATGGCATCGGAGATTCCTACAGCTTTTTAGAAAATCATTGCTCAAAGTCGTTTCTGAAAGAGCTGAAAAAGGATTATAGTGACGAATATGAGGGCGACGGTTATGCCATTTGGGATTTTCGTGCAGCAGCATTTCAGGACGGAGGCGGCAAAACAAAAATCATTTCGGTAACATCAGCTGACAACAACTCCGTAATTATCAAATATAAAGATATGGGAATTCCGGGGACGAGCAAGATAAAATTTGTAGAGGAAGACGGCAAATGGCTCATTGATGGGGTGAAACATCTATAATCCTCCAACACTGAAACTTCAGATATATTGAATAAAGCAAACAGATGAAAAAAATAATCACACTGCTGTTTGGCCTCATAAGCCTGGCCGCCACGGCCCAGCCCCCGGTAAAGCTTCAAGATGGCACGGAACTCAACTGGCAACCTGCAAGCGAGACCGTAACCTGGACTCAATATCCCTTCGTGATGAACAATCCCGAAAAGAATTATGCCTGGCAGGTGCAGCAATACGGACAGTATGACAACGGGCGCCTTCTGAGCACATTGACACCGGACGCTGCAAACGCAAATGAACGGTTCGCCTACCTGTCGATAGGCTCAGCGTTTGCCCATGCCAACAGCCCCGACGGGAACTTCACTTATCTCGCTTCCGTGGCCGACCAAGGACACACAATGATGCTCAACAGCCTGCTGACCGAATCAGCCTCCGAGCCCTACGACGGTTGGATAAAAATACTCTACTGGGCAGCAACGCTGGACACCAAAGGTGAACCTGACGATATTTATATCTTCACGGTCGACAACAAGGACACCTACCGCGTGCTCAAGCTCCAACGCCTAAAATAAGAGATTAATCAACATCTTCAAGAGCTCCCGGCCTCACCCCCGGGAGCTTCTACATTTCACTTAATCACCGCAAGAAATCAACAGAGAATTTCAAGTCGCTCTATGCAGCTATTTACCTCCATACCGCGGTAAGCCATCAGCAGAAGTTAAGATGCATTAATTCTTCGGATTGGTGAATTGGCAAAAGTTTGATACATTGAATTTGGCCACATCAAAATAAATTCTTACCTTTGCATCGGGTAAGTCCTACACGACCAGCTCCCCGGGAACTCCGTCAGATCTTGACCGAAGCAGCGGTACCGGGTTGTAGCGGTGCGATGTAGTAAGCTTACCCTTTTTTTATATCCTTTGTCAAACGGATAAAAGCTTTTGTCCATAAAATTATCATTCGTCGTTTTCAGTACAGATGAAAAATTCTCATCCACATTTATTGGTGTTGAGGTTTTCGGCGTTGGGCGATGTGGCCATGACGCTTCCGGTGGTATACTCGGCTGCTATGTTGAATCCGGAAGTGCGATTCAGCGTGGTTACACGGCCATTTTTCGCGCGATTGTTTATCAATGCGCCTGAAAATGTGAAGGTAGTAGCGGTAAACCCAGCCGACTATAAAGGCGTTGCCGGTCTGCCGAGATTACTCAAACGCCTACGGCGCTTGCGCCCCACGGCTGTGGCGGATCTCCACAATGTGCTGCGCACATGGGTAATTGACAATTATTTCCGTATGCGGGGAGTGAAAGTGGTGATGGTGGATAAAAAACGAGCCGGGAGAAGCCGTGCATTGCGCACGGGAAGCCGCCAACAATCGTTCATAGACCGTTATTGCGATGTGTTCCGACGTTTGGGTCTGGATTGTCGGCCGATGTTCAAAAGCATACTGACAAGCGCCGATCGCTCTCCAATAGACGTAGATGGACACGCAATAGGGCTCGCTCCATTCGCCCGCTACATGAATAAGACATATCCTCCCGAAATGATGCGCGAAGTGGCCGAAATTCTTTGCCGACGTGGGGCCAAGGTGTATCTGTTCGGTGCTCGCGGAGAGGAAGCCGAAGTTCTGTCCAAATGGGCAGAGAGTATCAACGGCTGCACATCGGTAGCCGGGCGCTTCACCATTGAGGAGGAGCTGGCACTGATGAGCAAGATGCGCGTGATATGTTCAATGGACTCAGCCAACCAACATTTGGCATCGTTGGTGGGCACTCCTGTGGTGACACTCTGGGGAAGCACCACTCCGGAATGTGGATTCACCCCTTACGGACAGAGAGAGGAACTCTCCATGGTGGCCCGTCTTGAATGTCAGCCATGTTCAGTGGCCGGCAAACCGGAATGTCCGCTGGGTCATTTCAACTGCATGAAAGGACTCAAGGCTGAAAGTGTTGCAGAAAAATTACTCTCCATATGAATACCACACTTTTCACATTGACAGGAATTATGCTCTTCGCCGGCGCTTGCTGGGTGTGGAGCGTTATTTTTTTCATGATTGTGCAAAAGCCACTGTTCATGTGCGTGAACCGGCATGCATCCGAACTACCGTTAGGGCTCAAGGAGATTAGAAGCATTTATAGCCACGGATTTGTGAGCGATGCCATTGTGGGGTCCTATCTTACGGCCGTTCCACTGATAGCCGTGACAGTGCGCGCAATGATTCCAATGGGATGGTTTGAACCATTCATGACTGCATATAATGTCATAATCTCTCTTGCCATAGGTCTTCTTACCGCGGGCGACACTCTGCTCTACGCTTTTTGGAATTCAAAGGTCGACGCCTCAGTCTTTGCATATATGAAATCGCCCAAAGGGGCAACCGCGAGTGTCTCGACAGGTTATATCATTAGCTGGGCTCTTGTGTGGCTGGTTCTAAGTGCAATTTATTTCACTGTGATGCAGCTGATAATATCCACTGGCACCTCACTTCTGCCTAAAGAATGGATGAGCTGGTGGGGCTATCCGTGCGCTCTGCTCTTGATGCTATTTGCTGCGGGTGGACTGTTTGCCATTATCCGAGGATTGGGTATTCGTCCCAACAATCCGAGTGTGGTATATTTTCACAAGAACCAATTTTTCAACCATAGCGCCCTCAACCCCGGCTACAATCTGATTTATTCACTGGGCACACGCGATGACTTCAAGAGCCAATTCAGATTTTACACCCCGGAAGTGTGTGACAGGATACTCACCGATCTGTTTCCAACTGAAGGCACTCCGCAACGAGAGCTGCTTAACAGCAAACGTCCAAACATACTGTTGATAATCTGGGAGAGCTTCGGAGCAGAATTTTCGGGAGTTGACGGAGGTAACGGGGAAGTTACTCCGGAAACAGACCGGATTGCCCGTAACGGAGTCACATTCACGCAGTGTACCGCGGGAAGCTTCCGCACTGACCGCGGATTGGTTTGCATACTCGGCGGCACTCCCGGACAGCCCACATCAAGCATAATACGCTACACAAGGAAAATTGCGAACCTTCCGGCACTGCCACGCACATTACGCGATGCAGCCGGCTACGATACCGTGGCCATTCATGGTGGCGATTTATCCATCATGCACAAAAGCGACTACTACCTCAGTGCGGGCCATAACCGACTTATCAGCCAGCAAGACTTTCCGGAAAACGCCGAGAAATGCAAATGGGGCGTGCATGACGGACCGGTGTTTGACCGAGTGTTTGATGAAATTACGGCGCGTGAAAACTCCACTCAGCCGTGGATGTTGACAGTGCAGACGCTCAGTTCACATGAGCCATTCGATGTTCCCTACAGTAGATTGACAGACCCGGTAGCCAACTCATTTGCCTACACAGACCACTGTTTAGGCACGCTCGTGAAACGCCTTGAGGCAACCCCGGCATGGGACAATCTGCTGATTCTGTGTGTGGCCGATCATGGCTTCAACGCGCCAAATGTGACACTCCAGCGCAAAACCTACTCCCATATACCGCTCATAATGGCAGGAGGTGCCGTAAAAGCACCAGCAGTAATAGACACCGTCATGAGCCAGACAGACCTTGCCGCAACCGTACTGGGGCAGATGGGGCTTGATCATTCCGACTTTCCCTTCAGCCGTGACGTGCTGGCCGACAGCTACACACGCCACACAGGTTTCCACACATTCTACAACGGCTTCATGGTGAAGACCCCGGAAGGAGAAACCGTCCACGACAATATCTCCGACACCACCATCCAGGAAACGCCCAATGCCGAGAGGGAACAACTTGGAAAAGCCACTTTGCAAAGACTTTACGATTATCTCGACACATTATAATCCACTTAAGGACATGCAACCAACGATGTCAATGTTAAAAAAAATATGGAATTCGAATCCCACCCGTCTAATAATCAATCTCGCGGTGGTTTATGCGGCATATTTTATTTGCCGAATAGCATTTTTGCTTGAAAACTGGAGCCTATATAACGACACACTAACATTCGGTGGATTTCTGACCATCTGTGGTGGCGGTTTCCGCTTTGACTCCTCGGCCATTTTCTATTCCAACTGTCTGTTCATACTGCTGTTCATTCTCCCGCTTCATTTGAAAGAGGGGGTGAAATGGTATCAGATGACAGTAAAGTGGATTTATGTTATAATCAACAGCCTATGCGTGCTGATAAATCTGGCCGATTCGGTATTTTTCTCCTTCCGGCTGCAGCGCTCCACAATGGCCACATTTACGGAGTTCCAGGGCGAAGGCAATCTTGGCAAAATAGGTATGATCGAATTGGCAAGCCACTGGTACTTCGTGCTGCTTGCCGCTGTAATCATTTATGGCTTCTGGCGTTTGTACCGCCCGTCGGAAAAGCCGGAAAAACCCTTATGGAAATATTATGTAACCAATGGCATCACGCTGTTGGTAATAGGCTTTCTGGCTGTCTGCGGAATGCGTGGAAGCATCCTGTTTCTCTCGGCCACGCGCCCCATCTCCGTTGGCTATGCCCAGCGGTTCGTGAGCAAACCGGTTGAGACCGGCATTGTGCTCAACACTCCGTTTGCCCTGCTCCGTACCATTGGCGAAGTGCCGATGACCGAACCTGAATTTTTCAGCGAGGAAGAACTGGAGGCCATATATTCGCCAGTGCACATCCCCTCCGATACGACAGAAGTGAGAAAGAAAAACGTTGTCATACTCATTGTGGAGAGCTTCGCCCAGGAATTTATAGGCGGCCTCAACCGCGACCTTGACGGAGGCACCTACAAGGGCTATACCCCATTTGCCGACTCGCTGCTTACGGTGAGCGCATACTGGGACCAAATGTTTGCCAACGCAGGCTTCAGCATAGATGCGCCGCCTGCCGTACTGGCCTCCATTCCACGAATGAACCGGCCGTTCGTGACAACTCCCCATTCACTCGATGACATCAACTCCATAGCTTCCGTTCTGAAACCGATGGGCTACAGATCGGCCTTTTTCCATGGCGCCGACAATGAATCACTCGGCATCCAGGCATTCACTCGCCATGCCGGATTCGATGAATATTACGGACAGAATGAATTCTACGCCGACCCTCGCTTCGGAGGCAAAGCAGAATTTGACGGCACATGGGGAGTGTGGGATGAACCGTTCCTGCAATACTTTGCCAACACTCTCAGTGAAATGCCACAGCCCTTCGTGGCGGCAGTATTCACCCTGTCGTCACACCATCCGTTCAAAGTACCCGACAAATACAGCAACATACTGAAGGATGAAGGGATTTATCCACTGCACAAGTGCATACGCTACACAGACTATTCGCTTCGCCGATTTTTCGACACGGCCCGCAAGCAGCCATGGTATGAAAACACAATCTTCGTACTGTCGGCCGACCATGCCAGTTCCAAACGCACCCACGACGTGTACAAAAACGACGTGGGCGGCTTCCGCGTGCCGCTTTTGATATTCGACCCGTCCGGCAACTTGCCCCGTGGCAAACAAGCCGGTATTGCCCAGCAAACTGACCTAATGCCCACTCTGCTCAACTACATAGGCAACCGCCAACCATACGTGGCATTCGGAAAAGACCTCTTCAACACCGATGCATCGGACACCTGGGCGTTCAATTGGGACAACATACCTCAATATATCAAGGGCGACTACGTGATCCAGCTCAACGATGACTGCACCGAAATAACCGGCATGTATAATTACCGCACCGATCCTCTGCTTAAAGAAAACCTCAAGGGACGCGGACTGCCGGAAGAGAAAGAGATGCTTCGCCAGGCCCAGGCTGTGGTACAAAGCTTCATGAGCCGCATGAACCGCAATGAAGTAACCATGAAAAACGGAAAGTGATGAAGATAGTGCATATATTTCCGGGAAAAGTATGGGGCGGAGCCGAGCAGTATGTCCTCGACCTCGGGGAAGCTTTGCGCAAACGCGGACATGAGGTGAGCTATGTGGCCCGGCCATCCAAAGCAGTAGAGGACCGGCTGAGAGGACAGGTAGCTTACAGTGTGGCAGCAATAGGCGGACTTCTAGGCCGAGGTGGCGTAAATGAGCTGATCAATGCAGTGAAAGAGGCCGATTTAGTGCATGTGCATGACCTGAAACATGTGGCACCGGTGAGCCGAGCCATAAAAAAGAGCGGTGGCCGGGCGCGGATAGTTGTTACACGCCACATAGCCCGGGCATCGCGTACATTGCCATGGATGCGTAAGCCGCTCCGGGAGGTCCACAGAATGATCTTCGTAAGCCACCTTGGCCAGAGCCTTTGGCGAAGCGTCAACGGCTGGATGCCGGAGGAAAAATGCCGAGTGATCCACAACAGCATTCCCCCTTACATACCTGAGGATACAGATAATCTGCGCAAGCGATACGGAGTTTCGGACGATGTGCCACTGATTATGTTCACCGGACGAATAAGGAAATCAAAAGGGTGCATGACCCTTGTGGAAGCACTTGGAAGGCTGAGTGCTCTGAAATGGCAAATGGTGTTCGTGGGTCGATGCAAACCGGCCGACTACGACAAAGAGCTACTTGAAACAGCGCGCGACAACGGAATAGCCTCTCGCCTCGGCTTCATGGGGTTCAGCGACCGCGTGCGCTCTCTCATCCGACAAGCTGACATAGGTGTGGCTCCCTCAATTGTAAGAGAAGCGTGTCCGTTGACTCCGATGGAATTCATGCAGGCGGGCGTGTGCGTGGTGGCCACCGACAATGGAGCCCAACCGGAATATATCACCGACGGCAAAACGGGAGTGTTGGTCAAGCCCGGCGATGTTGAAGGAACAGCCACCGCACTTCGCTCGCTTCTCACCGACCGGCAGCGCCGCAATACCATAGCCTCACGCGGTAAGGAATATTTTGAAACCGAAATGAATTACGACAGTTTCATTGAGAATATCCTTTCAGCCTATGAAGTGATTTAGTTTTAACTTTATGAAATCTTTATCAGTTTTTTTCAGATTATTTATTGATTTCATTCAGTCATTATAGAACCCATCCATGAATCTTGACAAACTGCGCCGCAAATGGCGCTATGCCCGCTTCGACCACTCATCGCCCCGCTCGCTCCCAGCGATGCGGGACGCAACGGTTGACCTGATAATCCCGGTGACCGAAAAGGATCTTACCATACTGCCGTTGGCGCTGGAGGCTGCGCGACGTAACATTTCCCACACCATTGCGGGAATTTACATCGTGGCACCCGAAAGCGAAAAGATCCGTGAGTTTTGCGTTGCCGAAGGGTTGGAATTTGTCAATGAACAGACCGTGATGGGCTACGGCCCTAAACAGATCGGCTTAAAAATCACGGAGCCTCCATGTGACCGGAGCGGATGGCTATATCAACAGCTGCTCAAACTCTCAGGCCGAGTGGGCAAGTCACCCTATTTTATCACTTTGGATGCCGACCATATATTACTTCGGGAGCACACTTTTATCACAGATGAAGGGAAATTGGTATTCTACCGGAGTCGCGAACATCACACCCCGTACTACGACAACATCCGCCGGCTCATCGGGATGGAGACAGGCCAGGGACTGAGCTATGTGGCCCACAAGATGGTGTTCGAACGGGAATCGCTCGCACAGTTGCGCGCAGAGATAGAAAAGCGCAATCCCGGCAAAAGCTGGGACCGCGCTATAATAGACTCTGTGGACCGCACGCAGATATCCGGATTCTCGGAATTCGAGCTCTACGGCCACTTCATAGAGGATGCACATAAATGTGCTCTCCCCTTCCGTAACCATCATTTCCGCTACTCCAAGCTTGACACACTCGATCGGCTCACGGCCCGTTACAGCGGCCGCTACGCCGCCATCACCTTCCCGGAGTACCTCCAGGGATGAAAGCCGTAAACGCCAATCAGGCGAGGGAGGCGATTGCTTCGGGGGTGAGGCCGCAGGAGGCCAGAAGGTCGGCGGCACGGTAGCGGTCAGGAAATGCTTTTGGCAGGCCGAGGACTTTGACGTTGACGGGCGCGGAGCCAAGATAAGCGGCGATTTTTTGACCGAGACCACCATCAACGGAGTTGTCCTCAAGGGTGATGACAAGGCGGAAATCGCGCAGCGAATCAAGTGTTGCAGTGTCAAGATGCGACATGTAGCGGGGATTGATCACCATGGGGTCCAATCCTTTGGCTTCCATAAGTGAAGCAGCCTGCTGTGCGAGAGGCAAGAAATCGCCTGCGGCGATGATTGCCACGTCCTTTCCGGCACGGACTGTCTCATAGCCCACAGTGGAGTAGTCGACATTGAAGTCACCGACGCGGTTTACGATGCGGCCGCCGGGGGTGCGTACGAGTACCGGTGTATTCTTCTGAGCCATGGCCCATTCAAGCATTGCGAGATATTCCTCCACGCAGGTTGGAGCAAGGAAAAGTATGCCGGGAATGTTTGAAATCATAGGCACATCAAAAAATCCGAGGTGAGTGCAATCGTTCATGCCCCAAACGCTTCCGTAGAAAGTGACAAACAGGGCGGATTGGCGATTGATGGACACATCCTGCGAGAGCTGATCGTAGGCACGCTGAATGAAAGTGGAAGGTTCGGCCACAACCGGAGTGCAACCCTCTTTAGCCAAGCCGGAAGCCATGGCAACGGCCTGTTCTTCGGCAATGCCTACATCCACAAAGTTTTTGCCGGCCTGGGCGCGTTGTGCCGGTCCGAAACCTACGGCACCGGGAACGCCTGCAGTGATGACAACGGTGGATGGATTGGCCTTTATAGCTTCCAACATTTTTTCTGCAAAAATATCGGTATAGCCTTTAGCGGCAGGAGCTGATGCTTGGCCTGTTACCGGGTCAAAGGGGCCGTGAAAGTGGAATGCTTCCTTATGCTCCTGGGCCACGGGAAGGCCCATGCCTTTTTCGGTGTTGAGATGAACCACAACCGGCTTGGTTGAATCCTTTACCTTACGAAAAGCAGCTATGAGTGATTCAAGATTATTTCCATCGGCAACATAGAGATAATCGTACCCTAAGGATTTGAAATAATTATCGGTTGCTTGCCCGGAGGTTTGACGCAAGAGAGCAAGATTATCATAGAGAGAGCCCTCATTTGGAGCAATGCTCATCTGATTGTCGTTGACCACAACTATGAAATTGGACTTAAGAGTTGCAGCGTAATCAAGACCTTCGAAAGCTTCGCCCCCACTAAGCGAACCGTCGCCAATTACGGCCACTACATTGTGAGTTTCACCTTTTAGATCACGAGCTTTTGCAAGGCCGGAAGCGAGCGAAACGGAGGTGGAGGTGTGACCAATTGCAAAGAGGTCGTAGGGACTTTCTTCGGGGGAGGTAAATCCGGTTACATCATCGTAGCATGCAGCATCCAAAAACGCCCGGATTCGCCCAGTGAGCATTTTGTGGACATAGGTTTGATGTGATACGTCGAATACAATGCGGTCAGTTGGCGCGTCAAACACATAATGCAACGCGACGGTTGCCTCAAGGAAACCGAGGTTAGGACCTACGTGGCCTCCATGGGCAGCGAGTTTTTGGATCAATACTTTGCGCAGGTCAGCACAGATGGAGGTGAGTTCGTTCACCGAGCGGCCCTTAATATCGGCCGGAGAATGGATATCGGCAATGTTCATTTTGAATTTTGGAATAAGGAAGTGGCAAAGATAAGAAGTGCCACCGAAATAATAAACAAACTTAGCCTAAGGGTATGTTTACTTTTAACTTTATATTGGAGTGATTTCTTTCAGTCATTACGGTACCCAGCAAACCCTTCATTCAATCAAATTAACCCACTCCAAGGAGTTCTATTTCAAAAATAAGGGTTGAGCCGCCGGGGATTCCGGGTTGATTGAAGCGGCCATAGGCCTGCTCGGCCGGTATGTAGATTTCCCATTTGTCGCCCACATGCATTTGCTGCAGGGCTATTATCCATCCGGGAATGAGGTCGCGTAAGCGGAAAGCCGGAGCGGTGCCCCCGCGTGAGCTGTCGAATGTGCGACCATTGATGGTTTTACCTACGTAATGGGCAGTGACCACGCTGTTGCGATTAGGCGACGGGGCCTTGGGATTGCCGGAACGGATAACTTTGTAGAAAATACCTTTGTCAATGGGCTTTACACCGGGCTCCTGCGATTTTTCCTGGAGCCATCGGCGGTTTTTGTCAATATATTCTTGTTTTGCCATATTTTAAAAATACCGGTCCGGCAAAAGAGTATGCCGAACCGGTAAAATGTTGGGGGAATTGTTAATTCAGTTTTTTCTTCTTCACTGGTTTAGGCTTGGAGAGTTTAATGACCGGAGCATCGGCAGCCTTGGAGAATGAATATGGGCGTGATTCGGGAGCTATTCCGCGCGAGGTGTTGGGTTTGGCACCCATCACATAGTCAAGCGTAGCACCCGCGCGGAGCTGGTCGAGGGTAAGGAATGTTGCATCGGAAACCTTGCCGTCGATCTTGAGCTCATCCACATAGCGATTGGTGTCACTGTTGGCGGGAGCGTCAATGCTGACAGTCTTGCCGTTTTCGAGGTGAATTTTAGCTTTGCGGAAGAGAGGCGCGCCGAGGATAAGTTCGCCTGTGCCGGGTGCCACGGGATAGAAACCGAGGGCCGAGAACACATACCAAGCCGAAGTCTGGCCGTTGTCCTCGTCACCGCAATATCCATCGGGATTGGGAGAATACATGCGGTTCATCACCTCACGGAGCCAATACTGGGCTTTCCAGGGCTCGCCGGAATAATTGTAGAGATAAATCATGTGCTGCACGGGCTGGTTTCCGTGGGCATAGTTGCCCATGTTCATGATTTGCATCTCGCGAATTTCGTGGATAACCTGTCCGTAGTAGCTGTCATCGAACACGGGGGGCACAGAAAACACTGAGTCCATCATGGTGTTGAACTGTTTGTCGCCACCCATCAGGTCAATGAGGCCCTGGGGATCGTGGAACACCGACCAGGTGTAGTGCCATGCGTTGCCTTCGGTGAAGGCATCGCCCCATTTGAGAGGATTATAAGGACTTTGGAAGGTGCCATCCTCATTCTTACCACGCATGAGATTATGTTCGGGGTCAAAGAGATTGCGATAGTTCATGGCAGCCTTGGCATAGGGCGCAAGTTCTTTTTTGCTCTTGCCAAGAGCTTTGCCAAGCTGGTAGATGCACCAGTCATCGTAGGCATATTCAAGGGTGCGTGCGGCACTTTCGTTTATACCTACGTTATAGGGCACATAGCCGAGTTTGTCGTAATACTCATGTCCGAGACGGCCGGTTGAGCTGACGGTGGGGTGCACTTTGTGGGCATCGGAAGTAACGGCTTCCCAAAGTTTCTCAATGTCATAGCCGCGCAGCCCTGATAGATATGCATCAGCCACAATGGAGGCGCTATTGTTGCCCACCATGCAGCCACGATGTCCGGGACTTGCCCACTCGGGGAGGAATCCGCTTTCGGCATAGGCATTTACAAGGCCCTCCTGCATCTTTTGATTTTCTGAAGGGTAAAGGAGATTAAGGAGAGGGAAGAGGCAACGGAATGTGTCCCAGAAGCCGGTGTCGGTAAACATATATCCCGGGAGTACCTGACCGTTGTAAGGGCTGTAGTGAACCACTTCGCCTGCGGCATTGATTTCATAGAAGGAGCGGGGGAAAAGCACCGAACGGTAGAGGCAGGAGTAGAACGTGCGCATGCGCTCGAGGGTCTGCGCGTCGGCCGGATCAAGCTCAACTTCCACGCGGCCGAGAATCTCGTTCCAGCGGTTGCGCCCTTCGGCTTTTACGCGATTGAAATCGCCATCGCCAAGTTCCTTGAGGTTAAGAAGCGCTTGGTCAGGGCTTATGAATGATGATGCCACGCGGGCATTTACCACTTGACCTTTGCGTGTTGGGAAACCGATTATTGCACCGGCATGGTCGGCCGTGGCAGTCGTCTTGCCCTTCTCAATGTTTCCATCGGTGACGGAGGAATAATAAGTGAAGGGGGTGTCGAATTCAATTACAAAGAAGTTTTTGAAATTCTCGGGAACACCGCCGGAGTTACGGGTAGTGTAGCCCTCGATGCGGTTATTCTTGAGGTCGATGTTGACGTAAGAACCCTTGTCGAAGGGGTCAATGACCACATAGGACATCTCCTTTTCGGGGAATGTGAAGCGGAAAGCGGCAGCACGGCTTGTTGGGGTGAGCTCGGTCACCACGTCATGCTCGGCAAGATATACTTTATAGTAATAAGGAGTGGCTTCTTCGGCCTTGTGGCCGAACCAGCTGGCGCGTTGCTCCTCATCAAAGACCGGGCCTGTTGTCACAGGCATTATTGCAAACTGGCCGTAATCGTTGATCCAAGGGCTGGGCTGATGGGTTTGTTTGAAACCGCGGATTTTTTTCGCATCGTAGGTATAAGCCCATCCGTCGCCCATTTTGCCGGTTTGGGGCGTCCAGAAATTCATACCCCACGGCATTGCCACGGCCGGATAGGTGTTACCGGTTGAAAGGGCGAACTCGCTTTGGGTGCCTACGAGAGTGCTCACATAATCGACCGGCTGGGCGGCGAGAGCCGACGCAGCGGTGAGACCTGCGAGTAATAACGAAGCTATTTTTTTCATGTATTTATTAATGATAAATTTGAATGATTAAGTATCTAAACTAAAAATTTGGATATATCTGTGTCGTTTCTTGTTTATTCAAGACACTTAGAGTGTGTCTGAATTTAAACCGAATTTAACTTTAGTGTTTTGTATTATTCTTGGTTTCATCACAAACGTAAATTTTGGTGCTTTTCGCCAAGTTTCATCAGTCGCATAGCTCGCTATGCTCCCTCTTCAACTTGCGAAAATCCCTCAAAATTTCCTCTTTGTGCTAAAACCATTTAAATCCAGACTCACTCTTAGGTTTGATCAATAGGGATACTGGAGATGGATTATGATCCATCACAAAATTACTCATTAATAAAGACATGCGCAAGCCAAGGCAAGGCAAGGAATGAATTTTTAGTCTTTTTTTATAGATGAAACGGTGCCGGGAGCGCCTATTTCCGCTTCTTGGCGGGATCGCAGGTGAGTCCCACTCCGAGTTTTTTGAATATCTTGTGGTCTACCTCGCCAAGCATCACCGTTGAGTGCACCTGACAACCATTGAGCTGCGGAAGCACTTCAAGGGCTTTTCGGCAGCGGGGGTCGGTGGTTGAAAGCACTGCCAGGGCCACGAGGACTTCATCCGTGTGCAAACGGGGATTGTGACTGCGGAGATAGTTTATTTTGGTGTGCTGGATGGGTTCGATCATGTCCTGAGGTATAAGCTTTACGGAGTGATCGATGCCTGCGAGATGCTTGATGGCGTTGAGTATCAGCGCGGCACTCGGGCCGAGAAGCGGCGAAGTGGATGCAGTGATAACAGTGCCATCGGCAAGTTCAATGGCCGAGCAGGGCACACCGTCAGTTTCGGCACGCTGACGCGCAGCTGCGATTGGACGGCGATAAGAGGTGTCGATTTTAGCCTGCTTGAGAAGGAGGGCAATCTTATTGACCTCGGAGTCGTTGGCTTCGCCTTGGGCCATGGCATTGAGAGCGGTGAAGTAACGACGAATGATTTCATTGTTGGAAGCGTGGCGGCACACGTCGTCATCGTCTATACAGAAACCCACCATGTTGACTCCCATGTCGGTGGGTGATTTATAGGGATTCTCACCATATATACCCTCGAATAGAGCGTTGAGAACAGGGAAAATCTCAATGTCGCGATTGTAATTTATAGCGGTCTTTCCGTAAGCCTCGAGATGGAAGGGGTCGATCATGTTTACGTCATTGAGATCGGCAGTTGCAGCTTCGTAGGCAATATTGACGGGGTGTTTGAGCGGGAGGCTCCACACGGGGAATGTTTCAAATTTTGCATATCCGGCTTCCACTCCGCGCTTGTGCTCATTATAAAGCTGGCTCAGGCAAACAGCCATTTTGCCACTTCCGGGTCCGGGAGCGGTGACAATGACAAGTGGGCGCGAGGTTTCGATGTAATCATTGTGGCCGAAACCTTCGTCGGAGGTAATGAGGCCAACGTTGTTGGGGTAGCCCTCGATGGTGTAATGAATGTAGGAAGTGATTCCCATTCGGGAGAGGCGCTCGCGGTAAGCATCGGTGCTACGCTGTCCGTTATAGTGGGTTATTACCACTGAACCTACGAGGAAACCACGTTTCATGAACTCTTCGCGAAGACGAAGCACGTCCATATCGTAAGTAATACCGAGGTCCTGACGCACCTTGTTTTTTTCAATATCGACCGCTGAGATTACTATAACGATCTCGGCTTGATCCTGCAGCTGGCTGAGCATGCGGAGCTTGCTGTCGGGTTGGAATCCGGGAAGGACGCGACTGGCATGATAGTCGTCGAAAAGTTTACCACCGAGTTCGAGATAGAGTTTGTTGCCAAACTGAGCTATGCGCTCTTTGATGTGCTCTGATTGAATTTTCAGATACTTGTCGTTGTTGAATCCGTTCTTCATAACGGATTACAAAGTTAGCGCATTTTCACAAACCGCGCAACTTTTTCAAGCTGCGCGGTAGGAAATTTTAAGAATAATCTTTCTCTTCAGCTGTCGGGGATCAACGCAGTGCGATGTCAGCCCAGCGCGACAAGAGGAGTGCGGAGATTATCAATAATGCCCAGAAGCAGATATTGGCCGCAATGCGAGTGCGTGTTGACATGTCATTAAAATTGAGAGAAGGTGAGGTGCAGGCGATAATGCTCCACATATAGGCAATTACGGCGCAGATTAATATAAGGGTCGCAGAGGTTGCCCATCGGGCTATTTCAGGGAAAAAGGCGCTGCAGGAAATGATAGCAACTACAAGCACGGTTGCCGAGGCAATAGACCAACATTTCTTGATGTGAGAGGAGAAATTGGCCAACGCCCAAAACACAAATAGGTTTAAGATTGGAAGATTGACGACCGGAAGATAGGGGACATGCGACACAACCTTACATTGTAATGCGAATCCGAGTACAGCGCCGATAATCTCCCCCAATGTACATACGCTAAGGATTCTCCACGGTTGGGCTACCCGGTTGGATAGGCGGAGGCTGGCGTTCCAAAGGCCACAGGCCACAATCATGGATATGACAGTGACGCACAGAATGGCAACAAATGAGAACAGATTAAAGTGAGACATGCAGGAAATCATGAGATTTTCTAGCGAAAGTAAGAAACGGGATTGCCAAATGTGTTGGCTTATGTAAATTAGACCTTAAAATCTTTGACAATCTTAGAGTGTGTCTGAATTTAAACCGAATTTAACTTTAGTGTTTTGTATTATTCTTGGTTTCATCACAAACGTAAATTTTGGTGCTTTTCGCCAAGTTTCATCAGTCGCATAGCTCGCTATGCTCCCTCTTCAACTTGCGAAAATCCCTCAAAATTTCCTCTTTGTGCTAAAACCATTTAAATACAGACACACTCTTAATATTTGATGAGGAAATTATGTTTTAACTGTTACATGGATTCTGCGGCGGGGTTAGTTTGGCAGCGGCCGGGGTGGGATCCCAGACGTAGAGACGGTCCGAAGGACGGATTTTAGAGGGTACTTTTATAGAGAAACTCTGTCCTTTTTCTGCGCGTTCAACGGGCTTCAAATCAACTCGTATCTCATCAAGTTTCAAAATCAGCGCGCCGGTGGTGGGACCGGTAATTACCACTTCATCGCCCACGGCCACGGAGCCGGCTTCGACATAAAACTCGGCCACGCCGATATTGGAGAAGTAGCGGACGCCCTTGGCTGCATATCGCTTGACGCGCTCGGCCGAGGAGCCATACTTCGAGGACCATTCGCCAAGCCTCTGCCCGAGATAGTAGCCATCCCAGAATCCACGGTTGAAAATTTTGCGCAATTGCGCTGTCCATTCTTCAATACGCTCAGGGGTGTAGGTACCGTCGCATACGGCCTGAATGGCTTCGGAATAGGCGCGGACAGCCACGCTTACGTACTCGGGGCCACGCGCGCGTCCTTCTATTTTGAAGACACGCACACCGGCATGTATCATCTTGTTGAGGAAATGTATTGTGCGCAGATCCTTAGGCGACATCACATATTGGTTTTCAATGTCGAGCTGGTCGCCCGTTTCGCGATCGGTTACGGTGTAGCTGCGTCGGCAAATCTGAGTGCAAGCACCACGGTTTGCGCTGGAGTTCATCTGATGGAGGCTAAGATAGCATTTTCCACTGACGGCCATGCATAGAGCTCCATGACAGAACATTTCAATACGCACCGGCTTTCCGGCAGGTCCGGTGATGTGTTCACGCTCAATGAATGAGTGGATTTCGCTCACCTTATCAAGATCAAGCTCGCGCGCAAGCACCATCACATCGGCCCAACGGGAGTAGAAGCGCACGGCCTCGGAGTTGGTGATGTTGACCTGAGTGGAAATATGAACCTCGACGCCTTTTTCCACCGCATAGGTAATTGCAGCTATATCGGAGGCTATGATAGCCGAGATTCCTGATGATGCCACCGCATCGATTACGGCGTGCATGGTGGGTATGTCGGAATCGTAAATCACGGTGTTGACCGTGAGATATGATTTCACCCCTGCGGCGTCGCAGATGGAGGCGATGCGATGCAGGTCATCAAGCGTGAAATTGACCGATGAGCGGGCACGCATATTGAGTCCTTCCACGCCGAAATAGATAGCATCGGCGCCGGCATCAATGGCTGCGTGAAGCGACTCATAGCTGCCCACAGGGGCCATTATCTCAAAATCGGAACGCCGGAGGGATTGCAAAGAAGAAGCCTCAATGTGTGAGGCTTCTTCTGAATGGGATGTTTGTTTGATATCTTTCACTTTTTAGAGAAATAGAACGAGAAATTATACGGACGCACCGGTACATAGTACTTGGGCAGTACGTCGGGGCCACATGTGGCGGTGCCCACACCTGTTTGCTCGGCATCGAGATGTACGGTCACGAGGTCGCCGGGAATGAGGTCGGAGGTGTGGAGTGCACGCTGCACTTCAGCATCGGTATATGGATAGGCCGAGAACTGGAATTGAGCTCCGGAGGTAACCAACAGCGAAGCACCATCGAGTTCCATCCAACGCACCTGAGTGTGGTTTCCGGCGGCCGAGGGTTTGTTATAGACATAGAAGTCGTCGACGGGTTTCACGGTGTAACGTCCGATGCGGCCTGCCGACATACGGTCAACATAGGTTTCACCGCTACGTCCAAGATAGGTTACGGTGGAGGCCACGCTCTCAGGCACCATAAAGGTGAGGCCGAGACGAGGAATATTTTTAATCACAGTAGTGTCAGGCACGAAACTGCAATCAATTGCCAGACGGCCGTCAGAATTAACAGAGTAGAAGAATTCAGCAGTGGCGATGACCGCACCGGTGCGACCTAAGATTTCAGTTGAGGCGGTAACCACATTATTCTTCACTTTCAAGCCAGTAAGACGCTGGCTGATGGAGTCGAGACCTTCCTCAACCCAAATGCGGTTTTTGCCTTCCCATGAAAGATCGTTCTCTGTTCCGGGACGATAGAGAGAGAGGACGATGGGCGAGGCGAGCACCTGACGACCGTCAACAGTGAGCGCTGAGATTGCTCCTGACTGCTGATCAACGGTGAATGCAGTGCCTTCAGCACCGGTGAATGAGTTTTTGGAGCGCTTGAGCTTAGCGGGACTGAAGGATTCAGCCGGAGCGGGAGTACCGCGGAGCACAATCTGATCGTAAGCCACTTCATAACCCTTCTTGATTATGGGGGCGTCGGTCTTGGGGCTCCAGCTCAAATCGAGATAAGCTTCAGGTTCGTCGGTGCCTGAGTAGTTACCGAGCGCTATCTCTGTAGAGGCTCCGGGGGCAAGTTCCACAGTGCGGGTTCCTTGCGCAAGTGTTTTGCCGGAGGGAGTTGTCACCCTCCAGGTGAGGAGATAGTTATCAAGGTTGGTGAAGTCAAAGCGGTTGGTTACACGTACAGTGAGATTGGAGGGATTGACAAGCTTAGACGTCACGTTCTGATACACCTTCTTCACTTCGGCGAGCGCGGGGTGAGCGGAACGATCGGCAGCAACGAGACCGTTGCAGAGGAATGAGTTGTCGGAGGGAACGTTGGCAGGACCGTAATCGCCACCGTAGGCCCAATATTTGCGACCGTTTGGCGCGGTTTCTTCATAGGCCTGGTCTACCCAATCCCAGATGCACCCGCCCTGGAGTTTGGGATACTCATAGATGGCCTCCCAGTAGTCCTGGAGACCAC
The DNA here is from genome assembly GCA_910589095.1 of uncultured Muribaculaceae bacterium. Taxonomy (GTDB): domain Bacteria; phylum Bacteroidota; class Bacteroidia; order Bacteroidales; family Muribaculaceae; genus Paramuribaculum. The sequence goes on from CAJUSN010000013.1 coordinate 24,581, forward strand.
CAACGGAGTTGCCCATAGCGTGAGCGTATTCACAAATGATATAGGGGCGTTTTTTAGTGGGATCCTTGGCATATCTTACAATTGAAGAGACAGCGGGATACATTTCAGCGAAAATATCGGAGTTCCAGTCATCAAGGGCACGTTCGTACTGAACGGGGCGATTGTGTTCAACAGACTTGAACCACTTGTAGGCCTCTTCAAACACTATGCCATTGCCACATTCGTTACCGAGAGAATAGAAAGTGACAGAGGGATTGTTTTTGGATTTGGCATACATGCGCTGCTCGCGGTTGATAACTGCGGGAATCCACTCGGGACGCTTGGCCAGAGATTCGGGACCGTAACCGTAGCCATGGCTTTCGGCATTACATTCATCAATGAGGTAGATACCATACTTATCGCAAAGATAGTACCAGTAACGATCCTGCGGATAGTGGCAGTTGCGCACGGTGTTGATATTGTTTTCCTTAAGGAGTTTGATGTCGAGTTCGGCAAGCTCCTTGGGAACAGTGCGTCCGAGAGGAGAGTGAGCATGACGGTTCACACCCTTTATCTCAATGGGACGACCGTTGAGCATATATAGCGAGTCGACCACTGTGGAGGTGCGGAAACCTACGTTGCAACCGAGCGTTTCGGTGATGGCACCTTTCGAGTCAGTAAGATTGAGCACGAGAGTGTAGAGGTAGGGGTTCTCGGCCGACCAGGGAGTTACGTTATTGACTGTTACGTTGAAGCGATTTACATCGGTAGCTGTGGTTGAGCCGGAGGTAACGGTGGCTCCGCGCGCATCAAGCAGACGGTAATTGAGGCCTGCCTTGGCGGCAGTCTTCTTTCCTTTTGCCGTGGAGGCTGCAAGTCCGCTGACATCAACAGTCAAGCCAAGGAGTCCGTTACGGAAATTCTCATCCAATGGAGAGGTAACGGTGTAGTCCGAGATATAAGTTTTGGGGGTGGAATAGAGATAAACATCGCGTTCAATGCCGCTAATGCGCCAAAAGTCCTGACACTCGAAATAAGCGCCGGCACTCCAACGATATACTTCAAAAGCCACAGTATTTTCTCCATCCTTCAGCCATTCGGTCACATCCCACTCGGCGGCTGTTTTTGAATCCATGTTGCATCCGAGCAAATGACCATTGACCCAGACATAATAGAACGAAGTGGCACCTTCACAGCAGAGGACCACACGACGGCCTTTCCAGTCGGCAGGGACGGTGAAAGAACGGCGATAGGACCCCACCTCGTTTGTTTCAGAGGGCACAAGGGGTGCATTTTTCTTAAATCCGGCCCATTCCGAGTCGAACTCATAGGTGGTGTTTGTGTAGACGGTTGTTCCGTAGCCTTGCCGTTCCCAGTTTCCGGGCACGTTTATAAGCTTCCAGGAAGAGACGTCGTAGGATGGATCCTGAAACCCTACGGGGCGGTTATCTACACCTTTGACCCAGGAGAAACTCCACTTGCCGTTTAGCGATTCATAATAGGGCGACTCCTCATATTTGAAATCGCGTATGGCATCCACATCGTTGGCCGGATAAGGGACAACAAGTGCATGAGGCTCAAGCTGACCGTTGGCAAAAGCCTCAATGGTCTGCCATTCGGGGAGCTGTTGGGCTGATGCGCTGACAACGCCCACCGCAGTCAGGGCAAATAGAAATTGTTTCATCAAGGTACAGTGTATAGGGTTAATTGTTATTTTGTCAATATGAAATAATTGGTTGAGTTACAAAATTAGCAAGGGAGGCGGGTTTGTCAAAACATCGTTCCGTTAAAATTTGATAAAAAATGAATAAAGGCAAGATTTCGGACAGAGCAGAGGTGGAATTGTTGTAACTTTGCAGGCCAAAAAAATTCAAGGAGATGAAAGCAGCGAGATTACGTCAGCAGCTGAAGCCATGGATGCTTCCCATTTCAATGGTTTGCGGAGTGGTTTTCCACGGATATATCCATCACATTGCGTTTCTAACCCCATACCTCATTTTCGTGATGTTACTCATCACGTTTTGCAGGATTGACCCGCGCCATATCCGCGTTGACGGCCTGTCGGCGCGCCTGCTTTGTGTGCAATTGTTTGTTGCGTTGGGGCTTTATCTGGCTCTTCGCGAGGTGAATCCGGTGCTTGCCCAGGGTGCCTTCATATGTGTTTTCTGCCCCACGGCTACTGCTGCCCCTGTTGTCACGGGAATGCTTGGAGGAAGCGTGCCTCGCCTTGTGAGTTATTCATTGATAAGCAACGTGACTGTTGCTGTGACGGCACCGCTGGCATTCACCATGATGGGCAGCGGCGACGTTGGCTTTCTCTCCACTGCCGGGACCATAGGAGCAAAGGTGGCCCCGCTTATCCTCCTGCCTTTAGTGGTGGCAATAGCGATGCGCCGCGTCACTCCTAAAGCCCACAGGATGCTTTCGGAACATCAGGGCATATCATTTTATGTGTGGGCAGTGTCACTGCTGATCGTTGTTGGCAATTCGGTCAGCTTCATAATGAAAGAGCCGTCCGATGCAGCCTGGACCATAATCTGGCTGGCGCTTCTGTCAGGTGCCACCTGTGTGTTCCAATTCATTACCGGGCGTCTAATTGGTCGGATGATGGGTGATAAAATCTCAGGCGCCCAGGGTCTTGGACAGAAAAACACAGTGCTTGCCATATGGATGGCCATGACCTATCTCAACCCGTTATCATCAGTGGCACCGGCAGCTTATGTGGCCTGGCAGAACACCATCAACTCCTGGCAACTCTATCGCCATCAACGCAAGATTGATGCCGGGTCGGAGACCGAACCAACCGAAAGTTCAAAACGTTAAACAGTATAACCCGAACCCCTTCCCCACACTCTCCAAGCGCATGTAACCGGGCCGGGCTTGACAGACTCATAACCAAAAAAAGAACCAACCCAACACCAAAACCTTTACGCGCCATGGACAGCATGTATGAAATTTTGATGGAATTACCTCTTTTCAAAGGGGTGAGCTTCGACCGACTGTCGGAGATAATCGGACACACGCGATTTCATTTCTTGAAATACAACGACGGCGAGCCGGTGGTGACCGCCGACACGCCTTGCACCCATCTTAAATTCGTTATATCAGGCGCTGTGCGCCTTACTACTGTCAATGCCGACGGAAGGATGAGAGTGTGCCAAACACTGCAATCTCCCGATGTAATTGCCCCCGACTTCCTATTCGGGCGCTTCACCCATTATCCCTGCTCCGGCACTGCCATAGGGAAAACAGGCATTCTGCAGATAGCAAAAATGGACTATCTGAAAATATTGCACAGCGATGATGTGTTCATGCTAAACTTTCTCAACACACTGTCGATCAACGCACAGAAATCAGTTATCGGCGTGTTGGCTCTCACCAACGGCTCACTGGAAGAGCGTATAGCCTTCTGGATTGCCGCACTCACTCAGCGCGGAAGCAAAGAAATAACGCTTCAGTGCAAGCAAAGGGATTTCTACTCGCTTTTCGGAGTGCAAAGATCATCGTTCATGGCCACGTTGGATTCCATGCGCGAACGCGGACTGGTGGAATATGACCAGCGTGAATTGCGTTTCCCCTCTCGTCCGGCCCTTGTAGAACTGCTTACGAATCCAAGCGAGGACTGACGGATTTGGCAGTAATGCCGATGCCGAAGAGAGCATAGTCATAAAACGCAGGATCATCGGGTCGGAGCTGACGCAGCGTAGAAGTTAGTTCCACCACTGTGCGGCGGTCATTGGCACGTCGCGTTATCAATCCGAGTTCACGGGCCGTGTTGCCCACATGCACATCGAGAGGGATGTATAGCTGAGCCGGCTTTATTGACTCCCACACGCCTAAATCCACAATCCCGTCGCGGCGCACCAGCCAGCGCAATGCCATGTTAAAGCGTTTGAGGGCGGTGTTGGTCATGTTGAGGGGCAGACACCGGCAGTCGGAGCGACCGTCGTTGGCGCGTGCGAGCTCACCATTGATGGCATTGGCAAGCGTCCATGGTGCAAACTCATCATTTTCAAGATGAAGGGAGGCTGCAAAAGCATCAAGTGAACCGTAACGGGCATAGATTTGCCGCAACCCCCGCAGAAAATGGCGTAGATTGGCTGCGAAAAAAGTTCGATGAATGTTACCGTCGGGCAGATCCTCATACCCCTCCTGCATCACATAATCATGAGGCGCGTGGCCCATGAGCGCCAGTAACTTTTCACAACTGCGACAAATCATTTTACGATTCCCCCAAGCAATGGATGAGCAGAGAATTGCAGCCAGCTCTATGTCCTGCAGAGAGGTGAATTGACGGGGGAACTGCACCGGATCAGGTGCGATGAAATCGGGATGGTTTATAC
>CAJUSN010000014.1:0-17654 GCA_910589095.1 uncultured Muribaculaceae bacterium
CACATTATCGACCTCTATAAGACTGCCGCTAAGCTCGACGAAGCTGCTGCAGCTCTTAAGAACATAGCCAAATCGGGCAAAAAAGTGCTCTTCGTAGCTACTAAAAAACAGGCCAAACAAGTTATCGCCGACAAGGCACAGAGCGTTAACATGCCTTATGTTATCGAACGCTGGCCCGGTGGTATGCTCACCAACTTCCCCACCATCCGCAAGGCTGTGAAGAAGATGACCGCCATTGACAAGATGGCTAAGGACGGTACTTTCGACAACCTTTCGAAGCGTGAGAAACTTCAGATCACACGTCAGCGTGCCAAACTTGAGAAAACTCTCGGTTCAATCGCCGACCTGAATCGTCTTCCTTCTGCTCTTTTCGTTGTTGACGTGCTCAAAGAACGCATCGCCGTGGCTGAAGCAAACCGTCTCGGTATCCCCGTGTTCGGTATCGTCGACACCAACTCTGACCCCAACAACGTTGATTTCGTTATCCCCGCCAACGACGACGCCTCTAAGTCAATCGAGCTCATCCTCGACACTGTTTGCGCCGCTATGAACGAAGGTCTCGAAGAACGCAAAGTTGAAAAGGTTGACAACAAGGACGCTGAAGGCGAGCAGGCTGCTCCCCGTCGTGAGCGTCGTCGCGTAAGCCGTAAGGCTGAAGCCGCTGAAGCTCCCGTAGCCGAAGCTGCCGAAGCTCCCGCTGCTGAAGAAGCAAAAGCTGAATAATCAGTTTTCTTCCTGCAAGCGTTATTTAATTCTTTAAAAAACTAACCATCTATAACAAATAATAGATATGGCAGTAACAATGGCAGAAATCACCAAGCTCCGTCACTTGACAAGTGCCGGCTTGATGGACTGCAAAAAAGCTCTCGCCGAAACCAACGGCGATATCGAAGCCGCTGTTGAAATTCTCCGCAAAAAAGGTCAGGCTGTAGCCGCCAAGCGTGAGGACCGTCAGGCTTCCGAGGGTTGCGTGCTGGCAGCAAGCGAAGGCAACTTCGCCGCTGTTGTGGCCCTCAAGTGTGAAACTGACTTCGTTGCCAAAAACGCAGGTTTCGTTGAACTCACAAAAGAGATTCTCGGTGCCGCTATGGCCAACAAAGTTAAGAGCACTGACGAGCTCAAAGCTCTCGTTCTCAACGGCCAGACTATCGCTGACCTCATTGTTGAGGAGAGCGGTAAGACCGGAGAGAAGATGGAACTCGGTGCATACGAGTATGTTGAAGCTCCCTCTGTGATGAGCTACAATCACCTTGGCAACAAGCTTGCTACCATCGTTGGTTTCAATGCCGAAGGCGTTGACTTCCAAGTTGGTCGCGACGTTGCCATGCAGGTTGCTTCTATGAATCCCGTTGCTGTTGACCGCGATAGCGTTCCCCAGTCAGTTAAGGATTCCGAGTACAACGTGGCAGTTGAGAAAACCAAGGAAGAGCAGGTTAAGCGTGCAGTTGAAGTGGCTCTCAAGAAAGCCGGCATCAACCCCAACCTCGTTGACTCCGAAGCTCACATCGAATCAAACATCGCCAAGGGATGGCTCACAGAAGAAGAAGCTGACAAGGCTCGCGTTATCGCTAAAGAAACCGCTGAAGCCAAGGCTGCAAATCTTCCTGAACAGATGATCAAGAACATCGCTGAAGGCCGTCTCAACAAGTTCTTCAAAGAATCTTGCCTCATGGAACAGGAATTCATCAAGGATGCTGACCTCACCATTGGCAAATATCTTGAAAAAGCTCAGAAAGGCTTGGTAGTAGTAGAGTTCAAGCGCGTTAACCTCAACGAAGATTAATTCGCGGCTCCACTAAGCCATAACATAACTTTTGCAATTACGAAGGGCTCGTCACTCTCGGCCATGCGGTCGGTGACGGGCCCTTTGTTGCTTTATTTGATAACAATTATTTTTTCACTTCATATTAAATTACTATGCCTCTTACTAAGCAACCGTCGTTTTGGTTACAGGTAAAACCTGAATATTTACTCGAGAATTTCAATAATCTGCTAATTTATCTTCATCAATATCATTATTCGGATCAAGGGCGGAATAATTCCGATTATGATGCCACAGTTGATTGCATGATGCAGGTTTCGGCCGACTATGCCCGGAAACTTTATTCACACAGTATGTTTCTACCCATAGAGGGTGAGGTTGATTTTGATACTGATGTCAATTCGGTGATTCGCATGCTGGCCGCCACGGTTCTTGCTGAGAAGAAACGAGGCGCGGCACCTGCAGAGATTTTGGCAGCATTGGTGAATATAGTTACGCGTACAGCTTCCCATCTGAGTGATGACGTTACGGTGGAATTTTATCGGATATTATGCAATTGTATGCGCAGGAGGGTAATTGTTTCTCTCGGATATTCATGGACTGACCTTGAGGAGGAAAATTTCAGCATTGACATTTTAGCTCTCAAGTTATCCAAAGTCACTTTTATGGATGGCCCTTCGGATGCCCTCACCGGTCATTATATTGAAAACCGGGGACTGTTCTTGCTTCCACCGGCAGGGCTACCGGTGATAGCACCGGTTAATCTTGACACTTTCAAAAAGTCATCGACAGTCACTCTTGCCGAGTTACCTGATTTCGCACTGCTTAAGGTTGAGAAGAAGTATTACGAGAAATGTGCAGATTTTGAGGAATATTACCGGGATTTGCAGAAGCTGTTTTCCCAGCAGCTCACTGTAAAACACTCCTCGGCGCGCCGACTGAAGGAATATGCTCCCGAAGCCGAATTTCTTGTGCGTGTAACGCGTAAGCGTGGCATTATGGTGGAGGCCGAAACGATTGATGGCGATTATGAGAAGGTAACCGGAAAAATCGATCTTGATCTTAATGAAAGTCCGGGACAGAATCGGCCCGGAGTGGCTACTGTAGCGTCAGCAATACATGAGGGCGATTATCTCATGGTCACTCTTTCATCTCGCGAGGATTATGCTTTTGACCTATACTATCCTTTCGAGGATTTCTACCGAAACCGCTCCGCGGGCTGCGCCAATACTGAGTCATGGGCCTTGTTCGAGGCCGATTACGGACGCGGCAAAAGCTTTGTCACTGAAGAGGGTGTGAGAGCTTCTGTGGACAGGGAAATCCTTGAAAAACTCTCCGATGAAGAAACCGATGAACTTGAATATGCCATCTCTAATCGCATGCCGGTGAGGGTGAAATTCTATTCAAGGCCGCCGCGCACCGATGGCGAACGTTTCGTAATCTACGCGCTACTCCCGGCTCTTGGCGAGGAATACGCAACTGAAGGGGATTCCATCCCATTCACCTCTTCCGATGCCGATCGCTGCATGATGAACGAATTTGTGGCATGGTGTGCCGATGAAGCTTCCAATGCCGACCATCTCACCCGAAGTGATTTCTGTGAGGCCGACCCCCGCTTGGCTCTCCCCATGCTGGCCATCTTCGACAGGATCTTGCGTTCGGGTGTGCCTGAAGCACGCAAGCGCCTGGAGTATGCAGTGTGTGGTGCTCTTCTTGCCCGTATGCTCAACCGCGATGAAGAGTTTGACTACTTCGAACACTGGGGACAATATGTCAATTCGCAGGTAATGTTCGCCCAAAACAAGGAGGTGACGCCTCTCAACGTGAAACCATCCATAAGCAATTGCGGTCCCGCACTTCATCATGCTCGCGTAAACAGCATTCTGAGCCGATATAAACGTTCCAAGGATCTGAGCCGAAACACATCTGTGTCCGATGAAGAAAACATTGAGGCGCTTGAAACCCGGCTATGTGCCCTGGTTAATGCGTCAAACGATCTCATTGGCATCATTGATGAACAGGAACTCAACAATATAAAGCGGTCAATTGCCCACGCAATTAATGTGTTGGATGAATTCGTGCCGATAGTTGACAGCAAGACATTCTATGGCTCCGAAAGTATTGCCGTTGAGTTTAAGACTTCGGTGGTGTTTCCCTCTGCCAATCGCCGCCGATACGCCTCGGCTGTTGCTGACCCCGACATCCAGCGCTGGGCCATCATAAAGGCCGTGTGCGGTTTCCTTAATACCCGCAACGGAGGCGAGCTCATCATTGGGGTGGGCGACTCCGGATATGCAACCGGACTGACCGAGGATATGGAGAAACTCGTGGAACTTGGAAAGATTCCGTTTGCCAATATGGATCACTATAGGATTTATGTGCAGAATCTTCTTGACTTCGCTTTCCGCGAAGATGGAAGCCGGCAATGTGACTCTGACATTGCCCGCTCACGCATCACATACTTTGCCGAGCAGAACGATGAAGGCACCGAAGTGCTTCGCATAAAGGTGCAACCCTACGAAAATGCGTTGGTAAAGCTTGCTGCCGGAGCCTCCGAACGTCCTGCCGACATAGATGATTCATACATAAGACGTAGTGGGCGCACCTTGCCCGTTACGCCGGGGCTGCAGGCCGAAATCATGAAATATAAAAATGCAAAAAATAGAAAATAATCATATAAAAAGCCTCGGGGAGTTATGCTCATTCAAGCATTATGCCTAACTTTGTAGGAACAAGTAACCCAAGGCAGGTGTAGAATGAAAACAATTGAAATGTGTCCCAATTGCGGCCTTGAAGTGGCTTTTGAGGAGTCAATGAGGCACGCCGCTATTTGTCCGCGGTGTGAGAACCCTGTGTCTCCCCGCTTCATCACTTCTTCCGCAAGCGCACCCCTCACTCTCGTTTCCCGCTGTGGATTGCAGCCCATTGCTTTAGCCTGCGGCACTCACACTCTTGGACGTAAGTCGGCCAAAAGCACCGCAACCTTCCAGATTGATGTGCCTGACCTGTTCATGAGCAAGCGTCACACCCAGATAAGCGTTATGGAGGGGATAGGTGGCGCATTGCGCGTCACTGTGCGCGATGCCGGTAGCTCTAACGGTACGTTTGTCAATGAGCGTCGGCTTGCACCCATGGAGGAAGTGGACCTTTACACCGGCGATGAACTCCGCATGGGCAACACCTCCTTCTCTGTAGTTATGAAATAGCAGCCTCACTCTAAAGATATTTCACCGCGTCAATGACAAAGGAAGAATTTTTCACCCGCTACACCTTCAATCGGGATACTGACCGACTCGGAGCCGGAAGTTTCGGCACCGTGTTCCGTGCCTATGACACTGTGCTTGACCGATGGGTGGCTTTGAAAATATCTCCTGCTGCGGGCGACTCTATGCGTTTGAGTCGTGAGGTGGAGCTTGTAAAGGGATTGCCCGAGCATCCTAACGTGGCCGGTTACGAAGATTGTTTCACATTTGCCGAATCGACTGGCGATGTTGACGTGGCTGTGCTGCGATACTATCCGGAAGGCTCGCTTGCCGACATTCTTGCGCGAGGCAACCTCTCGGCCAATGACGCGCGCGAAGTTCTAAGCCAGATTCTGGAGGGCGTGCGTTTCCTCCATTCTCACGGTGTGATCCATCGTGACCTGAAACCGGGCAACATTCTCATGGCCCGTCGCCCTGACGGCCACTTGGTGGCCAAAATCACCGATTTCGGCATCAGCAAAACCGATGGATCGGCCGATGACACCGTTACCACCGCAGCCACGGTGAGTTATGCATCGCCGGAACAATTAAGCGGTGCGCCCGTGGGTAAGGAGGCGGATATTTGGAGCTTTGGTGTCATAGCTTATCGCGTGGTTACTGGCAAGCTCCCATTTACTTCCGATGGCCTTGACCCCAATTCCATGCAAGGGCGTGCAAGGGTGATTGAGAAAATCACTTCCGGACATCTTCCCTCCGGTCTTGCAGCTTTGCCCCAACCCTGGCAACGGGTTATTTCCGGCTGCCTTGTTGTTGATCCGGCGCGGAGGAGGGTTAATGAGAGTGAACTTCTGGCCGTCATCTCTTCTGCTCCTGCAGAAACACATGCACCGAAAGTTTCACTATCCTCTCTCTCTCCTCAAGTTGAAATGCCCGATACGGACGGCACCCTCATTCAACCAAAACCCGCACCGCCCGCGCCCTCGGAAGGTTCAGCGGTCAATGGCTGGCTCGTAGCCTTGATAGTCGTGGCTGTTATTCTCATCGGTTTTTGGGTATTTATGCTCCTGCGTGGCGATGAGTCGGCTCCGCTTGTGCCGATGGAAACATCCGGTGATCCCACTGAAAACGTGATTCCATGGCCCGAAGCAGTTACGCTTGATGAGCCCGAGCCGGACGTTGTCACTATTGACACGGTATGCGAGACCAATTATGCACCTGCCGACACAGTTGCAGTGGAGTCCGTTACCGTAGCTCCTCCTCCACCCATTCATGAGGCTGAGACCGATACTGTCGGCTCGGCATCCTACTTTGATTAAACAAAAATGACTTACCAGGACTTTTTCTCACGATATATCTACAATCGTCGCGACGACAAGATTTGCAATACCCGTTTCGGCGCCATTTATAAAGCCACAGAGCGCAAAAAAGGGCGCGAAGTGTTTCTACGACTGATGCCGGTCGATGAATCCACCTCGTCACCTACACTACGCGATGAGGTAGAGTTGGCCAATTCGCTCCCGCTGTGCGATGCCGTGGTCCGCTACACGGATATCAACCGCTTCGAGGAGGCGACAGGTGAGCTGGATTGTGCAATAATGCCATTTTTCCCGCTCGGGTCGCTTGCAAAAGTGCTTGAGGATTGGAAACTTGATAACGGAGAGCGCCGACAGTTGCGTGATGCCATCCTTTCCGCAGCCACATTTTTGCGCTCCAACAGTGTTCCTCTCGGCAATTTCAACCCCAATTCGGTTTTCATTTCCCAGGATGGCGACAAATTGCTTCCTCATTTCATTGACTTTGGTTTTACCGATGATATTTCACCGGAAGTTTTTGCCGAGCAAGTATCATCCTTGCTGCCTGTTGATCCCGAACCGGTGGAGGAGGCTCCGGAGGAAGTCCAAAACGAGCCTGTTGTCTCAGAGCCCACGCCTGCTGCTCCGGAATCTACTGATGAGGAAGCGGCGGAAGATGTGGAAGAAGTATCCGAGCCGACCGTTGATGCTGAGCCTCAAATCGCCGAAGAATCGCCCCGAGCTCAGGCCGATACTGACTCGGAGAATGAGGAGGGTGGTGAAATGGATGTTGAGGACGAAGCGGAAGAAGCCGAGTCGAACTCCCGCAAGTGGCGCCTGCTTGGAGGTGTGGCTGTTACCTGGATTGCTATTATCGGACTTATTTATGCCGTGCACTTGCAGCGCAATGAGCGGACTGAGGAAACGGAGAAAGTGGCTACCGACTCCATTGCGGCACCGGTTTATCCTGCCGATGAATTTGTGAAAGAGGAAGCTGCACGTGCCGACAGTATTGCAAAAGCACGAGAGGACAGCATAGCCGCTTTCAAGGCCGACAGTATTGCATACATGAAGAAAATTGCAGCTGAAAAAGAGGCTAAGGTTCGCGAACGTGAGGAGGCTCGCAAGCGAGAGGCAGAAAAATCGGAACCTACTGCTGAGCCCGAGTCAAAACCTGCAGTTCATGAGAGCCCGGCGGCCGTTGAACCGGCACACCATGCTCCGACGGAGCCTGCTGAATGACACTTATTTCTTTACTTCAAAGCCATCTTTCCCTATCAGAAAACGCTTTCCGTCCTGCACCACGGCAGCAGTTCCGTTGGAGAAATCTGATACCTCGTCATAGTGACATGAGATTTTCGGAAAACCGTCCTTGTCGATAAATCCCCATTTACCGTCGCGTTTCACGGCTGCCAATCCATCCGAAAACGGGCGCATCTCCTCGAATCGGCAGGTGATTTCCGGAAAACCGCTGTTGTCGATCATCCCCCATTTCCCATCTACGCAAACAGGCGCCAAGCCGTTGCGGAAACTTCCGGCATCCTCATATCGGAACGGCACCTGAGTGAATCCGTCGCGGTCGATATAACCCCATTTTCCATCTTTATACACGGCTGCTCTTCCTTCCGAGAAGGGGTCGGCGTAGTCATATCGCAGGTCGATGATTATCTCTCCCTCCGGGTCGGCGTATCCATATTTGCCGTCGCGGCCCACCGGTATCAAACCCTCGGCAGGCCAACCCACATAGTCGTAGAGCACTGCAAGTTTCTGCTCTATAGGAGATGGCTCATGCTGATGAGCAGGACGCTGATTGCGATGAGGCGATTTGGCCGACCCGCCTGTGGCCGTTGCAAGAATTAAAACAGATGCGGTAAAGATTGAGTGCAGGTGCATATATAGTTTATGTTGAAGGAAGTCAGAAGTGACTTGGTCAAACTTCTGACTTCCGGGATTGAATTACTTTGTTCAGATGCGATCCAACACGGTGCCCACCAAGTCGCGGATAGCAGTCTTGTAGTTTGGCGTGGCTTCGTGGTTCATGCGGTTGGCGATGATGGAGCACACGGTCATAGCCTTATGGCCCATCAAACGTGCAAGTCCCTGCAGGGGGGCGCTCTCCATCTCATAGTTGGTTATGCGCCTGTCGCCAAAGCGGAACTCCTCTATGCGGCGGTTGAGTTCGGGATTGGCAAGCGGGAGGCGAAGCTCGCGTCCCTGCGGACCGTAGAACCCGACCGCTGAAATAGTGTTTCCACGAACCATGTCATCGCGGCCAATGATATCAACAAGATGCTGGTCGGCGTCCACAATGTAGGGCTTGGCCCATAGCGGATTCCATCCCACTGCTTCACACATGGCATGTTCAAACTCAAGGTCGGCCACTTCGTTGCGACCGGCATAGTAGTTCAAAACACCATCAAAGCCTATGGCTTTCTCTGCTATCACCGGAGTGCCCACTTTGAGCTCAGGCTGTAACGCTCCTGAGGTGCCTATGCGCACCATGTGGAGAGTACGGTGTTCAGGCTTCACTTCGCGTGTGTTGAAATCAATATTGGCCAGTGCATCCAGTTCGTTTATCACAATGTCGATATTGTCAGGGCCAATACCATGACTCAGGCACATGATAGGCTTGCCCTGGTAGGTTCCGCCTATGGTGTGGAACTCGCGCGAAGATACTTCAAAGTCGCGGGTGTCGAAAAACGATGCAACCATGTTCACGCGAGCCGGGTCGCCCACGAGGATTATGCGGTCAGTAAGTTGCTCGGGAAGGAGATGAAGATGAAACACCGACCCGTCGGGGTTGATGATCAGTTCGCTTGGAGCTATGATTTTGGGTTGTTTCATGGGTTGAATGGTTGGATATATATTATATAATTTGTAATAATTGGACAACAATTTGGAGTGAATTGTGGTTTACCTCGCCGGCCTCACGTCAGCCTGTACTTTCCACCGGGGAAGGTAAGGACCATACCCTTGAATTCCATATCTATTAGAAGAGCCATGGCTTTTGAGACGGGCATCCCAAGGGCAATGGTGAGTTGTGATATGTGGGCCTCACCCTTTTCGGTGAGCATGGCGGTCACAATCTGCTCCTCAGGTGTGAGTTCGTTGAATAGCGAGGGCTGTTCGGGACTGCTCTCCCTGCGTCGCCAGCGCATTGCATCGATCAGGTCATCGGCATCACGGATAAGCGCGGCTGTGTTGCCGGCAATCAGGTTGTTGCAGCCTTGGGAGTACCGGTCCGACGTGCGACCGGGAAGCGCGAAAACATCGCGTGAATATCCCGATGCAAGGCGAGCCGTTATCAGCGCTCCCCCTTTTCTTGCCGATTCTGCTACTACAAGTGCGTCGCAGAGTCCGGCTACAATACGGTTGCGCGCAATGAAATTGCCCTTATGCACCGGTGCGTCGCTGCGATATTCCGTGACAAGTACACCCCCTTCACGCACCATTTCCGCCGCCAGGGTGCGGTGTTGGGCCGGGTAAATCATATTTAATCCGTGGGCAAGCACACCGGCGGTAGCCACATTATTTTTTAGCGCAGCCTGATGAGCGGCCGCATCGATGCCAAAAGCTAAGCCTGAGATCACTGTAACCGGTTCGGCCATCTTTTCCGAGAGCTCTTTCACCATACGGTTCACGAAGTCTATCCCGTAGGGGGTGGCATGGCGCGTTCCCACAATGGCAAGCATCTTCCCTGCGTTCAGGTCGGCCCGCCCAAGGGTGTAGAGCAGTAGGGGAGCGTCCTCCACTTCATCGAGCCTACGCGGATAGTTGTCGTCAGTAAAATATAACGGACGAATAGAATTGGCATATATGAAATCGGCCTCACGGGCTGCTTTATCAAGCAGCGATTTGCGGTAGGCTCCGTCGAAAATTCTGTTGGAAAATCCTGTCACCGATGCCAACTGCCTTTCTGTGGCCGCGAAAAAAGCCTCTTCGCTCCCCATTTTTCCAAGCAGCATCCGTCCTAAAAGGGGATTTATACCCTTGAGCGATGCAAAGGCTATGCGCCGGATTATAGTAGAGGAGTCCATGGCTGTAAGAGAGTTGAAGTATGATGATGTCAAAGATATTCGGCAAATGCGTTCGCCAGGATATCACCTCGCGTAAGGCGTCCGTTCTCGGTGCACACTACCGCGACTTCGGCCGTTGTGGCCAATTGCATGTCGGGTAATCCGTAAATATCCTGCTCAAAGATGAAGCGAGCTCCGTCGCGGCGCAGATTTATGCAGCTCACAAACTCCTGGCCAAGCCCGAGAGGGCGCCGGTATTCAATGGTCACACTGCGTAGCACCGGGTCGATACCCTCCCGGTGCATCTCTGCAAAGGAGCATCCGGCCGCACGGCAAAATTCATGGCGAGTGTGCTCCATGTAGTGGAGATAATTGGCGTTGTTCACAATCCCTTGGCAGTCCACTTCGTAATCGCGGACACGCATCGGCAGCTCAAAAGCGTAGTTCTTTTTCATTTCAGCTGTAAATTTACGCAAAATATCTTTGAGAATCAAATGTTTTATCAATCCTCGGAATAGTGGCGGAGCACTCGGCGGTAGGAGTTGAAGATCTTTGATTTAGATACAAAACCAACGTATCTCTCGCCGTCCACAACCGGAAGGTTCCAGGCGCCGGTATCGTCAAACACCTTCATCACATGCTCCATTGAGGAATTTATGTCGATTTCCGCCGGTGGAGAGCTCATGAAGGTCTCCACTTTTATGCGGCGGTAAAGGTCGGTTCTGAACATGATGTTTCGGATCTCGTCAAGAAGCACAATCCCCAACAGCTTGCCATTGTCGTCAAGAACAGGAAACAGATTGCGGCTTGACCGGGAAATCACGCTCACCATCTCGCGCAAGTCCATGCGTGGGCGTACAGGCAAAAAGTCAGTTTCAATCACATTGTCGATTTTCAGCAGTGTCAGCACAGCCTTGTCCTTGTGATGCGTCAGAAGTTCGCCTCGCTGAGCCAGACGCATGGCGTAAATGCTGTATGGCTCAAAGAATTTGATGGTCAGGTAGGAGAGGGCCGACACTATCAGAAGCGGCAGGAACAGACTGTAGCCACCTGTTAGCTCCGCCGTGAGGAAGATGCCCATCAACGGTGCATGCATCACTCCCGCCATTACACCTGCCATTCCCATAAGTGCGAAATTCTTGACCGAGAGATCAAGCCCGAACATATTGTTGAGCGTGTAGGCGAAGAAAAAACCGGCCATGCAGCCAACGAAAAGCGACGGGGCGAAGGTTCCACCCACACCGCCGGCTCCATTGGTGGCCGACGTGGCGAATGCCTTGGTCACCGTCAGTGCCATGAGCACCAGGATGATTATGAGTACCGAGGAGCGCTCGCTGTAAAATATCGAGCCGTTCAGTATGGCCTCCGTGTTGCCTGAAAGTAGTGACACTATAGAGCCATACCCCTCACCGTAGAGTGGCGGGAACAGGTAAACAAGCCCTGCCAGGATGGCTGCGCCTATGGCATAACGCACCCACACGTTATGGATGCGGCGAAACATGTTTTCCATCATGTTCATCACTCGCGTGAAGTAAAGCGATACCAACCCGCAGAACACTCCCAGCAGAATGGTGTAAGGTATACGCGATGTGAGAAACGGTTCAGTCTGAACGAAGTAGAATTCGGCATTGTAGCCGGTAAACACATAGGCGGTGACAGCCCCGGATATGGATGCAACCAGCAACGGCATCACCGACACCGTGGTGAGGTCTATCATCAACACCTCGAGCGTGAAAAGCATCCCCGCTATCGGGGCCTTGAAAATTCCCGCTATACCGGCTGCGGCCCCGCATCCAACAAGTATCATGAGCACTCGTGGCGACATGCGGAACCATTGCCCCACCTGTGAGCCTATTGCCGCACCGGTGAACACGATAGGGCCCTCCGCACCCACGGAGCCACCGAAGCCGATGGTGACAGAGCTGGCACACAGCGACGTGTACATGTTGTGGCGCTTCAATCGGCTTTTATTCTGTGAAATAGCGTATAGGACCTTGGTCACACCGTGGGATATGTTGTCGCGCACTCCGTAACGAACGTAAAGCAGCGTGATAAGCACTCCCAAGGCTGGGTAGATTATGTAGAGGATTTGGGCACTCGTGATGGAAAGATGCGACGTGAGCGTGTGGCTGATTATGTGGATCATGCCTTTGAGTGCAAGCGCGGCGAAGCCGCCGGCTATGCCCACAATCAGTGCCAGAACCACAACAAAGGTCTTTTCCTTGATGTGTTTCTCGCGCCAACGCGAAAAAGCCAGCATTGCGTTGCTGAATCGTCCCGACGGATGGGTTATTTCGTGAGCTTTTGTCATATTTACTCGTTAGATCCCCTTTCCGGTGAATACCGTGGAAAAGGTGTAAAGCATTATTTTCAAATCGGAGAGAAGTGATATGTTTTGGAGATAGATGAGGTCAAATTTCATTCGTTCCACCATCTGCTCCAAAGTGGAGGCATAGCCATATTTCACCATGGCAAGTGAAGTGATGCCGGGACGCATACGGTGAAGCAGTGCGTGAGAGGGTTCTATCGCCTCGAGTTGTTCCACGAATTCAAGCCGTTCCGGACGCGGCCCAACCAGCGACATGTCGCCGCGCAACACATTGAAAAACTGAGGGAACTCATCCAGTCGGTATTTTCGCATAAAGCGTCCTATGCGGGTGATACGTGGGTCGCCGGGCGATGACAGCCTCGGCTGCCCGTCAGGTTCAGCGTCGGCACACATGGAGCGCAATTTGTACATGGTGAACAGCCGACGGTGACGCCCCACGCGTTTTTGCCCGAAAAATGCCGGACCGCGGCTCTCGATTTTTACAGCGCACGCAAGAGCTGCCACCGGCAGTGAGGTGACAACCAGCATGACGGCCGACACGGCTATGTCAATGGCGCGTTTAGTGCAAAGCGTGGAGGGGGAGAGATGGGCATGGCTCACATCTATGAGCGGGTCGGCCGTGAAACTCACAAGGCGGTGGTTGAGAAGATACGGCGGTAGTTTCCGTGCCGACACGAAGATGGGCAAATCCAAGGCATAGAGGCCGTTGATTATATTGAGCGTCGCCTCCCAGCCGTCGGGGTGGGGGAGTACTATCAGGCGCACGATACCTAACCGTTTCACTGCGGCGGGCAGTTCTTCTGCCATGAGTTCCGTCATTCCGGAATCAGTTTTGTCAACAGGTTTATCTCCGGTAAAAACCCGTGCCACAGTGTGAAAGCCCATGTGGGGCATGCGTGTCTGGGTAAATTCATCGTAAAGCTCCGGATGGTCGCCGGGCACTATTATCGCAGTGGGAAATTGGATTGTTCCGCGCGAAATGCTCCGCCACGTAAGTGTGGTGATAATCAACCGGGGGATATAGACCACTGTGAACAGGAGGGTGAACGCATAGAAAAATACCCGGTAATCCTGTGCGCGGTCGTTGGTAAGGTCATTGATAAGGGCAACGAAAATCACAACCAGAGTTCCTATCGCAGCCGACCCCAAGGTGGTGGTGAATTCTACAACCCGCGAGCGGTGAAACACGTTGGAGTAGTACCCCGACATGTAATAAATCACCAACATTCCCAGTGGAAACAGTATTTGCCCGGCCAGCACCATCGGCGAACCGAGGAAATTGCCGAGTGTATAGAATCCTCCTACTATGGGAATGAACGTGTAGCGCACAATGTTGAAAAGGAGTATGGCCAAGGAGGTCGACAACCAGTCAACCACCACATATTCGGCTGTTTTCCTTTTTGATGACACCATGAGCCTTTACATCCACAGATTTATTTTCGCAATATGGTGAACGTGGCGTTGTCCCCGATCTTTATAACCGATGAAGGCTTTTTCGGCTCGCGGTCATCGCGGCGATAGTTCACCACATAATCCATCCCCTTTATTATCTCCTGCTCTATTTCATCAAAGAAACGCGCAGTGGGACGGCCGCTTATGTTGGCCGACGTGCTCACCAGCGGTTTGCGCAGGCGTCGGCAAAGTTCACGGCTGAATTTCTCGGACGTCACACGGAATCCCGCGCTTCCATCCTCGGCCAACAGCGATGCTGCCAACATCCTTGGGTGATCCACAACCAACGTAATCGGACTAACGGCCTGCTCAATAAGTTCGAAAGCCACCTCGGGCAATCCGTCAGTGAACCGTTCAAGCTGAACCACATCGGACACCAACGATATCATCGCTTTGGCTTCGGCCCGCTTTTTTATTTCAAAAATGCGGCGCACGGCTTCTTCATTGGTAGCGTCACATCCTATCCCCCACACCGTGTCGGTAGGGTAGAGTATAACACCACCTTGGCGCAGGCATTGCAACGCCGCTTCCACGTCCTGATTGAAACTTATTGACTGCATAATTGCAAAGATAACAATAAAAATTGAAACCCCTGCTCATTCCCCCGACAATCCCTTTATAAAAACAACGCCGTCCGGCAACCTCTTGGCGACCGGACGGCGTTGTTTTTGCTCAGAGTATGTTTTCTTTTGACTTATGTGGAAATCTTGATTTAGTTTTCAAGAATCTTTATTCTTTTGTTCAAGTTGTGAGGTCGAATTACATCAGGTGATTAGGAAAAAAATCCCGAGCATGAACAGAATAAGCCAGTTGCTTCCCAATTGTACGTAACACTTTTGCTTTATGCAGTAGTATGTGATAAGAGCCATATAAATCGCAAGCGAAGCCACTATCACCACTGTCATCCAAGTCTGCATTATCCGGAATATTATAGAGATAAAGCACATCAAAGCCACCGGAACGAGCAGAATACTCAGTTTTTCTTGGCTTGGATCCTTTATGGTGTCCATTTTTATCTTTTTCATTCGACTTGATTTATAAAATAAACATTCAAGTGAATTTACATCAAGATTTAGTTGAAAGCTGCCGGGCCCAGTTCCTGAAGTAATTGCGAATCACATGTTATTTTGCGACCTGAGAGGTGATTTCATCAATGAAGCGGGCGCGGTCGGCGTCGGTCTTTTGGGAGATGTGGTCAAGATTGTACCACTTGATGGAGTTCATACCAACAGCCGTTAGCGTCATAGGTGCAAGATAGCCCATGATGTAGTTTCCAAACAGTTCGGAATCCGCATCGGATGTGGTGATAATCGTTGTGCTGTCAACCGTAAGGCATGGCATGATAGAGCCTTCCGGAGTGGTGTCATACACTATGCCCTTGATGAATGTTTTATCGATAAAGCCCTTGAGCATGGCAGGCATCTCGCCCCACCAGATGGGGAAAATAAAAATGATTTTCTGCGTTTTGCTCAGTATCTCGGCATAATGCTTGGCCTTGGGATCTATGGAGTCGTTCCCATTGTGATGCGAAATTTCATTTGAGTCCAGCACGGGATTGAAATTCTCGCCATATAGGTTGATTACCGCATATTCGCGTCCTTCATCAGAGAGGGTCTTGGTGACGGCATCAAGGATCTGATGGTTGAAACTTTGGGTGAGGGGATGGCAAAAAACTATGGTGATCATGGGTAGCAAAAATGTAATGAAATAGTTGGACAATATACCCCCAAAACAACACATCCGGCCGAAAAGTTCGACCGGATGTGTTAACGAATATTAAATAATCCAATATATATATATATGCCTGCTACTTTTTGCGTAGCTGCCACTGACGGTCCACATCCGTTATGTCAATCCCGAGCATTTCCATCTCGGCAAAAAGATCACGCAACCGCGTGGTGAAAAAATCTTCACGTCGCAGCTCATTCACCCTTTCCTTCGCATCCGCGGCCAGGAAATATCCCATCCCGCGCCGCGATACAATCAGGTCATGTTGTTGCAGATAATCGTAGGCTTTCAGCACCGTATGGGTGTTCACCGCCATCTGCACGGCAAGCTCGCGCACCGACTGCACCTTCCCGCCCGGAGCCCATGCTCCCGACAGTATGCGACTGAAGCAATAGTCGATAATCTGTTTATATATAGGGGTATCAGTCTTAAAATCCATGTTAAATCTGTGTTCGCTTCATTTTCTGATAGGCCAACCATGTCATCACTATGGTGTAGATAAGGCTGAAGCTACCGGTAATCACGACGAGGTTGCGCAGGGGGTTGGCTATGGATTCCGGTGGGATGTCGTAAGGCCCTGAACGTTTTGCTATTTCCTGAATCGACGAGTCACTCAGGGCCATGACTACTCCTGTAATAGCGCCGGCAAGTGTCAGGAACACTATGGTAGCCACAGTCCATCCCACGGCTTTTCCAATGGTGTTGCGTACCGAGGTGAGCACCACGAACATACATGTCACCAACGGGGGCAAGCCCTGCAGGATGTTAAGACCGTAGGTGCCTTCCGTCATCATGTTGCTCAATGCGTCAGTCAATTCTTGAAATTCGCTTGGAGCAAAGATGAATCTCATTACCCATTCAGCCAGATATTTGGGCACAAACACCATAAGGGGATTCAGCACAAGGCAGCAAAGCGCTATGAACACTAACCGCTCACCAGCTGTGGCCGGAAGCATGGTTTCCACCACCGGGCTTGAAACCTTTTGGAAAAAGAGCGGGAAAAAGTAGAACATAGCCGTGGTGATAAGTCCTAAAAGACTTGAGAAGATTACACCAACGACTGTGAGATTGAGAAGGTAGCACACTATTCCGAGCGCAAGACTCACGCACGGATACACTATCAATGGAATACGTAGCGCGGGGGCATAGTAACGCGCCACCATATCAAGTCTGGCTTTCTGAAATGTGTCGGGGATTAATGCGTCGGTTTTCATTTCTGTGACTCTTGCAAAAGGGTGATGAGTTGATGTCGGCTTGAAACGCTGTGGAGGGCGTTGTACAGCAGTACATAATCTATGTCGGTGGTGTCGTTTCCCGGGGTATGGGGAACCACTCCACGGAATCGCCCGAAGTATTGCTCCACATAGATGGCATTTTCCGGAGGGAAAGCATCGCTCACAAAATCAATTCTTTCCACAATCTGCCACACAGGCATGTTTATAACCAATTGACCGGCTGAAATGAGCATCACCGAGTCAAACAGTTGCTGGAAATCGGCCACCGTATGGGTTGACAGTATCACGGTTTGGTTCTCGTCGATGCATTCGGCCATCATTGACAGCGTGGCCTGTTTGGATGATATGTCAAGTCCGTTGGCCGGCTCATCCAGCAACAGCACATCAGG
This sequence comes from uncultured Muribaculaceae bacterium, assembly GCA_910589095.1. Classification (GTDB taxonomy): domain Bacteria; phylum Bacteroidota; class Bacteroidia; order Bacteroidales; family Muribaculaceae; genus Paramuribaculum. The sequence goes on from CAJUSN010000014.1 coordinate 17,407, forward strand.
ACGAAGCGAAAACGCATAGGCCAGGATGGCTTTCTTGCGGTTGCCCAGCGAGAAGGAATCTATTGGCTCTCGGCCGGTCATCCCGAAGGTCTCGAGGTTGCGGCGTAGCATCTCGGCGTCGAACGACGGGTAGAACGGTGCGTGTCGCTTCACCATCTCATGGATTGTGGGAAACGGCAATCGCATGTCATCGCTCACAAGGAATATACGGCTCATCAGCGACGGTTGCCTGAGCGAAGGGGCCTGCG
>CAJUSN010000014.1:17664-23212 GCA_910589095.1 uncultured Muribaculaceae bacterium
GGGTGGTCTTGCCCGCGCCGTTCTCACCGAGCAGCAGGTGTATGCCTGGCTGTATCTCGGTTGTGATATCCAGCAACGCTTTCTGGATGCCGTTGTAGCTGTAGGAAAGATTGTCAAGCTTTATCATGACCGCTTTGTTATGAATTTTGCATCATTTCACGGGTTCCACTGTGTAGCCGGCTTTGCGGAGCTGATTGATGAGGCCGGTGTCGCCGGGCAGGTGTCCGGCTCCAACCACAACAAGTACTGAAGCCGTGGGTATAACACCAACCAGGATCTCAATCCAAGCGTTGTTGCGGTTCGTGATCAGTTTTTCGGCCGCATCTTCGTCCATTCCGGTTGCGGGATCACGCATGAGCTTCTCAAGCTCGGCAAGATTTCCTGCAAGATAGGCGTCGGCAAGAAGATGGGTGGATTCAATGGCTTTTTCAGTGTCGGCCATAGTCTTCACGAGTGATTCGGCCTGCTCGGCTATGGAGCTCCCCAACAACACGTTGAGTTGGTCGTCAAGTGTTTCAAGTCCCATTACCGGTATGTTGCGTTCATGCGCCATTTTCTGGACCGTTTGGTCAAGTTGCTGGGTGGCGTCATAGTCGGGGAATGCTTTTTTACCCAAAAGCGCGCTGATGGTCAGTGCCACACCACCCGGCTTGAGGGGCTCGAGCATGGAAGTGGTGGCCGGTACTTGACACTCGGCAAGCAGTTCATCTATTTTAGCAAGTGTCTCGGCTGGAACAACTTTGGACAGCGTGCTGTCGGAGGGAGCCATCATGAGCTGCGCCATTTTCATTTGCGTGGAAGGATCGGTCATCACAGCCATGTCGATCTCGCCATACACGCGGTCGGCACCTGCGAGTGCTTCATTGAAACCCTTGGTGCTGTCAAGAATCGAAACTGGAGCTATGTGATGCGTGCCAAACAGATAGGAAGGCTTCGTGGCGCCATTGCCTGTTACTTTCCATAGAAGTTGGGCTTGGGCACAAATGGCCAGCGCCACAATCGAGAGGAATAGAGAAATGCGTTTCATGTTGGATGGTGTTGTTGATGATTGATTTCTATGAGTGAACTTTTTGGGAAACCGGATCGCAATCAGAACGGTTTCTGTGATTGTTGCGGTGTTGTAGTGTCGTACAACACCGCAAAGGTACACACAAATTTCATTCCTCCAAAATTTTTCTCACTTTTTTTAACTTCGGTAAGCAAAAAACGCTCTTTCATGCAGTCGGCAAGCATGAAAGAGCGTTTGGTGACTTCTTGCGAAAGAATTAGGATTCGGTCGGCGTTCGCATCACTTTGTAGGGGCTGCTCTCCGGATCAAACTGTCCGGACGTGAGTTTGTGATATATTTGCAGGCAAGCCCAGGCGTCGATTGCGGCATAGGTTTGTTGAGCTTGGGTGAGCGCTTCGGCTTCCCAGTTGGTGAGCCGCTGTCCTTTGCTTATTCGGTGGCCGAAAAGAATTCCGAATATCTTTTGCAAGCTTGCATCCGTTATGGCGTAAGCGCGGACCATTTCCTGCAGTTCTACGAATCCCTCGGGGTGGAATTCTGCGAATTTGTGAAGATTATGGAAATCATCCTTCAGGGAGAGGCCTATTTTGGTCACGCTCTTGCTCTCGAAAAATTGCAGCAACTCCGTTATGAGACCGAATCGGCAAATGCGGAAAAGGAATGTTTTTTCGGACGTGGCTATCTGCACCAGCGCCACCTGGTGATTCTGACCCTTACGGAAATTGGGGCGGGTTTCTGTGTCGAAGCCCACATATTCCTGCTGTGAAAGATATTCTAACGCCTCACGTGCTTGCTGTGGGGTGTCCACAACAATGATCGGGTTCGTGTATTCCACCAGCGGCATCTCTGCTATGGCTTCTTTGGATATGGCTATGTCGTAAGCTAATGTCTGCATCGTAAAGGATGTTACATCTTCAGTTGGTCAATGGAAGGGATATCGATAATTTCTGTGCCGGGAAACAGTCGGTCCACATATCGCTCTATGAATCCTCGAGTATCGGCAGCAATCACAGGGTCGGTAGAGTCGAAATGCGTGTTGTAAAGGACCGAATGGAGCTTTATCTTTCTGGCTGCAAGTGCCTCCAGCGACAGGATGGTGTGATTGATCGAACCCAAAGTGGAGTTTGTGACAAGAGCCACCGGCAGCTGCCGTGAGGCCACATAGTCGATGGTGAAATATGTGTCGGTTATGGGCACCATCAATCCGCCTGCGCCCTCTATCAGTACCACGTCGTATCGCTCCTGCAGCTTGCGCGTTGCATCATCCACTTTGCTCAAGTCTATCGTGGCGCCATCCATAGCCGCCGCCAGCTGTGCCGAGGCAGGGTAGTGGAATATGATGGGAGCAGTGGTGTGGTCGCGGTCCTCCGGAAGTTCATCTATGCCCATTATGCGCCGGTGAAGCTCAATGTCCTCTGAAAAACCGTCGCAGCCGGTCTGTATGAATTTTTGTGTCACCACTCGCTTGCCTCTTTCCGTGAGCAGATTGGCAAGATGGCCCGTTGCATAACTTTTGCCGGCATCGGTGTCAATGCCGCTTATGAATATCACTTCAGCCATAAATGTTTTTGACAGTTGTGGGTATTTAAAACACTTACTGAGTTACTTGTTTTTGCCCGACGTGGTCTCCTCGTCGGCATAACGGTTGGGAAATTTGAGTTTTAACTTCGGACGTTTCATAGCGCGGATCACAAGCAGCAACCCCGCTAACACAAACGGTATGCTCAGAAGCTGGCCCATGTTGAGAGCCATATTGTCCTCGAAGGCTACCTGATTGTTCTTGATGAACTCAATGAAGAATCGAGGCAGGAAAATACCTATCAGGAACACGCCGAAAATAAGGCCCGGGCGCTCCTCGAGATTTTTCTTCCAGTACATCCACATTAGCAGTCCGAAAAGAGCCAGGTAGCACACAGCCTCATAAATCTGTGTAGGGTGACATGCCACACCTTCATAAAGGGCGTGCCATTCGCGTGATCGCACGAACCACATTCCCCAGGGCAGCGACGTTGGGCCTCCGAATATTTCGGAGTTCATCAAGTTGCCTATTCGGATGAGTGCTCCCACCAAAGCTATCGGTATAACCAGGCGGTCGAATGTCCACAGCGGGCTGCGCTTTGTTGTGAACCATGAAAAACATAACACGCCAAGGATCACACCTATAGCACCGCCGTGGGAGGCAAGTCCTCCGTTCCATATTTTCAGAATCTCAGCAGGATGGGAGCCGTAGTAGTCCCACTCGTAGAATAACACATGGCCGGCGCGGGCGCCTATGATGGTGCCGAGCACTGTCCAGATGAGCAGGACTCCGAGCCAGCGCTCCGGTGCGCCCTCATGTTTGAACATTCGGGCCACTATCTCGTAGCCCACAAGAAACCCTATGGCAAACATCATTCCATACCAACGCACCGTGATAGGATGGCTGATAATGTCAGGGTTGGCGTTCCATATTATGTAATTGAGCATATTTAGGTGTCGGTTTTGAGGTTAATCAACTGCAAAATTACACATTTTTGTCCGTTCACACCACTCTCCTCTTTCAAACTTTTACCCGAGGTTAAGGTTCGTTAAGATTTTCATCCTGTTCTTCCCCTGTGATAAAGGTCCGATTCGCCTTTCCGATGCAAGTGCCTTTCCTTGTTTCAAGTTTCTGAAAAGATTTAAACTTTTTTATATAGTTTATGTATCTCTTCTGTATCATGATTCAGAAAATTTTCGTAGCTTTGGCATTGATTCCGTTGGTGTTTCCCCCTCGGATTCCAACAGCAGCATTTTTCTGCTATGTACATTTGAAAATTTTCCAACACATACTCTAAAATCATAACCATGTTAAGCCAAGAAGATCTTGCCTACATTGAAGAGCGCGGTATGGACGCCGCGCAGGTTGAAGCGCAGCTCAAGCGCTTTGAAACCGGATTCCCTTATCTTAAAATCAAAGATGCCGCCCGTCAGGGTCAGGGCATCACAGTGTTGACCCCTCAGGAAGAGGACGAAGCCATCGCACGCTGGAAACAATTCCTTGCCGATGGCGGTGACGTGTGTAAATTCGTACCTGCCTCCGGGGCTGCATCGCGCATGTTCAAGGCGCTCTTCAGCTTTGTTGACGGCGATGCCGATGTTCCTGCAGAGGGTTCCGACGTGGCCGCGCTGATTGAGAATATCGACAAACTCGCTTTCATTGCCGACCTCGATGAAACCACACGCCGACTCTATGGCAAAAGCGTGGCCGACCTCAAGCAGGAAGGCCGATTCAAGGAACTCATCGCTGCCATAATCAAACCTGACGGTATGAACTATGGCGGACTTCCCAAGGGGCTTCTCAAATTCCATTCCTACCCCGCCGGCAGCCGCACTCCCGTTGAAGAGCAGCTCGCCGAAGGTGCTCAGACTGCAGCCAATGGCAATGGTGATGTAAAAATGCACTTCACCGTTTCGGCCAATCATCGCCAGCTCTTTGAAAAGAAAATTGCTGAAGTGGCCGATAAGATGGCTGCCGAACGTGGTGTGCAATATCATGTGTCGCTCAGCGAACAGAAACCGCAGACCGACACAGTTGCTGCCAATCCTGACAACACCCCCTTCCATGAGGATGGCCACCTCCTTTTCCGCCCGGGCGGCCACGGAGCCCTCATTGAGAATCTCAACGACATCGACGCAACAGTCGTATTCATCAAAAACATCGACAATGTGGTGCCCGATTCATTGCGAGATGCCACAGTGCGTTACAAGCAAGTGATCGGCGGCTACCTCATTCGTCTTCATGATCAGGTTGAAGCATATCTCAACCAACTTGGCACAGGCGACTATAATCGCGGCACACTGCAGGAGATGCTCCATTTCCTCCACACCGCTTTCAGCATCAGTGACCGCTCCATTGATGGTATGAACGATACCGACGTAGCTATGTATGTCCACGAAAAACTCAATCGTCCCCTCCGCGTGTGCGGTATGGTGAAAAACGAAGGTGAACCCGGTGGTGGCCCATTCGTGGCTTTCAACCGCGACGGCTCCGCCTCCCTCCAGATCCTTGAGAGCACCCAGATAGATCCTTCAAATGAAGCTTATAAAGAGATGGTTGCATCGGCCACTCACTTCAATCCGGTTGATCTTGTTTGCTACGTAAAGGACCGCTCCGGCAATAAGTATAACCTAACGCGCTACGTTGATCCCGACACCGGTTTCATCTCTTCCAAATCAAGTCACGGAAAAGAACTCCGAGCCATGGAGCTCCCCGGTCTTTGGAACGGTGCCATGAGCGATTGGAACACCGCCTTCGTCGAGGTCCCCATCGCAACTTTCAATCCGGTTAAGACCGTCAACGACCTTCTCCGTCCCACTCACCAAGGCTAATTCCCCTTCATTCTGCATATCCGGGGGTCGCGTCATCATGCGCGGCCCCCGTTATTATATCTGTCCCGGTTATATTAGTTATTCTTGAGTTATTCTTGGCGCGCTCCACGCTATGATAGTTATCTCAGCGATTGATTAGATTCCGGTTTATTGGATATATAAAAAATCGAAGCGGAGTGCCTCAGGCAC
>CAJUSN010000014.1:23222-28050 GCA_910589095.1 uncultured Muribaculaceae bacterium
CAGGCACTCCGCTTCGTATTTGGGTGATGTGTGGGTGATTATTTGCCGCCGGCAAGCGCGTTGGCACGTTCCACATATTTTTCAAAGTCAATGTTCATGCGGGGACCGAAAGCGGGATACTTATCAAGAATGGTCTGATAAGCTTCAGCTTCCTTAGTGTAGTTTTTCTGTGCGTTATACACGTTGGCCTCCTTCATGAGGAAATAGGGAGTGAGCGAAGGATTCTCATCTGAAATTTTAACGGCCTGTTCAAAGCATGAAAGAGCTTCATCAAATTTGTCAAGGTTCACATAGCAGTCGCCTTCAAGAGCTTTGGCAGTGGCGCCGATCACATTTTCTTTTGAGGAGTATTTCTGGAGGTAATCCAACGCTTCCTGATATTTGCCCTGCTTGTAAAGGATGATAGCAGAGTTGAGGGCCGCACGGTTGCCTGCATCGTAACCATATTCATCGGCCACGTGCTGATACTGTACGAGCGCTGTCGAGTCATTTCCGTTGATCAGTTCAAGGTCGGCCTGCGCGATGGCGTTGTTGGCGTTCTCGATTCCGGGACGACGGATGGCAAACATGTAGATAAGCACGAGGGCCACCACTGCGGCGACACCGATACATGCCCACATTAACGCCTTTTGGTTATTGGCAACTTTTTCTTCTATGCCTGTGAGAGAGTCGTTGAGGTTGTCGATTGCGTTCGTTGACTCCTGTTCGTTCTTATTAGCCATGAGTATTTTAAAACTGTGTTTTTATTCGTGAATTTGATTGACGGTTCGGAAAATTCACACCCTTGGTCCGAGCATTATTTTTCCGAATTGCAAATTTAATAGCTTTTTGGCGATTCTGAAAATTTTTTTACGCTTAAAATCAAAAAACCACCGTTTTGACCTCCTATATTACCTTTTCTCGGGTTCCCGCAACCGTGGTTTCAAAAAGTTTGTTTATTTTTGTGTGGCTGCTGATTTCTCCATGCGGCGCATAATGTTTCATTCAACACTCTAATTATCCATGAGCTCCACCAAACAACAACCCATCGTAGTCACCATCGGGCGTCAGTTCGGAAGCGGTGGTCGTGAACTCGGACGCAAGCTTTCAAAGCGCCTCGGATTTAAATATTATGACAAGGAACTCCTCAGCGAGGCCGCCCGCCAAGCCGGTGTCGATGAGTATTTCTTCAAGCTCAATGACGAGAGGTTTCCCTCATTTCTCAACGGTATTTTCTCTTTCGCTTTCGGCCTCAATAATGTCAACTGTTACACCGGCAGTACCTCAATCTCCGACGATAGTCTATACCGGGCACAGAGCGACTTCATCCACTCGCTCGCCGACAAGGAGAATTGCGTTATCGTTGGCCGAACTTCCGACTATGTGCTTCGCGACCATGAGCGGCTTGTAAATCTGTTTGTCCATGCTCCCATGGAGAGCTGCGTGAAACGCATAATGGGTCGTGCCGAGGAACAGCTCACTCCCGATAAGGCGCGTGCAAAAGCCACCAAGGTCAACAAATTACGCGCTAATTATTATAATTTCTACACTGATAAAACCTGGGGAGCGGCGCAAAGCTACGACATTTCGCTTGACACGTCACTTCTTCCCATGGATGAAATCGTTGAGATTGTGGTGGACTATATCTGCCGACGTTTTCCCGATTTCGAGTGCCCTACATCTCCAGCTAATTCTTATAATTAATAAATAGCGGCAATAACTGCCCATGCTCCGCAAAACAGGAGCATGAGCTGGGCAGTGATACCCAACTGGGGGTTGAGCTTCCGTCCTTCGTTCCGCTTGAGCGCGCCGAAAACTCCAAGTGACCCGCACAGATAAGCCACCCACACAACCTGCATCGCACTTGACCACGTAAGTCTGAACCATCCGCCCATCAGGAGCACGGCAACTACGGCATTGACAATGTAAAGCCATCTGACGGCTTTGCGTCCGAATATTACGGCTATGGTCCGTTTCCCAACGGCGCGGTCGTCGGGCTCATCGCGGTAATTGTTTACGATCAGAACGTTGGCTCCCATTAATCCGGCCGATAATCCGGCAAAAGTTATCGGCCAACCCATCTCACCACCCTGAAGCACGTAAGTGCAACAAACGGGTACTATCCCGAAAAAGAACACAACGGCCACTTCTCCGAGTCCATGATGTGAGAGTGGATATGGTCCTGTGCTATAAGCGACCACTCCTAATGCCACTCCTATACCTATTGGAATGAGCCACCATCCGCCGTACACCAGCAATGAAAGGCCCACGCAACACGCTGCCACGAGCGTTCCGTAAGTGGCATAAAGCATGGCACGCGGCGATATGTCGCCTTCGGTCACTCCGCGACGCGGACCCTCTCGCCCTTTCTTGTCAAGTCCTGACTTGAAATCGTAATATTCATTGGCGAAATTAGAAGATATTTGGGCAAGAATAGCAAAAAGCATGCACAGTGCCACCGGCGCTGCTTGGAATGTCCGGCTGGCGAGGGCACAGCCGGCAGCCATGAAAACTCCGGCCACTGATACGGGAAGCGTGCGCAGGCGCATGGCTTCTATCCAGGGTTTTAGCTTCATTTTATTGTTTTTGGATACATACTATCAGTGGCTCAGAAACATTAGCGAAAAGAGCCACATGATGAACTGAATCATTTATTTCTGACACTTAACTCCCGCGGATCGATATCGAATGTGCGTATCACAGCGTTACGTATTCGACGAGCTTCCGGCGTGTCGCGACGCAGTATTTTAAGTATCATGTACAGATATTCATCTTTATTGCGCAGTCCGCAAAGCTCCGCTACGTTACATCCGGGAAGCATTGACTTCTGGTTGTACACCCGCAGGATGGATGCGTAATCATTGTTGCTCACATACATTTGAAATTCCTTGCAGAGTGATTGATAGAGTGCCCGCGGATTGATTTCTCGCGGTAAGGCCGTGAGATGTTGTTCAAGCATGTCGATACTCGAGAATTTTCCATCGATCCTACATTCTACAATCCGTTTCACCCTATGGCGCGTATGGAGAAGGGCTTGACGGGTCAATTCGGAACGAAACTCCTTGATGATGGTCCGCTTCACTTTCCCGGCAACCGAGTCTTCATCCTTACCGCAAACACCGGCCACAGTCCGTACAACTTCTTCAATCAAAAGCAGATTTTCCACTTCGGCCACTTCCGGCACCATGATCCTCTTCCCTCTAAGGTACTCCACCTCCTTGGTGTCGCGTCGGTCGCGGTCCACGATTCCGCGAGAGTCCATGTGGTGAAATGAATTAAGGTCATTGAACGTGCGTGTAGCTTCTATCACCTTGTTGCAGCTCCCCAAGGCCTGGATGGTGTAGTCCGGGAATATCAATGGATAGAGCTTGGCGTCTATGGATCGGCGATTGTCACCCTCGATGAATAGCACAGGTTTGCGGGTGCCGAGGATGGAGCGGTAGATCTCGTCCGATATTGAGGCGTTGAGCGGAAGCACTTCATATTCCCATGTAAGGGTCGACGGATCGTAGCCGCGAACCCAAACTGTCGATGATGCACTCCGTGAGGCCGCGAAGTCAAGATCATGGGTTGTATATACAAAGCGGCAGTCGGGGCGCATAAGCTCTATATGGTTCCATAACGAGCGTGCAACCGTTGGGTGAAGAAACATCTCCGGACTGTCGATGAACACCGTGGCCCGCTTTGGAGCGTAGCACATGGCTGCAAGATAGAAAAGCACAGCTTTCTCGCCGGCCGACAGTCGCGAGGGTGCATAACCGCTCTCGGCATCGCTGTCGCTGTCTCGCGCAAACAGAAGCCTTCCACTCTCTATCAAAACCCGGCTTCCGGGAAACACCTCTTCCCAAAGGTCTATTACGGTGTCCAGGCGAGTGGGGCGCAACTCTGCATCCGGGTTCTCCCTCAGGTGTAGTTTGTAGCCTATGAGGTTGATCATCTCGTCATGCATTATCAAGCCCAAGGTCCGGTCAAACAGTGAACTGTCCTCATCTCGGGGCATACCGTTGCTCACCGCATCATTGAACAGCTTATCTATAAGGTGTCCGTCGTGGCCGCGGCGAGTGCGCTCAAATATGGCCGCAAGGGCTGACAGGCTGTAAGCTTTCTCGCCCGATTCTTCGATCATGTAGCTTGTAAATCGGGTTTTTCCCGCGCCATTGGCACCCACCACCACCACTTGGCGGGCTTCTTCATCTATGGCTTGCCTCCTTCCGTCGGACTGTGGGGGAAGCATAAGCTGTTTCTGTTTCATAGAGCTGCGCTGTTAGAGTGTGTATGATAAGTAAGTGAAGATGACCTTTTGCTTCGGTGAGTTGGTTATTCAAACTCCCCGGCTCCCTCTCGCAGTATTTCAGGCGAGGTGGGGTCAGTGAGGTCAACAACTGTGGAAGGTTTGACCGATCCCTCTCCTCCATCTATCATGAGGTCTATTTCCGGATTGATGTCATAACGGAGCATTATCTCGTCGGCCATGGTGATTTCGTGCTCCTCAAGTCCCTCCGAGGGGATGGAGGTTGTGAGTAGCGGGTGCCCCAGCTCTGCAGCCAAAGTGCGGGCTATACAGTTGTCAGGAATTCGGAGTCCTACCTTTCTGCGCCCCTTGAATGCTTTGGGTAGTGTGGTGGCGGCCGGAAGTATGAATGTGAAAGGTCCCGGGGTGTATCGGCGCAGTACGTCGAAGGCGCGATTGTCAATTCTCACATACTCGCTGGCCTGCGACATGTCGGAGCAAATTATTGACAAGGTGTTCTTCTGAGGATTCAACCCTTTTATTCTGCACAGACGCTCGATTGCGCTTTGGTTCAGTGCATCGCACCCAATGGCATAGAGCGTGTCCGTTGGATACACT
>CAJUSN010000015.1 GCA_910589095.1 uncultured Muribaculaceae bacterium
CTCTACTACTGTAGAGTGTGTGCTCGTTGGTTTTTGTCTTCTCCTTGTATATACCCTCCTGGCTCTTTTCTACATTTGGTATGAGCGTAAGATCTGTGCCGCTTTTCAGTGTCGTCTCGGTCCGAATCGTGTAGGTCCTTGGGGCCTTCTGCAGAGTTTCGCAGATATGTTCAAGATGCTTATTAAGGAGCTTATTTCACTTAATCATGTAGACAAGTTCCTTTTTGCGCTTGCTCCTTATCTTGTGATACTTGCATCGATGCTTGCTTTTGCGGTTCTTCCGTGGGGCAACGGTCTGCAGGTGATTAACTTCAATATCGGTATTTTCTTCCTTATCGCTGTTTCATCTATCGGCGTTTTGGGAATCCTCCTTGCCGGATGGTCAAGTAACAACAAGTTTACTCTTATCGGTGCAATGCGTTCAGGCGCGCAGATGGTGAGCTATGAACTTTCAGTTGGTCTTTCTGTTCTTACTATCGTGGCATTTGCCGGAACTATGAATATCGTGGAACTGGTAGAGGCACAGGATCATCTTTGGTTCATCTTCTCCGGTCACATTCCGGCAATCATAGCTTTTATTATTTATATGATTGCTGGTACTGCAGAGACTAACCGTGGCCCGTTTGACCTTCCTGAGGCAGAGAGCGAGCTTACGGCAGGTTACCACACTGAATATTCAGGTATACATTTCGGTTTCTTCTACCTGGCTGAGTACTTGAATCTCTTCATTGTTTCGGGTGTGGCAGCATTGCTGTTCTTCGGCGGTTGGATGCCTCTTCACATCCCCGGTTGGGAAGGTTTCAATCAGGTAATGGACTACATTCCTTCGGTAATATGGTTCATTGGCAAGGCTGTGGTGCTTTCATTTGTCATCATCTGGTTCAAGTGGACTTTCCCCCGTTTGCGAATCGACCAGTTGCTGGCTCTCGAGTGGAAGTATCTTCTCCCCATCAACTTGTTCAACCTTGTGTTGATGGTGCTCGTAATTGTGTATAACTTCCATTTTTAAGAAAAATAATAAAATAATCTCCATAATCCCAATCTAATCATGAGCGACAAATTCGGAAAGATAGTCCAGGTCATAGGCCCGGTTGTCGACGTGTCATTCGAAGGCGAAGGTAATGAATTGCCTCCCATTTACACGGCGTTGAAAATTGACCGTCCTGACGGCACAATGCTCATTCTTGAAGTAGAGCAGCACATCGGTGAAAATACAGTAAGATGTGTGGCCATGGAAAGTACCGACGGTTTGCAGCGCGGCGCGCGTGTTGACAATTTAGAGCGTCCGATAGCTGTACCTACCGGTGATCAGGTTAAGGGTCGACTGCTTAACGTGATCGGCGAGGCTATCGACCGCCTGCCGGCGTTGAAACGCGATGACTTGAGACCTATTCATCAGCCTGCGCCTGAATTTGACGATCTCACCATCGGTACGGAAGTTCTCTATACCGGTATAAAGGTGATTGACCTTCTTGAACCTTACAGCAAGGGTGGTAAGATTGGTCTGTTCGGTGGTGCCGGTGTAGGTAAGACCGTGTTGATTATGGAGCTTATCAACAATATTGCCAAAGGACATAACGGTTTCTCGGTTTTCACCGGTGTTGGAGAACGTACGCGTGAGGGTAATGACCTTCTGCGCGAGATGATCGAGAGTGGCGTTATGAAATATGGAGAGAAATTTGCCAAAGGCATGGAAAAGGGCGAATGGAATCTTCATGATGTTGATATGAAAGAAGTTGAGAAATCTCAGGCCACGCTGGTGTTCGGTCAGATGAACGAGCCGCCGGGTGCGCGTCTTCGTGTGGCCCTTTCCGGTTTGACCGTAGCGGAACAGTTCCGTGATCAAGATGGCGGTGGTAAAGAGATTCTTCTTTTCATTGACAACATATTCCGTTTCACACAGGCAGGTAGTGAGGTGTCGGCACTTCTTGGCCGTATGCCCTCGGCTGTAGGTTACCAGCCTACACTTGCGTCGGAAATGGGTATGCTTCAGGAACGAATCACTTCTACAAAAAATGGTTCTATCACCTCAGTGCAAGCAATCTATGTGCCCGCAGATGACTTGACCGACCCGGCCCCGGCTACTACCTTCAGCTTCCTCGATGCTACAACAGTGCTTAGCCGTAAGATTGCAGAGCTTGGTATCTATCCTGCTGTAGATCCTTTGGAATCCACCTCACGTATTCTCGATCCCAACATTATTGGTGAAGACCATTATAACACTGCTCAAGCTGTGAAGCAGTTGCTTCAGAAGTATAATGAGCTTCAGGATATCATCGCCATTCTCGGTGTGGATGAACTATCGGATGAGGACAAGCTTGTTGTGTCACGCGCACGTAGAGCACAGCGCTTCCTCTCGCAGCCGTTCTTTGTAGCAGAGCAGTTTACCGGTCTGCCCGGTGTGATGGTTCCTCTTTCGGAAACAATCCGCGGCTTCAAGATGATTCTTAACGGAGAAATGGACCAGTATCCGGAGCAGGCATTCCTTAATGTAGGTACGATAGACGAAGCCATTGAAAAGGGTAAGCGAATGCTTGCTGAAGTAAATGGATGATTCATCCTCGGTACTTAGGCTTTATTGTCAGCAAAGTCTCGCGGATTTGAGATATATTATTAACTGAAAATAACTACTCGTCAATGATACTAAAAATTATTTCATCGGAGGATGTGGTTTTTGAAGGAGAAGTGACTCTTGTCACACCTCCCGGCACCAACGGTAGCTTCACCGTGCTAAATAACCACGCTTCGCTCGTGTCTACACTTACTCAGGGCACGATCACTTACAGAGTCAGTGATGGCGAAGAAGCGTCTCTGCCTGTAAGCGGAGGTCTTGCCGACGTTGATAATAATGTGGTATCGGTTTGTCTCTATTGATTTCCCTTATGAAGAAACTGACTATCATATTTTGGATGATATTGGCAATGTTGGCATTGTCAGTCCAATCACATGCTTCTTCAGGTGCTTTGGCTTCTGGGGAAATAGAGTTCAGCCCCAAAGAGATAATATTTGAGCATCTGGGCGACGGCTATGGTTGGGAAGTTCCTTTTGATCACCACCATCGCATTCCGCTACCTGTGATCCTTTTTGGTAAGGATGGTTTTCATTGTTTCATGTCGTCAAAAGTAACCGGCGGCGAGAAGTATGTTGATGGAGATGCTACTTTTTTTATCCCTAAAGAGGGTGATTACAGAGGAAAAGTGGTGCAACTTCTTCCCGACGGATCCGTTTACCGTCCCTGGGACATTTCAATCACGAAAAATGTATGTGAGCTTTTCATCGCTTGCCTGCTCGTGATGTGGAGTGTTTTTGCGGTTGCAAAATGGCACAGACGGGAGATGTATAAAGCTCCGCGAAAAGTTCGCGGTATCATAGAGTCTCTTATAGTGTTCATCTATGATGGTGTGATAAAGCCAACATTAGGCGATAGATCGCCGAAGTTCGCCCCGTTTCTTCTTACGGTCTTCTTCTTCATTCTGTATCTGAATCTCCTTGGATTGATGGTAATTTTCCCTGGTGGTGCCAACCTTACAGGTAATATAGCTGTGACGATGGTTCTTGCCATCTTTACATTCCTGGCAACCAATATATTCGGAACGAAGCATTATTGGAAGGAAATTTTTTGGCCGGATGTTCCATTATGGCTGAAGTTTCCCCTTCCCATTATGCCTATCATTGAGCTTTTCGGTGTGTTCACTAAGCCGGCAGCTTTGACGGTCCGTCTGTTTGCAAACATGATGGGGGGACACATGATCGTAATAGTTCTCACCTTGCTCATCTTTATTTTTGCAGCACTGGGACCGGTGGTAACCGGAGCTACAGCGTTCGTATCTGTTCTGTTCTCGCTTTTCATGCTGGTGATTGACGTTTTGGTGAGCTTCATTCAAGCTTTCGTGTTCACTATGCTTTCCACCCTTTTCATATCCTTCGGTACAGAGAAGGGGCACGAAGAGCATAAGGAGTCTCAGGAAGTGACCGCTGATGCAAAACCCGCTTAAAGGTAAATAAGAAAAAACAATAATTAAAATATAACTCTAACTTCTAAAACTTAAAATTATGTTAGCAACAATTTTAGCAGCAGTAGCTGAATTTCTCGGACTTGGAGCTTGTATAGGCGCAGGTATCGCTGCAATCGGTGCAGGTCTCGGTATTGGCAAGATTGGTGCTTCCGCTATGGAGGCTATCGCACGTCAGCCGGAATCAGCCGGAGACATCCGAAGCAATATGATTGTAATCGCCGCTCTTGTAGAAGGTGTGGCTCTGTTCGCTGTGATCGTTTGCGTGCTTGCAATGTTCGTATAATCCCTGACCGCTACCGGTATGGAACTGTTCACGCCTGATTTCGGCTTGGTATTCTGGATGTTTGTGGCTTTTGCCATTCTCCTGTTTGTGCTTTACAAATGGGGTTGGCCTGTCATAATCAAAGGAGTGGAAAGTCGTGCCGACTTCATTGACAAAGGTGTTGAGTATGCCCGCGATGCAAAGGAGCAGCTTCAACATGCGAAGGAAGAGTCGGATAAGTATATTGCCGAGGCGCGTAAGCAGCAAGCCGATATGTTGCGTGAAGCTGACCGCATGAAAACCCAAATCATTGAGGAAGCTCGTGTTGCAGCGCAAGGCGAGGCCAAGAAGGTGATGGATGCGGCTAAGGTAGCTATCGAGCAGGAGAGAAAAGAGGCTGAGTTGCAATTCCGCAACGAGGTAAGCTCTTTCGCCCTTGATATAGCAGCCAAAGTGGTGCGCAATCAATTGGCCGACGAGAAGGCACAAACCAAGCTCGTTGATACGCTTCTCGATGAAATGGAAAACCAAAACTAACGAATTGACTCAATGAACGAAGGATTGATTCCCCGGCGATATGCCAAGGCTCTGCTGCTTGTGGCGGCGGAGCGAGGCGTTGCTGCTGATGTGTATGAACAGATGAAGTGTCTGGAGGCAGGTTTCGTAGAGATGCCTGCATTAAACGATACGCTTAACAATCCGTACATATCCGAAGCCGATAAGTCAAAGCTAATCCTTACAGCTTGCGGTGTTGAAGAGAAGAACGATAAAGTCATAAAGGACTTCGTGAAGCTTTTGCAACGTAACGGGCGTATAGGTATGATGAGGCTTATTGCCTATGCCTACGTCGAACTATATCGTGAGGAGAATCATATCTACAGTGTCATTGTCAAATCAGCCGCGCAGCTGTCATCCGCCGACGAAAAGCGCCTGAAAGGCTTGGTTGAAAAGCACCTTCACGGTGGAAAAATGGAATACACGCAAATTGTGGATTCCTCTCTGATCGGCGGGTTTACCGTTAGTGTTGGAAATGAAAAAATCGACGCTTCGGTCAGCAACGAATTAAAACAATTGCGGTTAAATCTTTTAAGCAAATAAATCTGAACCAATGATTAATCCCAGCGAGATTTCAGAAATACTAAAGCAACAGCTCGAGACTGTCAACTCAAAGGTGTCGTTTGAAGAAACGGGTACTGTTCTTGAAGTTGGCGACGGCGTGGCTCACGTCTATGGTCTTGACAATGTTTGCGCCAACGAACTCGTGGAGTTTGAAAACGGCGTGAAGGGCGTTGCGCTCAATCTTGAAGAGAGCAATGTCGGAGTCATCTTGCTCAACAATGTTGACAAAGTGACAGAAAATATGTCAGTGCGTCGTACAGGCGAAATTGCCTCTATCCCCGTAGGTGAGGGCTTGCTGGGACGCGTGATCAATGTGCTCGGAGAGCCAATAGACGGTTGCGGACCAATCTCAGGTTCGCTTATGCGTTTGCCGCTGGAGCGTAAGGCTCCCGGCGTTATTTATCGTCAACCGGTAAAGCAGCCGCTTCAGACCGGTATCAAGGCCATTGACTCTATGGTGCCCATTGGCCGCGGTCAACGTGAGCTCATCATCGGCGACCGTCAGATTGGTAAAACCGCTATTGCGATTGACACTATCATCAATCAGCGCAAAAATTTTGAAGAAGGAAAGCCTGTTTACTGTATTTATGTTGCGATAGGTCAGAAAGCCTCGACAGTTGCCGCTCTTGTTGATACACTCCGCAAGAATGGAGCACTGGACTATACCGTTGTTGTTGCAGCTACGGCTTCTGATTCGGCTTCAATGCGTTACTATGCACCGTTTGCCGGCGTAGCGATTGGAGAGTATTTCCGTGATACCGGCCGAGATGCCCTTATAGTGTATGACGACCTTTCAAAGCAGGCGGTGGCATATCGTGAGGTATCTCTTATCCTCAAGCGCCCTTCTGGACGTGAGGCATATCCCGGTGATATTTTCTATCTCCATTCGAGATTGCTTGAGCGCGCAGCCAAGATTATCGACAACCAGGAGGTTGCATCGCAGATGAATGACCTGCCGGAGCCGTTGAAGCCTCTGGTTAAGGGAGGAGGGTCGCTAACAGCTCTCCCCATTATCGAAACTCAGGCCGGCGACGTATCTGCCTATATCCCCACCAATGTGATCTCTATTACCGACGGTCAGATCTTCCTTGAGACGGCATTGTTCAACCGTGGTATACGTCCTGCAATTAATGTGGGTATCTCAGTGTCGCGTGTGGGTGGTAATGCTCAGATCAAGTCGATGAAGAAGGTTGCAGGTACACTGAAAATTGATCAGGCACAGTTCCGTGAGCTTGAATCGTTCACCAAGTTTGGTGGAGATATTGACCCTGTAACAGCCCGCGTGATTGATAAAGGACGTAAAAACGAACGTCTTCTCATCCAGCCTCAGTACAAGCCTATGGCTGTAGAGGATGAAGTTGCGGTAATTTTTGCCGGTACAAAAGGATTGTTGGAGAATGTGCCTCTTGATAAGGTGGCTGAGTTCGAGCATTTGTATCTACAGTTGCTTCACGCCAAATATACCGATGATGTTCTTGTGCCGATCCGTCAAGGTCAGCTCACGGATGAAGTGGTTGAGAAGCTGACAGCGGCTGCAAACGATATAGCAGGGCGTTACAAATAATTTACGAAAGACGATATTTACACTGATAGTTTTGACTGAGATATGGCAACTCTTCGAGAATTGAAAGGACGAATTGGTTCGGTGGCTTCTTCCGAGAAGATTACCGGCGCGATGAAGATGATTTCTTCTGCCAAGATGCACAAGGCAGAGATGTCGTTGCGCAGGTTGTTGCCTTACCGCCGACAGATTGAAACTATCATCGGCAATCTGCTCACGGCCGACGCAGAATTTTCTTCACCGCTCATTGAGACCCGCAATGTTTCCAAAGTGGGTATCGTAGTGTTCGGTTCTGACGACGGTCTTTGCGGTGCCTACAATGTGAATATCTTCAAGCTGCTGCTGAATGAAATTGAATCATATCGTCAGCGTTATGGTTCAGGAGTCAACATTTCAATCTTTCCAGTAGGTGGAAAGATTGCCAAGGCAGTATCGAAATTAAGTGATCCGCACATCTCTATGTGTTTGGTTGACGGTGTGGATTCAAAAACAACCGGCGATGGTGTAAAGGATTTTGTTGAAAGTCTTCAGCAGATGTTCCTTGATGGCGAACTTGACAAAATTGATGTTCTTTACATGAGTTTCAAAAGCGTAAGTCGTCAACGTCCGAGTTGCGAACAGATCATACCTGTTGTGGCCGAGACCTTCAGCGCAAATGGCGTTAAGGAATCCTGCAGGCCTTATCTTTTCGAACCAGATGCCAATTCCATTTTCCAGACTGTCCTTCCGATGTTTCTCATGTCGGTGATGCAAGATGTGTTTACTGAGAACAGGGCTTCGGAACAGGCAGCTCGTGTAATGGCAATGCAGAGTGCCAACGATAATGCCAAAAAACTCCTTGAGCAGCTGCAGCTGGAATATAATAAACTGCGTCAGCAAAGTATCACCACTGAGCTTCTTGATATACTCGGTGGCCAGATCAAGTGATAAACCAAGACAAACCTACATTTAGATAACATTTATATTATTAATCAGAAGAATAATTTATGGGTAGTGTAAAAGATTATTTTTCATCTTTAGGGACGGGCATTGCAAGCCTTTTGAAGGGTATGCAAGTAACCGGGAAGGAATTCGTGACCCCGAAGATTACAGAAAAATATCCTGAGGACAGAGAGACAGTTCATGTTCCCGAACGCTTCCGTGCAATTCTGCAGCTCAAGTATGATGCCGACGGTAATCATAAGTGTATAGCCTGCGGAATCTGTCAGCGTAATTGTCCTAACGGTACCATCTCACTTACAACTAAGATGGTGCCCACTTTCGATGGAAAGCAGAAACGTAAACTTGACAAGTATATCTACGACCTGGGCAGCTGTACATTCTGCCAGTTATGTGTCACCTCTTGTCCGCAGGACGCTCTTGAATTCAAGAATGATTTCGAACAAGCAGTGTTTACACGTGAGAAACTTGTGAAGAAACTCAATTACCTGCCCGAAAAAGAGGAGCCTGCTCCCACTCCCGAGCAGATAGCAAAGATGCAGGCCGAAAAGGAAGCTAAGATCGCTGCAGCAAAAGCAGCCGCAGCAGCTAAGAAAGCAGCCATGGCAGCGGCAGGCGGTGCCCCCGCAGCAGCTCCGGCTCCTGCAAAAGCTGACGCTCCGGACACCAAGACAGCTGAAGGCAACAAGTGACCGAAGCAATCATCTCATAGAAAATAAATCAATCAAACTATATGGAATCAGTAGGAAGTATCATCATGTATTTGGTAATCGCGCTGTCGATTATCCTATTTTCGGTACTGACTGTCACCACCCGCAAAATTTTGCGTTCGGCAACATTCCTCCTGTTCACACTTTTTGCCACTGCGGCTCTTTATTTCAAGCTTGATTATGAGTTTTTGGGCGCAGTTCAAATAGCGGTGTACGCAGGCGGTATCGTTGTGCTTTTTGTGTTCTCCATTTTCCTTACTTCTCATCCCGGACACAGTGATGAAAAGCTGGTGTCCAAAAAGCGTGTGCTTGGTATGACCGCCTCGCTCGCAACATTTGCAGCCGTTTGCTATGCGCTGCTCTATCGTTGCGGCATGGCAATGACCCAGCTCCCCGCAATGGAGAATCCGAAGATGAACGAAATCGGTAAGGCCCTCATGGGTACAGGTGAGTATCAGTATCTGTTGCCTTTCGAGGCAATCAGTGTATTGTTGTTGGCATGTATAATCGGTGGCGTAGTTGTCGCCCGCAAAAGATAATTGACAAATATGGATATAACGATTCTTTATTATCTCATTCCGTCGCTTATCATGTTTTGTTGTGGCGTCTATGGCTTCATCACCCGCCGCAACATGATTGCGATGCTTATTTCGCTTGAATTGATGCTTAACTCGGTGGATATCAATTTTGTTGTGTTCAACCGTTATCTGTATCCCGAAAATATGGAGGGTATGTTCTTCACCCTCTTTGCCATCGCGATTGCCGCTGCTGAAACGGCTCTCGCAATAGCTATCATTATCAATGTGTTCCGCGAGGTCAAGAATATCAGCGTTTCTGATCTCTCAAAAATGAAACATTAAAGCATCATGGAAGCTACTTCATTATTAATTCTTGCCATACCCCTCTTTATGTTCCTCTTTCTGGGCTTGCTCGGAAAGTTCATGAGCCATAAGATGGCCGGTATTCTCGGCACAGCCGGTATGGGTGTCACTCTCATCCTGGCATATTATACAGCCTACCTCTACTTTTTCTCCGGAGCACCCGAGTTTGTGAGTGAGGCCGGCCAAAGATTGCAATTTATTGTATTTAATCAGGATTGGTTGCAATTCTACGATAAATTGGTAATTCGCCTCGGTTTCCTCTTGGATCCGATTTCAGCCATGATGCTTGTTGTAATCACCACCATATCATTTATGGTTCATCTTTATAGCAATGGCTATATGCGTGACCATCATGGCGTTTACGAACATGGATTCCAGCGTTTTTACGCTTTCCTTTCCCTGTTCAGCTTTTCAATGCTTGGCTTGGTTGTTGCAACTAACATTTTCCAGATGTACATATTCTGGGAGCTCGTGGGTGCATCGTCATACCTGCTCATCGGTTTCTACTATGTGAAACCATCAGCAGTTTCGGCCTCAAAGAAAGCGTTTATCGTAACACGTTTTGCCGACCTCGGATTCCTCATCGGTATACTTATTCTGTCATACTACACCGGAACCTTTAACTTCACAGAGCTTACCTCGATAAGCGTAGGTGCCGATACATATGCCGTTAATCTTGGAACTGCTGAGGGTATTCGCAACATTTTCAATACGAGCGCAGCTCCTATCTTTATGGGCGGCTCAGTGCTTACTTGGGCCCTGGTGCTCATCTTCATGGGCGGTATGGGTAAATCGGCCATGATGCCGCTTCATATCTGGCTCCCCGATGCAATGGAAGGTCCTACGCCTGTTTCCGCTCTCATCCACGCTGCTACAATGGTTGTGGCCGGTGTATATCTTGTGGCCCGTTTGTTCCCGCTCTATCTCATGGAGGAAGTGTCGCTGACAATTGTCACAGTTGTGGGTGCCATTACCGCTCTTTATGCAGCGATGGTGGCATGTACTCAGATTGACATCAAGCGTGTGCTTGCATTCTCAACCATTTCCCAGATAGCCTTCATGATGGTGTCGCTTGGTGTAGCCCGTCCGGATTTCCACGAAGGCTTGGGTTACATGGCCTCGATGTTCCATCTGTTCACTCACGCTATGTTCAAGGCGTTGCTGTTCCTTGGTGCAGGTGCGTTGATTCATGCTGTTGGATCAAATGACTACACTGCAATGCACGGTCTTCGCAAATATATGCCTATTACGAATATTACATTCCTTATCGGCTGTCTCGCAATTGCCGGTATCATACCGTTCTCCGGATTCTTCTCCAAGGATGAAATCTTGAGTTCATGTCTTGGAAACAGCACGATTGCTTACATTTGGATGTCGTTCGTTGCCGGTCTGACTGCGTTCTATATGTTCCGTCTCTATTACCTCATCTTCTGGTGGAAGGAACATAAGGTTCATGCCGGACATCATGCACCTCATGATCAGCCTTGGACCATGACGCTGCCCTTGATTATTCTTGCAGCTATTTCTTGTGTCGCCGGTTTCATACCTTTCGGTAATCTTGTAAGCTGGAATGGCGAGCCTTACGATTTCATGGCACATTTCGATTGGGGTGTGGCCGGAGTTAGCCTTGCCGTAGCAGTTATCGCGATACTTATTGCAACCAAGATGTATATCAAGGAAAACCCGCTTCCCGAGAAGATGCGCAACGCGCTTCCGGCCCTTTGGACTTGGTGTCACCATCGTTTCTATTGGGACGAACTTTACATGTTCATCACCCACAAGATCATTTTCGGTGGAATTTGTCGTCCTATAGCATGGTTTGACCGTCATATCATTGACGGAACAATGGATGGATTCGCTTACGTGACCAACAAGGCATCATATGCAATCCGCGGTTTGCAAAGCGGCAAGGTGCAAATGTATGTGTGGGTTTATCTCATCGGCGCCCTCCTGCTCGGTATCATTACAGCAATTTGCTTGATCTGATAAGTGAAAGCTGTATAGTCTGAAACCTGGAAAAAGTAAATAATAGTAATTATGTTTTCTAATATATTGATTTATTTCGTGGTGATTCCGGTGCTTATGCTCGCCGGGCTTGCCCTTTGCCGAAATATCAAGCAGATCAGAGCGGTTGCCGTGACCGGTTCGCTCGCTTTGACCGCACTGTCGGTTTATCTGCTTGTGGATTACCTCGCGCTGCGTCAGGTTGATCCTACCTCGCCTATGCTTTACGTGCAGGCTTGGGATTGGTTCAAACCTCTGCATATTCAATTGGCTGTTGGTGTGGATGGCATTTCTGTAGCAATGCTCATTCTTTCATCGATAATTCTTCTCACCGGCAGCTTTGCCTCTTGGAAAATAGATCCTATGCCCAAGGAATTCTTCCTTTGGCTGATTCTTCTGTCAACAGGAGTGTTCGGTTTCTTCATCTCGATTGACTTGTTCACCATGTTCATGTTCTACGAGGTTGCCCTCATCCCTATGTATCTTCTCATCGGTGTTTGGGGTAGCGGAAACAAGAATTATTCAGCCATGAAGCTTACGCTCATGCTCATGGGTGGTTCGGCCTTCCTTATGCTGGGTCTCATCGGTATCTACTACCATTCGGCAGCCAATCCTGCTGACCTTACCTGGAACATCCTTACCATTGCCGAAAATTCTTCTATTGACAAGAATTGGCAATATTTCCTGTTCCCGATGACATTCGTTGGATTCGGTGTGCTTGGAGCTATGTTCCCGTTCCATACATGGAGCCCTGACGGTCACGCCTCAGCACCTACCGCCGTGTCCATGCTTCATGCAGGTGTGCTTATGAAGTTGGGAGGTTACGGTTGCTTCCGTGTAGCAATCTACCTGATGCCTCAGGCTGCCAACGATCTTGCCTGGATTTTCCTTATCCTTACCGGTATATCCGTTGTGTATGGTGCATTCAGCGCTTGCGTGCAGACCGACCTCAAGTATATCAATGCTTATTCATCGGTTAGCCACTGCGGTCTTGTACTCTTCGCCATCCTGATGCTCAATACCACCGCAATGACCGGTGCCATCATGCAGATGCTTTCGCACGGCTTGATGACCGCCCTGTTCTTTGCTCTTATCGGTATGATCTACGGACGTACACACACTCGCGACATCACCAAGATGGGTGGCTTGATGAAAATCATGCCTTTCCTTGCGGTGTGCTATGTAATAGCCGGTTTCGCTTCTCTGGGTCTTCCCGGTTTGAGCGGATTCGTTGCCGAAATGACAATTTTCGTAGGATCGTTTGAACATGCAGATATGTTCCATCGCGTGTTTACCATCGTTGCTTGCTGCTCGATTGTTATTACTGCCGTGTATATCCTGCGCGTAGTAGGTAAGCTGTTGCTCGGTCCGGTATATGACGAACATCACCTCACACTCACCGATGCTGAATGGTGGGAGCGTACAGCAACCGTCACTCTGATCATCAGTGTGGCTGCGATCGGTTGTTTCCCCAATTTCTTTGCCGATTTGATCCGCTGGACATTCTCGCCTGAAATTTTCACTGTTATTGGAATGAACTAAAAGATTAAAAGAAATGGATTACTCACAGTTTTTAGCAATGAAGCAAGAAATAGCCCTGTTGGTGGTATTTCTTTTGGTCTTCCTCAATGACACTTTCCTTCCTCGTAATGCTCAGGCTGCGATAGGAAAGGTAACCGCTCTTCTTTTTGGAATCTTCACCCTCTGGGGCTTTTGTCCGGTGGTGATAGGTGAAGGTGTGCAGACTGCCTTTGAAGGCATGTATGAAACTTCGCCCGTGATTGTAGCCATCAAGAATATCTTGAATGTAGGTGTGTTCATTGTCCTTATTCAGTCTCTTAAATGGACTGCAGGTGAAAGTCAGGTAATTCGCCGCGGTGAGTTCTACGAGCTTCTGCTTGTGACTCTCTTCGGTATGTATCTGATGATCTCAGGACGTCACTTCCTTGTGTTTATCATTGGTCTGGAAAGTGCATCACTTCCTTTGGCTGCAATGGTTGCATTTGAAAAGCGTCGCTACGAAAGCCATGAAGCAGCAGCCAAGTATATACTTACTGCAGTGTTCTCTTCGGCCGTACTGCTTATGGGACTTTCTTTCGTGTATGGTCTTTGCGGTACGCTCTATTTCGGAAAAATCGCTGATGTGATTGCAGCCGGAGAAGTAACCAATATGGTGCTCTTGGTAGTGTCGATTGCCTTTGTTATGTCGGGTATGGGATTCAAGCTTTCGCTTGTTCCTTTCCACCTTTGGACAGCCGATGTTTATCAGGGCGCTCCCACATCTGTCACCTCCTATCTGTCAGTTATCTCCAAGGGTTCGGCTGCTTTTGCCTTCCTGGTAATTCTTTGGCAGGTTTTCGGACAGGTTTATTCAACAGCTTGGGAATGGATGCTGTATGCATTGATTATTCTTACAATCACCGTCGGTAACCTTTTTGCCATCCGTCAAAAGAACATGAAGCGATTCCTTGCATTCTCCTCCATTTCTCAGGCAGGATACATCATGCTTGGTATCATAGGCAACAATCCTATGGGTGAAGCTGCTTTGATGTTCTATGTGCTTGTGTATATTTTCTCCAATCTCGCTGCTTTCGGTGTGATAGGAGCTATAGAGAACAATTGCGGAAAAGTTTCCATGGATGACTATAACGGCCTCTACAAGACCAATCCTCGTTTGGCGGTGACTATGATGCTTGCTATGTTCTCGCTTGCCGGTATCCCTCCGTTTGCAGGATTCTTCAGCAAGTTCTTCATCTTCACCTCGGCCATCAATCAGGGCTCGGTTGCCATCTATGTGCTTGTTCTCATAGCTTTGATCAACACTATTATTTCGCTTTACTACTATCTGCTTGTGGTAAAAGCTATGTTTATCAAGGATGTTGATGATTTCACCGTACAGCCGTTCCGCAGTGCATGCTCAGAGCGTGTTGGAATGTGGATCTGCGTGGCAGGTATTCTTGGTCTCGGTTTGATCAGCTGCTTCTATGACACTCTGCTCAATGTGGTAGGTCTCTCATAAGAGATTTTATCCAACATTATATTCTAAACAGATGTGTGCCTTTTGGGCGCGCATCTGTTTTTTTATAGTATTAGTGCAGTGGCGAAGAAACGTAACACCACTCGATCATGATGTCGCATGTTGTTGCCACGCACAGAATTGACTCTCCAATATGGCTATATTGAAGAGTCTGTATAAGTTGTTCAGAAATAGGGTAGGGGTCAGTTGGCGTGAGGATTCTGAGGATGGTATAGCCAGCCTTTGTGACTTTCGCCAAGCTGGCGTACGTAGCGGTGCCAGTAAGCATCCTCGGAGCCGGTAAGAAGGCTTGACGGTTCGGAAAGTGGGGCTACAGCCCACACGTTGTTGGCAACCTCTTCTTCAAGTTGTCCAGGGCTCCAGCCGCTATAACCTAAGAAGAATCTGAGGAAACCCTCAATGGGGTAACCTTGATTGATGTATTCAATAATGGAGTGAAAATCTCCTCCAACAAAGAGCCCAGAGGCAACCGGGGTGGAGGCCGGAATGATTTCGCCTAAAGTGTGCAGGAAGTAGAGACGGTTACCCGACATGGGACCACCGCAAAAAACCTCAATGGGCTTTTTGCGGTTGATTCCTTGTATGAGCGATTGGAGCGGGTACGCCGTCTGACGGTTCATGACAACACCCATCGTTCCGGCACCATCGCCGTGGTCGATGATGCTGATTACGGAATGGCGGAAATAATCTTCGCGCAGAAAGGGCTCGGCAACAAGGAGTGAGCCCTTGGTCGGAGTATCCGAGGGGATGTCAATGTTGAAAAGTCGGCGGTCAAAATCAATCACGGCAGAGGAGAGATTAGGTGTAAATGAAGAATTGTGCTTATTTTGTGAAATTTGTGCGGGCTCCACGTTCCTGTTCCGGAATTTCAGCGCGGCAAGTGTCGATGGCTTTGATCAGGAATGCCATGTTGCGACCGAGATTACGCATGGTCTGCAGACCCTCGAGGTCCTTTTCAACATCTTCAGGCTTTGAGCCATGGACTTCGTTCCAATAAGTCGAAGTGGCTATGGGCATGGAAGCGATGGAGAAGTATTTCACGATCTCATCATAGGCTGTGGTGCTTCCTGCACGACGGGAGGAGAGTACAACGGCACCCACTTTCATAGCTTTGTTTATAGAACCGGAACTGTAGAACAGTCGGTCGAGGAAAGATCGAAGCTGGCCGTTGACACCTGCATAATAAACAGGGCTGCCAATGAGGAGTCCATCGGCGTCGGCGAGTTTTGAAGCCACTTGGTTGACAACATCGTCATTGAATACACATTTACCATGTGTGGTGCAATACAAACATGCAATGCAACCTCTGACAGGCTTGACGCCAACATCAATGCGTTCTACTTCAATTCCTGCGGCTGTGAGCTGTGATTCCACTTCCGACAGAGCGCGAGCTGTGCAACCATCCACATGTGGGCTGCCATTTATGCTAATTACTTTCATAGTTACTTTTGGGGGTGAAAGATAATTTAAACGAATCAGACAAAAGATAGAAAAAACGTCAATATATAACGCTTCAAAGGTGCTTATAGGTTCAAAAGTGAGAACTTCGGCTTGTGATATATACTTTATTTTTATACTTTTGTAATTGCAAAGATAAACAATGTGATTGAAATTTAAAATATACTCATGAAAAAAACTTTTACGGCCGCAATGGCCGCAATTTTGTTCTCTGCCGGGTTCAGCTTGTCGGCGCGTGAGCAGGTGCTTCTAGATAAAGGGTGGCACTTCACGCGTGATGATAAGCCGGAATACAAGCAAGAGAATGTTGACGTTAAGAAATGGCAATCGGTAACGGTTCCTCACGATTGGGCCATCTACGGTCCGTTCAGCTGGCAAAATGACATGCAGAATGTTGCCATTGCCCAGGATGGACAAAAAGATGCGATGGAACATGCCGGTCGTACAGGCGGCCTTCCTTTCGTGGGGACCGGATGGTATCGCAACACGATCGATGTTCCTCAGTTGAAGGACGGCGAACGTGTTACGTTGATTTTTGACGGGGCAATGTCGCACGCCCGTGTGTATGTCAACGGTAAAGAAGCAGGATACTGGCCTTACGGCTACAATTCATTTTTCTTTGATGTTACCGACCTTGTAAAGCCGGGCGAAAAAAACAGTATAGCGGTACGATTGGAGAATCTACCGGAGTCATCGCGTTGGTATCCCGGTGCCGGACTTTATCGCAATGTCCACATGCTTGTGACCGACGGGGCCCATATACCTATGTGGGGCACATCGGTTACCACGCCTGAAGTGAATGAAGAGTGGGCACGTGTGGAAGTCGCAACTGAGATTGCTCTGCCTGAAGGAGCTACCGAATCTGACTACACCTTGCGCACTACACTTCTGAGTCCTGAGGGGAAACCTGTTCAGACTGTGACTTCAGCCGTAAAGGACCTGAAATATAATGACAGCAAAGTTAGCCAATCGTTCGTGGTGAAAAATCCGGAATTGTGGTCGCCTGATACTCCTACGCTCTACTCTGCCCGCACCGAGTTGCTGAGCAATGGAGAGGTGAAAGATGAGTATGACACCACTTTTGGCATCCGATCCATCGAGGTGCGCCCTAATGAGGGATTCTTTCTTAATGGCGAGCGAGTGAATTTCAAGGGCGTTTGTAATCACCATGACCTTGGTCCGTTTGGTGCAGCAGTCAATGATGCCGCTATCCGCCGTCAGATCCGCATATTAAAGGATATGGGATGTAATGCCATCCGTACCTCTCACAATATGCCGGCACCTGAGCTTGTGAAAGCATGTGATGAGATGGGCATGATGGTGATGGCTGAAAGTTTTGATGAGTGGCGCAAGCCTAAGGTGAAAAACGGTTACAATTTGCTTTTTGATGAGTGGGCCGAAAAGGATCTTACCAATCTTATACGTCATTACCGCAACAATCCCTCGGTGGTTATGTGGTGTATCGGCAATGAGGTGTCCGAGCAATGGCATGAAGGAGATGTCAAGACAGCCTATTACCTTCAAAATATCTGCCATAAACTTGACCCCACGCGCCCTGTGACTCAAGGAATGGATGGTCCGGACGCGGTGCTCAACAATAATTTTGCTGCAATAATGGATGTGGCAGGTTTCAACTATCGTCCATTCAAATATCAGGAGGCCTATCGCAAATTGCCACAGCAGATAGTGTTAGGCTCTGAGACGGCATCGACCGTGAGCTCTCGCGGAGTTTACAAGTTCCCTGTTGAGCGTAAGGCTATGGCTGTGTATGACGATCATCAGGCCTCGGGCTACGACGTTGAACATTGCGGATGGTCCAATCTTCCTGAGGACGATTTCATACAGCATGACGATCTGCCTTATTGCATAGGTGAGTTTGTGTGGACCGGCTTCGACTATCTTGGTGAACCGACCCCTTATTATACCAACTGGCCCAGCCACAGCTCCCTGTTCGGTATTGTGGACCTTGCCGGTATCCCTAAAGATCGTTACTATTTGTACCGCAGCCACTGGAACCCGGAAGCTCATACGCTTCATGTGTTGCCCCACTGGACTTGGCCAGGGCGTGAAGGAGAGGTTACTCCGGTGTTCGTTTATACGAACCTGCCCGAGGCGGAACTCTTTATCAATGGAAAGAGCCAGGGACGTCGTAAAAAGGATCTGTCGGTTGGAATTGACAGTTCATACACCGAGTCTGCGCAGAAGAGCTTCGAACGTCAAAAGAGGTATCGCCTCATGTGGATGGATACCCGTTATGAGCCCGGAACAGTGACTGTGGTGGGTTATAACGCCAAGGGCGAGCCCGTTGATACGGTGGAAGTACGTACGGCAGGCAAGCCGCATCATATTGAGCTGACGGCTGATCGTTCCGACTATTTGGCCACCGGCAAGGACATGGCCTTCATCAATGCCAAAGTGGTTGATAAGGATGGGAACCTATGCCCGGATGCCACAAACAAATTGAAGTTTGCTGTGAAAGGAGCCGGAAGCTATGAAGCTGTAGCCAATGGTGATCCGTCATGCATAGAGCTGTTCCAATCACCGGTTATGTCGGCTTTCCATGGTCAGTTGACCGGTGTTGTACGAACTGCTGAAAAGCCGGGTGAGATTGTAGTTACGGTAACATCACCCGGTCTGAAAGCGGGGCAAGTCAAGTTAAGTTCAAAATAAGAGAACATACATAAGGGACAGAAACAGATTCTCACGGCGACGCGTTATAATGAGAGCGTGTCGCCGTGATTGTATAAAATAAACTTTTGGAATGAATAAAGTAAAGACAGGACTGTTTACATTGGCTGCCGGAACGTTCGGGTTCGGCATAGTGGAATATGGCATGATGAGCATCCTGCCTGATTTGGCCATAAGCTACGAAGTCTCCATCTCCGGGGCCGGACGGTTGATTTCATCCTATGCGCTTGGAGTTTGCGCCGGTGCCCCTTTGGTGGCATTTTTCTTGAGAAACGCGCCGCTGAAGAGAATTCTCTTATTGCTCATGTGTGTCTATGCAGTGGGCAACCTGATGTTTGCTGTCAGTGAAACTTTTCAACTCGCACTCGTGGCCCGATTCATATCTGGGATGCCTCACGGAGCTTTTTTCGGAACCGGGGCTATTGTGGCCAGCCGGCTCATGCCCGGCAGAGCAACAACTTCAGTTGCCATTATGGTGATGGGTATGACGGTGGCTAACTTCCTTGGAGTGCCTATTGGGAGTTTTCTTGCCAATAATTTCAGTTGGCGTTGGATATTTTTCTTTGCTACTGGTTGGGGAATAATGACGGCTGTGTGCTGTGTCAAGCTGATTGGCGATGTAGGTTCGCTTGCTCATAGCAGTGCAAAGGGAGTGTTTCGTTTTCTTCGCCGTCCCGAGCCCTGGATTCTGATAGGAGCTACAATGCTTTGCAATGGCGGCGCGTTTGCCATGTACTCTTATGTTTCGCCCGTGATGGTAGGGGCCGGAATGTCAGTGGCGGCAATGCCGGTGATGATGTTGCTTGTGGGAGGTTCGATGTGTGTTGGAAATATGCTTGGCGGCACGTTGAGCGACAGATTCTCACCTTTGAAAGTGTCGTTGGCCATATCTATAATTATGACTGTTACGCTTTTGGCAACATATTTCACGCGAATGGACTTTTGGCTTGCGGGTGCTTCAGTGGTATGTGTTGCAGGAGCGCTGTTTGCCATATCATCGCCCATGCAGCTGTTGCTCATAGAATACTCAAAAGGAGGGGAGCTCATGGGTGGTGCAATGGTGCAAGTTGCCTTTAATCTTGGCAATGCCATAGGTGCATTTCTTGGTGGTCTTCCGCTTGCCCATGGGCAAAGCGCTGGTGTCACCGGACTAGTGGGGGCAACTCTATCGGGTCTTGCTATTCCACTTCTCGGTTTCTTCTTGTTGAAGGTGAGAAGCGCAAAGCGCATCGATACCGGCAAGTAGCGACGTTTGCCCAGACCCAGATAAGCTATATTTCACAATCCATCTATATGGCCACGATACATGAGCTCTATAAAACTCGCGATGGTGGTAAAACTAAATTCTTCAAGTATTAAGATGGGCATGGTCAAGGAGCGTGTTTTGGACTTGCGTAAGATAATAATGGTCCGAGGTGTGCGACATGTCATTATATATATTACTGACAAAGTGAAAAAATAGAAAGGCAACCTCCCTACATGGAATATCAATCCAGCGTGAGGTTGCCGAAACATAACGGCCGCTTCAATAAGCGTGACTCTTGTTGATCGAAACACATTACATCCCACGGATAGAACCGCTTGCGTTATACAATACTACTATTAGCTATTAACTACACAACTCAATGAAAGTAATAATCACAGGCGGCGAGGGATTTAAGCAAAGACGGCAAGGGCTATGAGTCATTTAAAATAGATAAAAGCAGGCGAGTAGAATGCCCTTTCGCCTAATGTCCTGCACCAACCCGGACTTAAGACATTTTCGCGACCCGAGTTTGCTGACAACTTTATATCTTTCTGCAAAGATAACACTTTTTTCAACATGCGGTTCAACATATCAGAAAAATAACAAAAATGAAAGTGATAATCACCGGCAGCGAGGGTTTTATCGGCCGTGCGCTCTCGCTCGCCCTCCCTCCAAAAGCGCGGCGTCAAGGTCATAGGCATGGACCGTACAAGCCTTTATGAGGCTAAGGAGTAGTGACGTATGAGCGAGTGGCCGGCAGAATGCAAGGACGTTGGGGGTGGTGAGTTTTAAGCATGGTTTTTGGCAGTTGGAGATAGATATTTTGAAGAAGCGGAATATTGAAATTGTATGCGCATCATCATGAGGCGTAAATTTGTTGCAATTTTGAGTAAATATAGGAGAAATATGTGAAGATCCGACAATAAAATGGAAAAATTAAATGTCAATATTTGATGTTTATAAGGCTATTGTGCCTTGCTAAAAGAGCACGGATTTAAATTCACTCATGATGTAAAATGCTGCAGTTAGGTTAATTACATTAGAAAAGGAGGCGCGGAACAAATAGGTGCAAAAAAAAATTACTTGTCTCACGACAAATAATCTTCTTACCTTAAATCTAATACCATGAAAAACTGATGCAAAGTTATAGGGTTTTTCTTAAACATGCAAATATTCCAGCTCTAAATTAACGAGAATTAACTAAAAATTACAATATTGGCTATGCTTTTGCATATTTAGGTGTCGGAGTTGCATATTTATAAATTATGCATTATTTTTGCCGTACAAATAAATCAGCAAAAAAAGTTTTGATATGGCAAAAGAAGAGGAGTGGTGGACATCGCCACAGGAGAGCGAATCCGGTAAGGTTATATTGGTTACCGGAAGAAAAGATGTGGAGAAGTTCAAGAACAATCCTAAGTTCTCAATCAGGGTAGAAATATCATGGCGCTATGATGGCCTGCCTGATGGTATGCCTGATTATGAAACCTCTGTTATGATGGAACAGGTGACAGATGCCTTGTCGGTGACTTTTGCTAAAGACCCGGTAGCTGTTATGACAGGAGTTTTCACCGGCGACGGGGAGCGCGATTGGGTGTTCTATACCCTCAGCACTCACATTTTCGGCCGAAAACTCAATGAGGCGTTGTCAGAATTGCCATTGCTGCCAATTGAAATATCGTGTGAGAACGATCCGGAGTGGCTGGCCTATGATGAGATGTGTGAGGCAGAGATTCACGCAGGCGACTGAGAAGCGTGGATGAATTTGGTGCCACGTGTGCGGTCAAACACTTTCTTGCCTGCAACGTAGGTGGCGCGATTCATATTGTCAGGCCCAAGAGTCATAAGAACAAACAGTTTGTCAAAGATACTCTCGGCAAATCTCATTCGCCATTCGGTGAATTCTGTTGCATTCAAATCAAGTACGGCAATGTCTGCTTCATATCCGGGCGCTATTGAGCCAATTTTGTCAGCGAGGTGCAAAGTCTCGGCACCGCCTCGGGTGGCCATGTACAAGCTTTGTATGATTCCGAGTGAGCGGGACTGGAGCATGGCCACTTTATACGCTTCGCCCAATTGTCGCGGAACAGAAAAGTTGGTTCCACCACCCACATCTGTTCCAACTCCAAGCTTTACGGGATGGTGAGGTGATTTGGCTTCCCAATATTTGAACTCGCCATCGCCCAAAAACAGGTTGGAGGATGGGCAGTGGGCCACTCCACACCGGTTGTCACTGAGAACTTTCCATTCTTCCGGTTTCACAATGCAGCAGTGCGCCATTACGGAGCGCGGACCGAGTAGCCCGAAATGATTATAGACTTCAGTGTAGTTAGGCTGATTGGGGAAGAGTTCCTTGACCCAATCTATCTCGCTTTGAACTTCATCGAGATGGGTGTGAAGATACACACCGTCGGCACTGTAACGGTGATACAACTCTCCGGCAAGTTGCAGTTGCTCCGGCGTAGATGTGGGGGCAAAACGCGGGATTACCGCATAGAGTTGCCGTCCTTTTCGGTGCCATTTTTTTAGGAGGTTTTCAGAGAGGACAACCGATTCTTCAGCCGACTTGTCGCGCAGCGCTTCGGGTATATTGCGGTCTTGAAGCACCTTTCCTGAAATCATGCGTGTGTTGTAGCGTTCCGATTCCTTGAAAAAAGCATCGACAGATACGGGAAATGTTGTGGCGAAAACGTTTGCGGTAGTTGTGCCCTGGCTTAATATTTGTTTGAAGAAGATTGATGCAACTTCCTCGGCAAATTCTTTATTGGAGAATTTTGCTTCGGTGGGGAAGGTGTATTTGTTGAGCCAATTCAACAGAGTGTCGCCATAGGATCCAATCATCGGCGACTGCACATAATGGACATGACAGTCAATGAATCCGGGCATTATAACTGCGTCAGTATAGGTGTCGATATCTGTCAGCGCGGGGTACAGTTGTGCCACGTCGCGGTAATTGCCAACTTGGAGAATCTTACCGTTCTGAATGACAATCAGGCCATCGGAAAAGAGGTCGTAACATTGTGATGCGTCGTTGAGAAAGGGATCGCTTTTGAATGTGAGAATTGTTCCTCGGATTCCTTTTAGTGGTTCATCAAGGATGGCGTTGAGAGATGTATGAGGATTGGTATGGTCCATGGTTATGGTTATTCTTTACTTTAGAACTAACAAAGGGGGAGAGGTAAAAGTTTCAGCTAAGTTGCGGTGTGAGGACAGAACAAAGCCGGCACGCTGAAGGGATTGAAGCATGCCGGCTCGATGGGGGGATATTGAAGTTTCAATCAGTTCATTCGGAGGGTATTGGGGGAGGAGTGTCCGTGGCGGGAGTGCTGTTTCCCTCGTTGGTATCTTTGTTGGTGTTGCCGGCAGCCTCGGTTTCAGTCCCGTTGGAGTCATCGGTCTTTTCCGGGATCGCTTTATCGTTTTCAGAGGCCGCAAGAATCTCTTCGGTGCGGGACGCCCATGGGCGTTTGCCAAATATATTTTCCACATCCTCGGTGAATATGACTTCTCGCGTGATTAGTACTTGAGCCAGTTCATTGTGGCCTTTGGCGTGCTCGCGCAGAATCTGTTTGGCACGTTCGTACTGCTCGTTGATTATTCGCGAAACTTCTTCATCAATAAGTTTTGCGCGTTCATCGCTGTAAGGCTTGGAGAAACCATAGTCCTGTCCGGTGGAATCGTAATAGCAGAGATTGGGGAGTTTGTCGCTCATACCGTAATAGACCACCATAGCATAGGCTTGCTTGGTCACGCGCTCAAGGTCGTTGGCGGCGCCGGTTGAGATTCGACCCATGAAGAGTTCTTCAGCGGCTCTACCGCCAAGAGTCGAGCACATTTCATCAAGAATGGCCTGAGTGGGTGTGATCTGTCGTTCCTCGGGAAGATACCATGCAGCTCCAAGGGCTTTACCGCGAGGCGCTATAGTAACCTTTATAAGCGGATTAGCAAATTTGAGATGCCAAGACACTGTTGCGTGTCCGGCTTCATGTATGGCTATTGAGCGTTTTTCCTCATCCGTTGTGATCTTAGAGCGCTTTTCAAGGCCACCCACAATGCGGTCAACGGCATCAATGAAGTCCTGATGTGTAACGGTGGTATGGTTGTGACGGGCGGCAATAAGGGCCGCTTCATTGCACACATTGGCAATTTCAGCGCCGGAGAAGCCGGGAGTCTGACGGGCCAGAAGGTCTACGTCAACGGAAGAGTCTTTGCGTATTTTACGCAGATGAACGTTGAATATCGCCACACGGTCATTCAGGTCGGGGAGATCCACGTAGATCTGACGGTCAAAGCGGCCGGCTCGGAGCAGAGCTTTGTCAAGAATGTCGGCACGGTTGGTGGCAGCGAGTATTATAACACCGCTATTGGTGCCGAAACCGTCCATCTCGGTAAGGAGCTGGTTGAGGGTGTTTTCTCGTTCATCATTGGATCCCATATTCGGGTTACGTCCGCGTGCACGACCCACGGCATCGATCTCATCGATGAACACAATGCATGGAGCTTTCTCTTTGGCTTGACGGAAGAGGTCGCGAACTCGGGAAGCACCCACACCGACAAACATCTCCACGAAATCACTACCGGAGAGAGAAAAGAACGGAACGTTTGCCTCACCGGCCACGGCCTTTGCCAGAAGGGTTTTACCGGTTCCGGGAGGGCCTACGAGGAGGGCTCCCTTGGGTATTTTACCTCCAAGGTCGGTGTAGCGCTGGGGATTTTTAAGGAATTCCACTATTTCCTCAATTTCTGTTTTAGCCTCCGACAATCCGGCAACATCTTTAAACGTCACTTTGTCGGCATTGTCTTTGTCGAAAACCTTAGCTTTGGATTTTCCCACGCTGAAAACACCGCCACCACCTGCATCGCCACGGCCTGACATGCGTCGCATCATCCAAATCCAGAACACGATCAGGAGTATAATGGGCCCGAACGACCACAGATAGGATGAAAAATCGGTGGAACGGTCATAACGAACGTTGCCTTTGAAAACACCGGCGGCTTTCCACGCATCTATATCTTTTTCTATCCGCTCTTGCGAGCCGATGGTAACGAACACACGTGCGCTCTGGCCGGATTCCTTGTTGTATTGCGGAAACTCTTTTACAGCTTCTGCTTCTGTGAGAATACCTTCTGCCACATGCTTGCCGCCGTTGATGATGATCTCTTTCAAACCACCTTTCTGAGCAATCTGTTCGAATTCGGTGTAGTTTTCAAGTTCCTTGCTGTAAGGATTGTCCTCGAAGTATAAAATGCCTATAAGCACGATTGTCACGATGGCATACATCCAGTACATGCTGAACCGGAAGGTGGGCTTTTTAGGCGTTGGTAGGTTGTTTAAAGCCATACTTTATGGATAAATGAGAGGGGTGAGGGGAAAAGTTGAATAAATGTCAGTCAAGATCGGGAATCTCGGTGAATTTAGCGTCGCTCCAAAGCTCCTCGAGATTATATCGCTCGCGCTCTTGCGGAAGGAACACATGGACCAGAATGTCGCCATAGTCAATCACAATCCACTGTGAGTTTTGGTAACCATCGTAGTTATAAGGTTTCACATGAACTTTGTCAAGGAGATAATCGCGAACGCTATCGGCAATAGCAGAAACTTGCATATTGCTGGTACCTTGGCAAATAATGAAATGAGAAACGCCTGATGATTCTATATCGGAGAGATCAACGTGGGTTATTTTGCGTCCTTTGCGTTCCTGAATACCCTCAACAATGAGGCGGATCAAGTCGGTTTGGGGTAATGCTGATGAATTTGACATTAATATATTCTTGATTGTTTGATTCTACAAAAATAGATGAATTTATTCAATTGATAAACAAATATCATGCCAAAAAAGATGTGAGACCGTGTGAACTATTCGTATTTCAGAGTCTTCACAGGTGAAAGGGATGATATCAGGCATGAGGGGAGGATGAGTATTGCAGCAGAAAGCAGTATCACTCCGGCATTGAGCAGAAGTGTTTGCAGTAGTGAGAATTCCATAGGCACGTAATTCAGATAATAGGCTTCCGGATCAAGAGGGAGGATATGCCATTGGGATTGGGCAAAAATAATCCCCAGTCCGATAATGTTGCCTATTATCAATCCGCGTAACACCAATCGCTGGGTCATGTAGATGAAAATGCTCCTGATTTGGCGGTTGGTTGCTCCCAGGGCTTTGAACAGACCAATCATGTTGACTCGCTCGAGAATAATTATGAACAGGCTGGAGATCAGAGTGAAGCCTGAGACAAGAATCATGAGCACTATGATTACCACCACGTTTGTGTCAAGCAGATTCAGCCAGTTTATGTACATGGCACATTGTTGCAACATGTTTTCAACGCGGTAAATCTCCGGGATGGTGCCGGATGATGCTCGGGAGTAGAGTGCGTTTTGGAGAAGTGTTTCGTAAAGTTCGGAAGAGGCTGCGGGAATGCGGTCGTAATCCAGCCC
>CAJUSN010000016.1 GCA_910589095.1 uncultured Muribaculaceae bacterium
AGCGCGACACTGGCAGTGTCGAGGTGAGCGGTTCGAGTCCGCTATACTCCACCAGCAAAACGAGTCCGGAAGAAATTCCGAACTCGTTTTTTGTTATCATCCTGTTCAGGCTGTTTTGGAAGTTAGGGAAACTATCTTTACATTTGTGAAATATTATCTTGGAAACTGTTTAAATTTATTCTAAAAAAAAGATTTTAATACTTCTTTTCAGTAATTTTGAGCGTCTTTCCGGTTGTTTCAGCCAAGTTTCATCAGTCACGATGCCCGCATCGCTCCTTTTTCAACTTGCTGAAACACCTCGAAAATCCTTCTCAAAATTCTCTGAAAATAAATTTAAACAGCTTCTTAGAACCCATCTACACACCATGAATCTGCCCAAACTGCTTCTTTCTTCAGCCCTGTGTCTGAGCCTGACCTGCTATGCCGATGCCCCGAAATATGTGTTTCTCTTCATTGGCGACGGCATGGGGTTGGGCCATGTAGCGGCCACCCAAGCTTATCTCACCGATGTGAAGGGAGTGAGCGACGGTCTTGTAATGCTGCGTTTTCCGGTTACATCCGTATGCTCCACCCACTCGGCCAATTCGCGCGTCACTGACTCAGCTGCCGCCGGGACGGCTATTGCCACAGGGGTCAAAACCAACAACTCCATGGTAGGCGTAGGCCCTGACAGCCTCCCAGTCTATTCCTTTGCCAAGGAACTCAAGGAGCAAGGCTACGGTATTGGTATTGTTACCACCTGCGCTCCTGACGACGCCACTCCCGCCGCCTTCTATGCCCACGCCCCAAAGCGCAGCCAATTCTATGAGATAGGGAAAGACATGGCCGGCTCGGGCTATGATTTTTTTGCAGGCGCCGACCTTCGAGGCACCACATCTACCGCAGGCACACCCACCGACCTACTTCAAATCATGACCGACAACGGATATGATGTGGTGCATGGCGCGGATGCAGCAAAAAAATCCCGTTCGAGCAAGGTGGTGATGCTCAACACCAATCACCCTGATCGTAATAACATAGGCTACGCCATTGACTCCATTCCCGGCACCCTTTCACTCCCCGAAATAACCTCAACTGCCATAGCGCATCTGATGAAACACACGCCCGACCGATTTTTCCTAATGATAGAGAACGGCAACGTGGACCATTCGGCACATTGCAACGACGGGGGCGCCGTGATCAAGGATGTCATCAATCTTGACCAATCCGTAGCGGTGGCCTACGAATTCTACAAGCAGTTTCCCGATGAGACTCTCATTATTGTTACCGCCGACCACGACACCGCAGGAATGGCCAACGGCGACCTTGGCACCGCCTATTTCACTGACTTACGATACATAGACAATCAGCGGATTCACAAAGAAACCTTTGCAGACTGGTGTACATCGCTCAAGGGCACATCAATCACGTGGAATGAGATGAAACGTGAACTGACCGAAAAACTCGGATTCTGGTCACACGTACCGCTTACAGAAAAGGAGGAACAAAACCTGAAAGAAACTTTCGACAGGGTGTTTATTGAAGCGAATGATGAAGTGAAACGCACCTGGTATCACGACTTCAACCTCTTCACTGAAGAGGTGTTCAACGTGATGAACGCTCGCACCGGACTTTACTGGACCAGCAACACCCACTGTGGCAATTATGTGCCCATCTACGCCATTGGTGTCGGTGCCACTAATTTTGCACCTATGAGCGACAATACCGAGATAGCAAAAAAAATCATGTCGGCCAAATGAAGGTTCATAGAATAGCCCGTTACGCAACGTTATGTTAAGTCCATTTAATCCATTTTGAGTCAAATAATGCAAAAGTAACCGTCGGGACTTGCATGTGTTAAAGGATTGTGTTATCTTAGCCATCCAAACAGTTTCATTGACCCATGACATCATCTCAACAAGATATATATCAGCCCTCTGACAAAGGAGGCTATTCACCTGATCCCCACCGCTATTGCGTAATAATGTGCGGCGGGATAGGAAGCCGTTTCTGGCCGTACAGCCGCACAGATATGCCCAAGCAGTTTCTTGACTTCTTCGGTACCGGACGGTCGCTCCTGCAAATGAGCTATGACCGCATTCTCCCGCTTGTGAATCCGGAAAACATCTTGGTGGTTACAAATCGCCGTTATGTTGACCTGGTGTGCGAGCAACTCCCTGAGATACCCCGTGAACGCATACTGCTTGAGCCTGACCGCCGCAACACTGCCCCTTGCATTGCGTGGGCTGCCTATCACATAGCAGCCATAGATCCGGAAGCATCGATGATTGTGACCCCGAGCGACCATCTGATCACTCGCGAACATATTTTCGAAGCTTGTGTGGCACGCGGATTCGACTTCGTTGAACATCACGATGCGCTGCTAACTCTTGGCATTACCCCAACCCGCCCCGAAACCGGCTACGGTTACATTCAGATAGGACGTGAGCTGGAGCCTGGACTTCTCAAGGTGAAAACTTTCACTGAAAAGCCTAACAAAGAGCTGGCCCAGGTGTTTCTCGACACAGGAGAATTCTTCTGGAATGCAGGTATTTTCCTATGGACCGTCAACTCCATCAAGCAGGCACTCCACCGCCATGCGCCGGATCTGGCTTGCGTGTTTGACCGAGGTGAAGCTTATTTCGGCACGCCAAAAGAGGAGGAGTTCATCGAGGAGAATTTTGCCGGTTGCCCCTCCATAAGCATTGACTTTGCCGTGATGGAGAAAGCCGACAACGTCTATGTGGAGTGCGTCAACTTCGGGTGGAGCGACCTCGGTACATGGGGCTCACTCTACGACAACTCCCGCAAGGATGAAGATGATAACGTGACACTTGCCGCAAACGTGATGACCTACGAATCAACCGGCAACATAATAATGGGGCCCGAGGGCAAACTTGTAGTTACAGCCGGCATACACGATTACATTGTGGCCGATGCCGGCGATGTGCTTCTCATCTGCCCCAAGAGCGACGAACAGCACATAAAAGTGATGCTCACCGACGTGCAGCTTCGCCACGACGACAAATACTTATAGCAGCCCGACCAAAAAAAATCTAAAACCAATCATACCACCAAATCCTCTCTTATGGCAATCATTGATCTCGTGAGATGGCAGCCCCAAGGCGGACCTACCATCTATGCTTACCGATACCCTGAAACCAATCTGTCAACCTACACTCAGCTGTTAGTGTCCGAGTCGCAGGAGGCTCTCCTCTTCTCAAAAGGCCAACTAATGGGTAAATTCGGCCCGGGAAAGCACACTCTCAACACCGAAAACCTGCCGATACTCCGCTCTATCTACGGCCTCCCATTCGGTGGAAAGAATCCCTTCACTGCCGAGATATGGTTTGTCAACAAGGTGCAGGTGTTCAACATAGACTGGTCCATCACCCGACTGCCCATCCATGACCCCGATTACAATACACAGATTCCACTTTACGCCTCCGGGCAGTATGGATTGAAGATAGTTGACTCGGAGAAATTTCTGATTAACTTCGTGGGCACACGCCACATGTTCACACAGGCCGACATGACCGAACAATCTCGTGGTGAATTCACCTCCAAGGCCAAGTCCACCATTGTGCAGTTTATGATGCAGAACCGCGTGGGCTACAAGCAGATTGCAGCTTTCCTGGATCAGATGTCGACATATCTGCGTGACCAGATGGCTCCATTCTGGAGTGAACTCGGGCTGGAACTCACCAAATTCTACATCAACGAGATAGATATCGATGACTCCGCCCCCGACGGGAAACGGATTCGCGATGCCATAGCTCAGCAGAGCACCATGCACATCACCGGCCACAGCTGGCAGCAGGAGCAGATGTTTGAAACCGCCAACAATGCCATAGGTGGCCTCACAGGCGCCATGTCGGGTGGCGGCAATGGCACCGGAAGCCTCTTGGGTGGCATCATGGCCATAAACATGATGAACGGAATGATGGGCCAAGGCAACCGTCAAGGACAAGGTCAGGGCGGCGGTGGTCTGGCATCGGACATGATGGCCCCGCAATATAACCAACCTACCTTCGGACCGCAGAACGGAATGGGATCCGGAGCTCAGCAGCCTGCCGGCGGACAGATGCAGGGACAGTTCGGCGCCCAACAGCAATTCGGCGCCAATATCCAAGGACAGCCACAGGGCGTGCGTCAGGTGTATTGTTCCAACTGCGGCAAACGGTATCCTTCCACTTCAAGTTTCTGCCCCAACTGCGGCAACCGCTACAATCCATGCCCCCAGTGCGGTACCGACAACAATCCACACGCCCAGCGATGCGTGAGCTGCGGCAATCGTCTTGCCGGACCAGCTGCACAGGGCGGAGTGGGTTCCACTTGCCCCTCGTGCAATGCCCCGTTGCAACCCGGAAGCGTATTCTGCGGCAATTGCGGTCAGCGTGTGATGGGTTCCGACACCTGTACCCGCTGCGGCTCGCCATTCCCTCCTAACGTAAAGTTCTGCCCCCGCTGCGGAAACAAACGCGGGTGACGATTGCTCTATCCGGCAATCGGATGCCGAGGCTCATGACGTTACGGATCGTTTACTATCCGTACATGTGCATCCAAACCCA
Organism: uncultured Muribaculaceae bacterium; assembly: GCA_910589095.1. Lineage (GTDB taxonomy): Bacteria > Bacteroidota > Bacteroidia > Bacteroidales > Muribaculaceae > Paramuribaculum. Next base: position 4,551 of record CAJUSN010000016.1, read on the forward strand.
ATTCTCCCCCCATTATACTAACTTTTATTTACCATGAAACAGCTCAGTTTGCTTAACTGGATAGTTGGCGCCGTGGGCGAGGCTATCATCATTTTGTGTTTCTTTATGTTTTTCGCCAACCTGCCGGATGAGATATTCTGGCTGGATTTAGTGGTGACCTCCGTGGCCTATGCGCTGGTGTATTTCCGAGCCGTAAGACCAATGGTGAATCTTGACGACCGCGCTCAGCGCGAAGTGCCCATCATTGGGCTCAGTTTTGCAGCCACAGGATTTTACGCAGGTGCGGCCATATTGGCCATGATTGTGATGCAACTGGCCGAAGTGGAGTTCAAGTATCAGATACTCATACAAATCCTGCTTGCTTTCTTCCTGCTCCTTTCGTTCATGGTCGGAGCGCGTGTCAGCACCAAGACCGTCGAGGTGTTCAACCATGAGCAGAAATTGCAAGTGGAGCTTGACAGGTTGCGTCGCGAAGTGAGACATCTTGACCGTACCATAGCCATGACTCCCGGCATACCCGGCTTGGTTAAGGGGCGCGTGGGCGAGTTCTCTTCACAGCTCCGCTACATGTCGCCTTCCAATTCAATTGAAGCCGGTGACCTTGATCGCGAAATGATTGAAAAAGTCAAGCGCATCAACTCACTGTGTTCCGACTACGAGGCCAACGCCGAAGCCATTGACCGTGCCCTCAGCGAGATAATGCACATTGCGGCCGAGCGCAAGTCAATATACTCCAACTAACCATCAATTCACTTACACACATATCTAAAATGGAAGGAAAAATTTTCCCTAAATCATCCAACATCTATCAGGATCAGGCGCGCATCCTTTTCAATTATTACAAGATGGCCGCCGACAGAATAGTGTCGGAGGAAGAACGCATTGAAGAAAATATCGATGAACTTAATTCGCAAAAAGCTGAATTGGAGGAGAAACTGTCAAAAACCTGGTACTGGTATCTCACCATCATTCTCTTCTTCATGGCTTTCGTAAAAAAATCTGAATATCGCAAGAAAATTGCCGAAGTTGAAGCTGAGATTGCCGAATATGAAAAGGAATATAGCGAAATATTCCGTGGCTATTCCATAGACAAGCTCGGTGTGGCCTACGTTCCGGTGGCCGATCAGGTTAAATATGACGACAAGAGCTTCATGGTGGATTTCACTGGCGAGGTGCCTGACAGCGAAGTATCACTCCGCCTGCCGCGCCGCAACGATCTCCTGGTCGAGACCATAGGAAAAATAGAGAAACTCTCCACTGAAGCTCCACTTGTGGAAACTTCAGAGGACACCGAAAAGCTTGAGACTGCCGACTATTCCACCTCCATACAGGAAGTGAACGAACATGATTACCTTGGGGCTCTGGAACGCTCGCTCCGCACAGTGTCATTCTGCATGGAGGATGTTGACACGGTGTCGGTGTCGCTACCGCTGGTGGAACGAAACTCCGCGTATATGTCGTTCGTTGATGAATACACCACTGACAGTGTGCCGAAAGGTGCGCCGGTACTCAATGTGTTCAACTCCGAAAAATATGCCGAACGCATCAACCGCTTCCGTGAACTGAACAAACTGAAGGATTCGCTCTCAAGTGAGACACGCCATTTCGAGGATGTGATCAAGGGCCTGATGACCACTATGGCCACATCGGTCCAAGCCATTTCCGCGCTGAAAGTAGCATCGGTCGACAAGGTCATTTTTGAATCCAACCGTCTCCTGTACCAGATCCTTAAGGCCCCTTACAATCATTACTCGCCCATATTGGAATATGACGAAATCGAACGCATCCGAAACGAGAAGTTCGATTACTCGCAGGATGTGGAGGATTACGAGCCGTTCAATCTGCGACCCAGCTCGCGCATGAAGTTCAATCTGCTTTCCGGAATGTGGACCTCGGAAGATGGCAACGTAAGCTCCATGCCTTTCGGCGTGCATCAGATAATAGAGGAGATCATGGCTCCGGTGGTGCAAAACCTCATGGCCGAGAACCGCATCGAGCGACTGCGCATCTATAACGGAATCAAGGATCAGAAAATCTCGTACCTCAACAAATGGCACCAGGACACCGATGCTTTCTATCGCGCCAACCGCGCTGAAAGCTCAGATATAATCAATCTCATGCAGGAAAGCCTGAGGGAATATGTGGCCGCGTTCAACACCCTGGCATCACTGCAACGCACTGAAAATTCCATGTCGACAGGTGGCGAAAATCTTGATGAAACCGTGGTTGATACGGTCGACAATACCGAAGAGACTTTAGCGGCTTTTGAACTGCAGTCGCAAGAATTCCAGCGTGTGCAGCAGGAATTTGAAGAATACATGGAGCGTCTGAAGGAGGACATCGACTTGCGCGCTGAAGCTTTCGGACATGTGGAATACTACGATGCCAAGCTGCGCGACGGCCACTCCAACGAAGCTGCAGTGGCGGCCGGCGAAATCCATTCGCTCGATGCCCGCCGCCAGCCGCTTGCGAGCGTGAACCCGCTGTTTGCAAAGGATTCAAACTTGCCTCCGGTGCCAAAAGTGGAAGATGTGGCCCACGAACACATGGCACTCAATCTCCCGGCCATTGCTCGCGACGCACTTGCCACACTCTGCGACCTGGAGCAAGCCGCCTCCGACGCCGCTCCTGCACAGGACGACACAACCACAACCAATCCCAAACCCTCAGAACAGGAATAAGCTATGGCAGTAATAGATTGTGTGATCGACACCACCCCGATGGCCAACAGGCTTGACAAAGTGGCTCATCACGTTGACGGAACCACCACAGCCGTCGTTGCGATGCAGACAGCAGTGGTGAAAGCCCAGGCTGATGCGGCCGATGACGTTTGCCGCAATGTGAACCGAGGGTTCTATGCCCTGATTCACTCCCAGATTTCGCAGAAAATAGCCAAATGGCAAAGCGAGGTAGACTCCTTGCTACTCCAGCTCAACCAACAGCGGAGGCAGCTCACTTCCATCCGCGGTCGTATGGAACGCGACTACGGGATGATTACCCAGCGATACAGCAAACTCTTCGGCACCCTCAATCGCGCCCTCCAGCGCCGTGTCTATGAACTTGACAAAGCCGCTTTCAAGTTTGCCGTCACAGAAATAGACACTCTGGAAAACCGCGGGAAGCAGCTTGCCGCCACTGTTCCTGTAGGGCAAACCGAGTCACTTTCAACCTCCCAGAAACTCATGGCCTCCAACATTAAATATCGCGGGGCAAAAGTCATTGACATAATGCGCGAGTTTCTCACCGATATGAACAATCAGAAAGCCCTCACGGCGCGAGTGCTCCTCACACGGGGCATCTCAGAGCCTGACCGCGAGGTGTTCATGCCTGTAATAATATGGAACGGAGTGGCCGGTGAGCAGGAGGGGACGTTACAGCATGTGGCTATGCCCTCGGCAATGTTCACCGAGCACGCACGCCAGCAAGTGACAAGCGCCCTCACAGACCCTTCGCTCAATCTCAAGTGGCAACCCACAACGGGGCCTGACCCACGTGTGAAAGAAAGCTTCAACGCCCTGCTGTCCAAATTCGATGCCACGGACCGCATAAAGCGAACCATGAGCGAGCTTTTTGCCAAGTCGGCCTATGACTCACTTTCTAAATCGTAATATGGTATGAGTTACTCAAGATCATACTCCACAGTGGTGCGCATACCCTATTCCGGAACGGTCAGCAACGGCCAGGTATCGCTCCATTATTCAGGCACAGCTGAGGAAACGGTGCATGTGAACGTGATTGTGGATACGGACGATTTCGACCGCTCGGCTGATCATTGCGGCACCATGGTTGACGCGCTCACGGCTTCGGTCGTGGCCACCGAAACTGCCCACACCGAGGCCATCCGCATCAATTCAAGCAAGATATCCAAGGCAATAGTGTCGGGATTTTTCAAAACGGTGCGCTCCGAACTCGGCCAGCAGATAGCCCAGCTGAAAAGTAGCGTCGACGCCACGCTGCTGCATCTCAACCAGATGGCCAAGCGGTGCACCGAGAAACACAAGCAGATGGAAACCGATTACGGCCGCATAACCGAACGATATTCCAAAATATTCACCGACCTTAACAAGGAGCTGGAGCTGCGTGTGTTCGAACTTGACCGCGCCGCATTCAAAACCCGCGAAACGGCAACTGACTGCGCCAACCGCACACTTACCTCGTCGCTCGCCGGCGAAGTGGCCGTTTCGGCGGGTGAAAACTCACGCGCCCAGGCTATGTTGCTGGCTTCAGTAACCAAAAGCCGAGCAAACCAGGCCATAGCGCTTGCCAACAACTTTCTTCAGGCCCAGCAACAGAACCGCAATGTGGTGAACCGCGCGCTTCATGACACTCCTCAGGAACGTCATTTCTATGTGCCGGTGTGCCTGGCCGAAGGGGTGGATGTAGAGAATCCCTCCACCTCGCGACGCACCCTCTATAAACCATCCGTCATTCCCAACAGCCAGCGCCGACGCATGACTTCCGAACTCGGGAGCGCACGATGGAAACCGATCAACCACGAACGCATGGCCTCCGTGAAACGTGAATTCAACCGGCTCATTGCCTCGGAAATACATGATGACAATCCCCACACACGCCGTGTGAAGGAGATGCTCAACAAATTCATTGAAAAACCATTACTCTCCTTATAAATCCACTGCAAATCATGAAAGAACTCAAAGAAATACGCGTCAACGGCACCGACCTTCTGCTGGAGGACAACCTGGTGAGAAGCTCCATTTTGCCCGAACGCACCTCGGAACTCAACCGAAACATAATATTCAAGGGCGACACCGTGGTGGAAGGCCCCATCTACGGTCACCGGATCGAAGTGCGCCGCGGCGACGTGGATGTACAAGGCGCGGCCTTCGCCCAAAACGAACTGTATGTGGCCAACGACGCCACCGGCACCGTTACGTTCCGCAAATCAGTGGGCGCCGTCAACTCCGTTGTGTCACGCGGAGCAGGTGTCACCCTCTCATTCCTGGCCGACATCAACGCCAAATCCGTTGAACTGACCAACGCTTACGTGGCCGGCAGCATATATGCCGATGAAATCACGCTTATCAACTGTGTGGTTGTTGGCGGTGTGTTCGCAACTCAGGAAATAGACCTGCGGGCGTCGATGGTGGGCACATTCAACGCCCCATCTGTACGCGTTTCCGACATCAACTATCTCCTTCTGCCCAGCGCTTTCTCCATAGAGCCGCTCATTGCCGCGGACTCGGCCCGGATCTACAATCTCTCGCTCGCCGACCTCGGCGACCTGTTCCGCGGGCTGCCTCAGGCACCTGGATCTGGCAAAATCGAGATTGACCTCAACACCGATGAACTCCGCTCGACACTCTCCGACGGCGAAATGACAAAAACACTGCGAAGCTACACCGTGGTAGGGAAGGTTCTTGCAGCCGACCTTCTGGACACTGACAAATTCCAAAACCACTTCCTGCTCACGGCCGCCGCACTCGGCCCACAGCTGCTCCGCACCTACGACCTCGGTCCCGATTCAACAGGAAAACCGAGCACACTCTCAATGGAGCGCATCCGCGAGTTCCTCTTTTCCGTACTCCAAGGCAAAACCGAAGTACAGCCCCTCTCAGGATCATTCAACATTGCAGACATCACGAAATAATATAATATAATTCCGACAGATAAACTGAATATCTATTAATCAAGAGGCAGCCATCTCCCTGTAAAAATGGCTGCCTCTTGATTACGAATTATCTTTATATGGTAATTTCTTTGCCCCTAAACACAAAATTAGTAATTTTGCAATAGAAAGGCACTCAACCTTTTCCAACCAATATTTTTATAAAGCGTTTTCAGTTCCATGCTTTTGCAGGTGCCTTCGACCTATTATTGTCACCTGAAAACAAAAACAAACAAGAACAATTGTTTAGGTCACCATATTGAACATCAAACTGATTTTCGTTCCACGCTTTTATTTCTAAATTAAAAAATCGACTCTGGGGACGAGATGCGATTAATCATTTTATTAAAATGAAAAAATATTTATTGGTGCTCTTATCTTTTTTGGGAATAGCCTTTTCCTTTCAAGCGTGCGGAAATGATAATGATGATAACTCCGATGAACCTACTCTCCCCACCTTGAGCTACAAACCAGCAGAACTGTTTAATTTTGACAGCTATATTACTGGTGGTTCAACTACTAACAACAATGGACATATCACCAGCACCCCCGGCATAATCGTTCAGCCTGTTTGGGAGATACCCGGCAGTAATACAATAGTTTTAAATCTTGGGGCCAGATTTGTTCTAAATGAAAACACCACCAGCAATGGCGTAAAAGTATTCCTTAAACCAACTATCAATTCCGAAAAAATCGGAAACGATTGGACAATTACAAAAATAACATTCAATTATCAAGGAAATAGTTACGAAAACACTCTCAGCTTTGATTACGGCACCAATGAACAAAGTCGCACTTTATCAGCCGAGATGAGTTATATCCTTAGCAATACATTGACCAACCAGACTATAAGCGACAAAGCCGATATTTACCTCAAGGTTTTACGCGAGTCTAACTAAACTCCTAACCAAGAATCATCTAAACTATAGTTAGTTCTACAGTTCCCCTTAAAAGCATGGAGACAACAGCACGCTGTGTGTGTCTTGATGCAGAGTTTGTGGAGGGCGACGAATTGATCGAGCTCTCCATTTACTCGCTTGACCGCACAGAGATTTATCACGGATTATATCGCCCGCGCCGTTACCGGAAATGGGACTCATCCATCCACCATATCACACCCGAAATGGTGAAGGATTCACCATTTTTTGATGATGTGCGCGCTCAGGTGCAACGTATCATCGACAGCGCCGATTATATTATGGGCTTTGCCCTTGAGAACGACATATCTCATCTCTCGCGTCAGGGTATAGAGAATCTTGAAAAGAAACAGATTGTGGAGCTGCGCGATTGGTTTTGGATCAACCACGGACAACCGGCCGGCATGGACCTCTATCAAGGAGTGAGCCTTGCATCGGTCACCGAACACCTTGGAGTGAAGTTCGGCGAAGAGGGGATGCACAGTGCCACGGGCGACACCCTGGCCACACTCGACTCCTTTCTGGCCCTTTACAATAGGTTTTGCACCGCCCGCGGGCTTGATGCCGGCAAGTTTGACCTTGCCGTGCAGCAATTCAACGACCTCTATGCCACAGAAAAGGAAGCCTACGACCGCAACCACGCCGAAGGCTATGCCATGCTCATTCGTGTGGGCGAGGACGGATACGCCCTGCGCGTGCGTCGCGAGCAGCCTGTCTCGATGCGAAAGGTTGCAGCCTGCATCCGCGTGGCCGACCGCAAACGCGCCGAAGTGGAGCTCCACAACCTCATCAGCCGCCGACCTATGACGGGTCGCGAAGTGTATCGTCTCACCCCCAAGGACATTGAAAAATTTGAAGCCTACTCAAACAACTTCGATGCCGAGGACTCCCTCTACTTCAACAAGCTCCAAAAACTCTCCCGCAACTTCCACGTCTCCGGCCTCAAACGCCGCTAACGACCCCCTCTCTAACTATAAAAAACTTTTTGTTTAGTGTTCTACCAAACCATGGATAAGGAATGGAAAAGAGAGCAACTTGAAAAAATAACTGCTCAGACCTCAATATTCAAGCATATTCCCCCAAAAATTGGGAGAGTACTCTATTGCGACACAAATCTACCTAAAGAATCTCCATTAAGTGAATATCAAATCAATAGAAAGAGAATAATTTCCATTTCCACATGTTGCATTGTCCTGCTGCTTTATTGGACATTTCTATACACTCATTTCATCTGGGGGACAATATTGACTTTGATTGCAATTCTTTTGGCTATATCTACATCTGTAACTATTTTCTCAGGAGCTGATTTTTTCGTTGGAGAAGATGGTTTTGCAATAGTCAAGTTTTACAAGTCAAGAGATTACATAACTTCTTGTAAAATGTTTTTATACAAAGATATTGATTATTTTATATTTAAGGAGATAATCCGGAGCTATCTGACCGAATACAATATCTCCATCGGCAACGCTTTGGAACACGGCACACTTCGACGCAGCTTTTGTTGGAATGGTATTTATCCTAGGAAAAGCCAAGTTGCAGCAACAATAAATAATGAGGTATACTGTATGCTTGAAGAAGCAAAAAAAGTATGGTCAGCGTTGTGTCAAGTACGGAATGTAGAGCGTAAAATAAAAACTTGTTCAAGTTTTCATTCCGATGAAGATGTTATTGAAAGATTAACAATCAGGGAATCGGCGTATTCATCCGCGGTATATACATCTGGATTTTCAGAGGATACTTCCGATTATTATTAATTCTTATAGACATTGCGACTGTGGTGTTAAGAGCAGAATATTAAGAGGTTTTCGATATGTACACTTGGTAACTTAACTCAGATACCTCCGTTTTCTCCCTTGCGCATCTGTATAGTTACAGTACTCACAGTCAAAGAATAACAATAAACAATACCAAAGTTGATGGAGAGATTTTGATGCGAGCGAGGGCGGATTAGAAGCAGTGGGAGGCGGTGAGGTGAGCGCCTTGGAGGAGGGGGTGGCGGGGATAGTATTTGGAGAAGGAGATGCCGCGATCGGAGAGGTAACGGTACTGGCTGTAGACGTCGAAGTTGGAGATGATGTAGCCGGCCGCGAATCCACACGGCCCTATGTTGACGTAGATGCCGGCTCGCACGTCGGCTGCAAACCATTGTCCGCGGGAAGTGCCTACGTGTTTAAGTTCGTAGTCAGGCCAATGTGTGTATTGACGTATGTTGACGCTATTATATGGAACGTTGAGCATCAGGCCGGGCTCGGGCTACAGGCCAAAAACCGGGATGTGAGTTTTCAAAAATCAGTCAAGATAATCGGGAGCGTGGCTCAGCGGGAGTGGAAAGATGTCACGAGGCGGGCAAGAATGTAGGCGCCCACCATCACCATCACTATCAGTGCCGAGCATGGCACATTGACTACAGCACTGAGCATCAGTCCCCCGAGACTGCAGGCAAGCGATATGCCGGCCGAGATGACCATCATTCGTTGAAACCGGCGGCAGAAGGTCTCGGCAATCAATTGGGGCAACGCCAGCATGGACATCAGCAGCATAACGCCTACCAATTTGATGGTCAACACAATACACACCGCCACAAAAACAGTCATGGCATAGCTTATGAAGCGAACAGGGCGGTTCATCACCTGCGCGAAATCGCGGTCGAAGGCTATGGCGAGAATGTCGCGTCGGAACGCTGCGAAAAATGCTATCAGCACCACGGTGAAGCCCGCGAACACCCAAAGATCGGCCGAAGATATGGTGAGCACATTTCCGAACAGGAATGCGTTTAGTTCCGGCACATATCCCGGTGTAAGAAACACAAATATGATACCGATTGCCATGCCAAGAGCCCACACAACGGCAATGGCCGAGTCCTCCCTCATTTTCCCCCGCGAGGAGAGCAATTCCACACCCGCCGACGAACCGATGGCAAACAGGGCGGCCATGGCCACGGGGTTCACCCCCGCAAAATAGCCCAGACCGAGCCCACCGAAACATGCGTGGGTTATGCCTCCGCTTATGGCCACGAGGCGGCGCGTGACTATGTAAGTGCCTATGATTGCGGCCGCCACACTTATAATGGCCACTCCAGCCAAGGCTTTCTGAAAAAATGCGTATTGGAGTATCTCTATCATTTGGAACTTGATTTATCGGCACGGGCCTCAGCTACGATCAGCAGAAGCTCTTCGCGCACCGGAGTGGGGAGCTCGATGCCGCGGAGCTGGATGCTACGGGCCCATCCGGCAATGTCAGTGGGGAGAAGAGTGAGAAGCACATTGCGGAACTCCTCGATGGCTTCATCGGAATATTCATCGGGGGCGGTTCCCCGATAGCGGTCAAGCTCCTCATCGTCGTAATACTCAATTTCGGGACTCACGGAAGCCAGCAAAGAGTCACGCTCACACGTGACATGCATTCCGCAACATTCCTCGGGTTCAACCGTCCGGTCGGCTTGCTCACGCTGCTCGGGCGTCATGCGCTTCAAGTCGCGCCGATGCAGGAAATAGAGCACAGCTCCTGTGGCCACAAGGGCAAGCAGTATGTAAAGTGCAACAATCATTTCTCACTCAGGGATTCATTGATCGGCAAAAAGTTGGTCAGGGCTCACATCACCATCCACAAGGGTGAATCCTGCACCCTGCAGGTGTTCCCAATACTCGGGATAGGATTTAGACACCACTTCTGCATCACGGATCTTGATGCCGGGAATGTAAATGGATACCGGCGCAAAGGCCATTGCCATGCGATGGTCGCCATAAGTGTCGAATTCGGGCAAGCCGATGAGCGGATGACGGCGTCCGTCCCACTCCAACACACCTTCGGCCGGAATGGCACATTCAACCCCTATCTTTTTCAATTCACGCTGCAAAGCCTCAATGCGGTCACACTCTTTTATGCGCAGAGTTTCCAGCCCGGAAATGCGGAACGGGATGCCCACGAGGGCACAGGTCACGACTATGGCCGGAGTGAGATCAGGGTGGTCCGATAGATCGCTCACAAAACGGGGTGAAATGTCGGGCGAGGCTGTCAGTTCGGCTGCGGGGCCTTGACCGTCGTAATCAGAGGTGAACTCAGTGTTCACGCTCATTTCGGCATAGATGCGGGCCACGGCTGCATCGCCCTGAGCCGAGCCATCTTCAAGTCCGAGAAGAGTGAAGAATCCGGATGACACTGCCTCTATCTCATACCAGAAAGCAGCCGCGCTCCAGTCGGCCTCAACTTCAGTCACCTGACGCGAATAGCCACCGGGACGCACCGTTATGCACAACTGTTCGCGCTCAGCATCGGCACCGGCCCGGCGCATCATGTCGAGAGTCAGATCGATATATGGCATGGACCCAATCTCACAAGTAAGTGTAAGCTCCAGACCTTGCTCCATGTACGGCGCCACCATCAGCAACGCCGACACATACTGCGAGCTCATGGAAGCATCAATTTCAAGCTTACCGCCCTGCAGCGAGGAGCCGCAAATCCTCAGCGGCGGAAAACCCTCCCGGCCTGCATACTCAATGCGGGCCCCGAGCCGGCGGAGCGCTTCCACGAGCGGGCCGATGGGCCGACAGGCCATGCGCTCATTACCGGTGAGCGTGACTTCGCGCCCCGGTGAGCATGCAAGAAAAGCTGTGAGAAAACGCATAGCCGTTCCCGCTCCGTCAATATCAATTTCATCAGCTCCGGAGGTAAGGGCCGCGAGCATGGCTGCGGTGTCGTCGCAGTGAGCTATGGCCCTGGCAGGAGTTTCTTCACCCATAAGGGCATTGATAATTAGCGCGCGATTGCTCATGCTCTTCGAGAGCGGCAGGCGCACCTCTGCTTCCGGCAGATCTTCGGGGGGGAGTATGCGATAGTCCATGATATTATATTGATGTCAGCACAAAATTACAATAATTCCCCCAAGCGTCCAACCCGGGCTGAAAGAAATCTCGTCCAGACTCATGCGCGCAGCACAGGCGCGCGCAATAAACACCACCCTGACGCCGTTGTTTAATAATATGAAGTCGTTAACCAAAGTATGGTGTGTGGTGATTGCGTTGGGGTTGCTCCTTTCGGGCTGCAGCCTCAAGAAAAACACTGCAGCCACTCGTAAATACACGGCTTTCATAACCCGCTACAACATATATTTCAACGGCGACGAACATTACAAGAAAACCATTTCGGAGCTTGAGAAAAAATATGAGGATGACTATACCCGCACCACCCTTTTCATGCATCCGGCCGAGGCCTATGCCGATGAGAAGGCGCCTCAACCTTCCGGCGATTTCAAAACGTCGATAGAGAAAGCCCAAAAGGCCATACAGGTGCGCTCGATAAAGAAACGCCCCAAGCGCAAAAGCGGCAAATCAAGTCCGGAGTATAAAAAGTGGCTCAAACGTGAGGAGTACAATCCGTTTCTCCATAATGCGTGGATGATGATGGGGCGCAGCCAATACATGGGCGGCGATTTTCTCGGAGCCGCTTCTACGTTCTTCTATATTTCCAAGCATTTCTGGTGGCTCCCCGCCACCGTGACCGAAGCGAAGCTATGGCAGGCAAGATCATACATTGCCATCGACTGGACGTTTGAAGCCGACGGCATTTTGCGCTCCATAAAAGAGAAGGAGCTGACAAACAAGACGCTGACTAACCTCTATAATTTCGACATGGCCTCGCTCAACGTCCACACTCACAACTACGAGGCCGCCATTCCTTACCTCGTGAAGGCCGCCGATGTGGCGAAGGGAAGCCAGAAAGCACGCCTCACATTTCTGCTCGGACAGCTATATGAGCTGACCGACAAGCGCGCCGAAGCCTATGAAGCCTACAAAAAGGTGGGAGGGATGAGCAGCGTGGCTTACCGTACCAAATTCAACGCTCGCATAAAGCGCAGCGAGGTGTTCCAGGGATCGGACATCGAGCCGGAAGTGAAATCGCTCAAGAGCATGGCCCGCTATGGTGCCAACAGAGAATACCTCGATCAGATTTATTATGCCATAGGTAATCTCTACATGACCAAGGCCGACACGCTCAACGCCGTGGAGAACTACAAGGAGGCCGTGGCCAAATCCACTCGCAACGGAATTGAAAGCGCCTTGGCTCAACTGGCTCTCGGCCGCATATATTACACCCAAGGGAAATATGACCTCGCTCAGCCATGCTACTCCACAGCCGTGCCGCAGCTACCCGACAATTACCCTGACTATCAAACGCTCAAGCGCCGATCAGATGTACTTGACGAGCTTGCCGTTTATTCCCAAAACGTGACACTTCAAGACTCATTGCTCCGTCTGGCCGCCATGAGCCCGGAGGATCAGCGGGCAGTGGTTGACCGCATTATAGCCGACCTTAAGAAACGCGAAAAAGAAGAGGCCGAAGCCGCCGCGCGTGATGAATATCTGGCCCAGCAAGCCGCCGCCGGCAACGGGTTGAACCAGTCAGGAGCATCGGCACCCACCACTTTCGCCTTGAATACCGACAAGTCATGGTACTTCTACAATCAAGCCACACGCAATGCGGGCCGAACCGAGTTTCAAAAACGATGGGGAAGCCGTAAGCTTGAGGACGACTGGCGACGCCGCAACAAAGCCTCGTTCAGCATGTTTGAAGAGCCTGAATCAGATCCATACGCAACAGCCGAGAGCGAAACGTCCGACTCCACAGCCGTGGACCTGGAAGCACCCGGAAGCGAATCGGCCGAAGCTACTGAACATGCATCGGATCCACATTTCCCCGAGTATTATTTGCGACAGATTCCCGCAACCGACGCCGACAAAGCCACAGCCAACGAGGTGATCCAAGAAGGCCTTTACAACATGGGTGTTATCCTTAAGGACAAGATGTTCGACTATCCCGGGGCCGAACGCGAATTCGTAAGGCTCGTGGACCGGTATCCCGACAATATATACCGGCTTGACGCCTACTATAACCTATATCTCATGTTCATGCTGTCCGATCAGTCTGCGCGGGCCGAACAGTATCGCAGCCTCATACTGTCGGAATTCCCCGACAGCCCCTATGGTCAAGCCCTCGCCGATCCACAGTATATGGACAAACTCAAGAACATGACCAAGGTGGAGGGTGAACTCTATGACCAGGCCTACGAGGCATATCTGTCAAACGACAACCGACGCCTGCATGAGGTGTATCAGAAAGTGCGCCGTGATTACCCCATGACGCGTATCATGCCTAAATTCATGTTCCTCGAAGCCCTGAGCTACGTCACCGAGAACAATCCGGAGAAATTTACCGAAACGCTCACCGAACTCACCTCCCGCTTCCCCGACACAGATGTGGCGCCCCTCGCCTCATCCTATCTGAAACTGCTCAAGGAGGGACGCAAGTTCAACACCGGCTCCAACGCACGCGGCATGGTGTGGTCCACACGCCTCAGCAATGACTCCGCAAAGGTGAGCATGGGTGGCGAGCCTGCGAAATTCACATTCCGCAAGGACACAGCACAGGTTGTAATGATGGTTTATCTGACTGACCTAACCGATGGTAAGCAGTTGCTCTTTGACGTGGCACGCCACAATTTCAACACCTATTCGGTGCGAGACTTCGATCTCGAGCCTATGAACTTCGGCCGGATAGGTCTGCTTGTGGTGTCGGGATTCAATAATGCCACCGAAGCCAACACCTATCGCAGCGGCCTTGAGCGCTCGGACATCTTCAACCTGTCGGAAAATGTGGTGCCTGTGGTGATGAGCAAGTCCGATTTCGACATTTTGCTCAACGAGGGTCGCTCACTTGATGAATACTTTGATGCTGCTGGCGACGACCGTCTGCGCCGAGTACATGAACGCGTACTGCCTCCTGATGAATACGACGAGCCTATCATTCCAGCTGAAGCGCCTGCCGACGCATCCGCCGAAACCCCTGAAGAGGCCATCACCGATTCAGTAACCGGACAAGAGAGCGAAATCGTGCCTCAGGAGAATACCGTGCCCGACAATACCTCCGACCCTGATTCCATCCCGGCTCGGCCCACCGTACCCGACAAGGAAACCAAGCCTGCTGACAAACCGGCAGCCCCTCAAAAGGAGACCAAACCGGCCAAGCCTGCCAACCCATCCAAGCCTGCGCCTGAAAAGCCCAAGCCCACTCCAAAACCATCGCCCAAGCTGCCTGAAATACCCAAAGGGAGCGAAGGTGACGACCCACTCTTTGATTAATCCCCAAAAGCATCCCAAGAGCCATCAAAACACATAAAGCATGAACAACAACAAACTTCTTTGGGCCGACGACGAGATTGACCTGCTGAAACCTCACGTGATGTTTCTCAAGGCCAAGGGCTACGACGTGACCACCGTGAACAACGGCACCGACGCACTGGACCTCGTTGCCTCACAGCAGTTCGACCTGGTCATTCTCGACGAAAACATGCCCGGACTCACCGGACTCGAGACCCTCCAACGCCTGAAGCTCATTGCGCCCGCAATACCCGTGATTATGATCACAAAAAGCGAGGAGGAAAACATCATGGACCAGGCCGTGGGAAGCAAAATTGCCGATTACCTCATCAAGCCCGTCAACCCAAACCAGATTCTCCTGGCCATCAAGAAGAGCCTGCATTCATCCCAGCTCGTATCGGCCAAGTCATCCACCGGCTATCAGCAGAATTTCGGCAACATTTCATCGCTCATCAACTCAGCAGCCTCCATCACCGACTGGATGGACGCCTATCGCACCCTTACCCATTGGGAACTCGAACTGGCTGCTGCGGACACCTCCATGGACCAACTGCTTGAAATGCAGAAAACGGAAGCCAACGCCGCCTACTCTAAATTCGTGCGACGCAATTACGAATCATGGATGAACCCCGAGAATCCGGATCGCCCCGTCATGAGCCCCGACCTTTTCAAACGCAAAGTGTTTCCGCTCCTTGATCAGGGCCACAAGGTGTTTTTCATGCTCATCGACAACTTCCGACTTGACCAATGGCGCTCCGTGAGCTCAATCCTTTCGGAATACTTCACGATTGACGACGACGACCTCTACTGCTCCATACTCCCCACCGCCACTCAATATGCGCGCAACGCCATATTCTCAGGACTCATGCCCTCCGAAATAGAAAAAATGTTCCCACAGCTGTGGGTCGACGAGGAGAGCGAAGAGGGGAAAAACCTCAACGAATCGCCACTGATAGAAACGCAATTCAAGCGTTTCCGTCGCCAATGCCGGTTCTCCTACAACAAAATCAACGACTCAGCCAGTGGCGAGCGCTTCCTGCGAGATTTCAACTCACTGGCCCAAAACGACCTCAATGTCGTGGTGCTCAACTTCATCGACATGCTCTCACACGCCCGCACGGAATCAAAGATGATCCGTGAACTCGCCTCCAACAACGCAGCTTACCGATCCATCACCGAATCGTGGTTTCGCCACTCATCGGCCATCGACATCATTCGCCGCATTGCCGAAAAGGGCTATAAACTCATCATCACCACTGACCACGGCACCGTGAGAGTGGACAACCCCATCCGAGTGGTGGGAGAGCGCAACACCAACACAAACCTTCGCTACAAACTCGGGCGAAACCTGAGCTACAATCCACGCCAGGTATATGAGATCCATCAGCCCCAGCGCTTCGGGCTCCCGTCGCCAAACGTGAGCACCACCTACATCTTTGCCACCGGACGCGACTTTTTCGCATATCCCAACAATTACAATTACTACGTGCAGTACTACGACGGCACCTTCCAACATGGAGGCATCTCGCTGGAAGAGATGCTCGTCCCCATAGTGACGCTCTCACCCAAAGGCAATTAACTCATCAATCATCACACATATCCCCATGACAAAGGAAACCATACAGATTGCAACTCCGCAGGACATCCCTGCAGCAGCCCGCCGATTCATGGAACTCATGGACGACAGCACCGTATTTGCCTTCTACGGCGAAATGGGTGCCGGCAAAACCACATTCATTGCTGAACTCGCCCGCGCTCTCGGAGTGTCGGACGACCTGGCATCATCACCCTCGTTTGCCATTGTCAACGAATATCGCTCGGAAACCACTTGCGAGCTCATCTACCACTTCGACCTCTATCGCCTCAAGAACCTTGAAGAGGTACTTGACATCGGGATCGAGGATTATTTCGACTCAGGTGCCCTATGCCTGATTGAGTGGCCCGAACGAGCCGAAGACATCCTCCCGCTTGACACCGTGAGAGTGGACCTTGCCGTCAACCCTGACAACAGCCGCACCCTCACCATCACCCGTCCATAAGAAACCATAGTGATCGTCACGGTTCCCGCACCCATTCGAGTGCCGTGACGATACTTTTTCTGATACTTTTTTCATCTAATTGTGAAAAAAATCCATTATTTTTTTGTCGGAACCAAAAAAACAACGTAACTTTGCAGCGCAAAAGCCAAAAAGCTTTAGCACACATAGAAAGATACCAACACAAAAAAATGACTCCGTAGCTCAGTTGGTAGAGCAAGTGACTCTTAATCACTGGGTCGAGAGTTCGAGCCTCTCCGGGGTCACCAAAAAGACGCTTCGCAAAGCGTCTTTTTTCATATCCCTATTCCTTACACCAGCAAGCACCCCACCAATCAGAATGTCGCATACCGGCAAGCCATCATGTCAAGGCTAATAGAAAAACTCTTCAAGGGCTTTTCCGAAAGGAAAGGTTCCTTTTGCGTCAATTTCAAACTTCTATTAGTTCTAACTTATGATTGTAATGAAGCATGTATTTCATTAATAACACTTTGGTCTTATCATTTAGAGAATGTTGGACTAATTTAACTTGCTCAACTAAAAAAATTGGAGCAGAGTATAAACTTCTTATCTCAAATTCATAATCCTGCGCAATTGAATTTTCTTCTCTTTCAATAATTTCTATGCGTTTACATTCGGGAAAGATTTCTTTGATTGGTTCCCCCTCAACAATAGGTAAAACCAATTCATCATTTCTTAAATGTTCCGGAATATAAGTATGTTCATCAAATTCTATAAAATCGTAACTTTTATATACTATGACTGATTTAATTTCTTCATTATCAAAATACAGTCGCAATATTGCAGCTTCGGATGAATATATAGTTAACTTATGATGGGAGACTTTTTCATCCGAGTCTAATCTGTGAATAATATGCTGGCGAAAAAGTTGCTTATTCAAATTTTCTTCATGTTTCTGTTGAATTTTCTCTTTTTCTTCTTGTTTTCTCCTTTCCTTTCGCTTTTTTGCGTCTCGTCTTTCTTTTGAGACAAACTCAAGAATATTAGCAAATATATATATAAAACAAAAGAACAATAATCCTTGGGCTATTATTGATGGCATTGTTTTAGCCAATATGAGTAACGATATCATAAAATAAAAATTAGAAAAGCAAAATTATTATTTCTGAACAATATACCAATCAACGGCTACGCCGGCGGTGTCAAGTTTGGACTAAAGGTCGTTGATAAGACTTTTGCCAAATTTTCGGATAACTCTGTCTACATGCATATTAACTACCTCTGTAGCACACTCCAATCTGTTCGGACACCATCCAGCCCGGCAAAGTCTGCGCGTTCTCTTCGCCATCCTCAAATCATCACTTTGCGGGGCGAATCATATAAGCATAGATATTATGTGCAGGCCCCACATGTACTATATACTTTTTCATATGAACTAGTTTAATCTATGACGAGATATTATAGGTGGTAGAAGTAACTATTTTAGTTCCTACGTTTCCTTTAATTTCTCTTATCTTTGCGAGCTTTATTTATTTTGAGATAGGCATCCTACTTTTATGATTGTTTTTGAGGGTCCCTTTGCTTCTGTTAGGATGCAAAAAGTTTATCAATGATTATACGGTGATGTCCCCATGGAACCAAGAAAATGAAATCGCCAACAAGTTGTTGGCACATCTCGTCCTCGGAATTTTCCGCAAGTTGTGGAAGATTTGCATGTACGGAATCTTCCACAGCTTGTGGAAGATTTGGGATTATAGCAGAATACAAATCATAAAATCTCCTCATATAGAAAAGATTTACCGGTGAGAAACCATCGGATTCGGGCAAAACATCTTTCAGATCCTGACTGAGATTTTTATAAAATCCGGAGCCGTATTTGTTTTCAGCGTCACGTGCAACAATGTCACGCCCAACCGACCAATAGAAGCGTAGCAACTCCTGGTTAACGCGTGTGGCAGCCTTTATTTGGGCGCATCTGTATCGGTCTTTCAACTCCTGTATCCACCGGGAGTAGTCGGCATCAGTTTTTATAAGTTTGCTCATGATTTATCGGAGTGAAGCGGTTGGGAATGTTTTGCTATTGCAAAGTTACGCATTTTTATTGATTTTCACCGTCTAAGACACCCCAAGGTATAGTTTCTTTTCTTCATTTTCACATATTATATGAGCTGTTTGGTTCGCCCTCAAGCAACGCCTTACGCCATCGCTGACAGCTGAATGAAGTGGGGCGGGCGGGTCGGGTGCCTCTGGCAGTCGCTATCTGAATGTTTCCAAGGTACGCGCCAGGACATTGTCATCGCCAAACAGCACGTTCATAGAGGATGTTTGGATTTAAACCGAATATAACTTATGGAGGTTTTTAATAATTCTCGGTTTCATCACAAATGTAAATTTTGGCGCTTTCCGCCAAGTCTCATCAGTTGCATAGCCCGCTATGCTCCTTCTTCAACTTGCGAAAATCTCTCAAAATTTCCGCTTTGTGTTAAACCCAATTTAAATCCAACACACTCTTAAACCGTCCAAATCGTGAAAACCACACCAAGTATGATGGAAAGGACGTGGAAAACACACAAAACCCAATTTCTCCTGTGGCGAATATCCTCAACGAGACCCACCACTCCGTTAACAAACAAGAAGATGGCAACAATCAGACAGAGCCACCAATCAAACTCAAGCATTTGCAATCCACGTTCCATAATACAATATTTTTAAGTTTATTTCTTTTCTTCTGTCTCCGTCGGAGGCCACAGCCTGCTCGCTTCAAAAACGAAAAGAGGCCACAGTATCGCGGGCGGTTTCTATTTCAATATTGGGCTGAAAATTTCGCGACGGAATGTTGTCATATCTCCCCGTGGTGACTGATACACTTTTATTCAATCCACACGAAGTGGCCAAATAGCACCACCCCACGATGATAAACGCAGCGAGCGTGATCCACGAAATTTTAAGACTTTTTTCTTGCATAATCTTTGAAGCTTATTCCGCACAAAGATATACATAGTAGAAACAAAAACTCTCAACAAATGTTGAGAGTCAGGGATTTTAACACTGTTTGCCGTCATTTTTTTCACAAACTGTTCAGTCATGCTGTGAAATCAAAGTACATACGTCAACATTACATGGACCCCGATTTGCTTGCTGTGTACTCTCGGATACACAGTCCAACCTCCCCAGGCTCTAATTTCTAAATCTTCATAACTTGTGGTTCGCCAATAAAAATCTGCACCGGCGGATAAATACAGCCCTTTCCACAATCGGTATTTCAATGAAGCCTCTAAATGATTGAATGATGAGTTTGACTTGTCGCCCTGTATATTTACCGGCTTTCCCTCTGGAGTAGTCGACCAATCAAACTTTTGGTCATATCCTTTCCATGTATAGACTTTATAGTACTGGTTGGCCAGACTGATAATCAGTCGGTTTTTGAACAAAGAGGCATTGATGCCGGCCTTTATGGAGTAGCCTGAACCCCAGTTATAGTTTCGGTGATAATCCCTGTAAAAATCAGTCAGGATTCCGGCAAGTATCAAGCCATTGGCATGAACATATCCATCAACCATGAAATCATTGGATGGAGCATATTGAACCATGGCTCCGGCACCGACAGATGCCGGGGCTCCAAGTTTATATGGCACAACGCACGGGAACAACTGATCGCGGTTAGGTTCACGTCTTTTGATGGTGTCGGAATCGAAGAAATCAAAATGCTGGTACATACCGACGGATGCCTTGATATTCTTTTTATCAACTATCTCTTTTGACAGCAGCCGGCCAACGATCTCCACTCTGCTGAGGAGTGGTTGTGTCTTCATTCCTTGAATTTCCATCTGAAATGAAAAATAGTCGTAGGGCACTTTTGTCTCTCCCGCAAACTTATCTCCATACTCGATATTGATTTCGGCTGCCGCTCCGGCTCGTCTCCCTTCGTCATAGTCCCATAGAGTGAGCATCCTTCCTCCCATTGACAACTCAACGCTTATTGGCGGTATTCCAAATCTTCTTCCTGAAGTTGAACGGTGTCGCCAAGCATCCCCGGTTATTATGCGTGTCAGCCCACGCATAGGATTTACCAAAAAAGCAGCCGCCTCTCTGCCAAATCTTTCGCCACCGGAGCTTCTGTCATCCAATATTAGGTCGGAAGTTCGGTACAAAACTTCTCCTATAGCAGCTCCACCTACCGGTGTTGCGATGATGTCGTTGGTTGATGGATATTCGCACTCCATAAACATCTCCCACATTGCGCTACCTCCGATTGCAAACAATTCGGATTGCCAAAAATTGAAGCCGTTGGAACGTCCTGCATTGAAAAATATACTTCCATTATAGGGATGGTCAAACATGTTGGTGTGAAGATGGTCGTCATCCCATTCAAATCCATGTTTGAAATTTTCCTTAATGCTGTTCCATGAGATATAGGCATAATGCCCGTCAAGGATATAACGATCAAAAGCCCACAAGCCAACGTTGAACCCCACTGTTTCAGCTCCGGCCCTCCAGAAGTGCTTCTGCTTATGCCGCAATACGTCCACACTGTCAGGCAACACGGGATTGGTAACAAGGTGCCGGAATCCATATTCTTGACTGCATCTACTGCTCTGAGTTGAGTCACATGGAGATAGGTCAGTATCCAACTCTACTATCTGTGGATTTTGAGCGCAGATAAATAGAGGTAAAAGTAATATTATTGAAATAAGGAACGATTTCATTGAAGAATCTCTATTGAAGTGATTTAAACTTTGGTATTTATATATAAAATTACACAAAAGCTTGCATTAGTGTAATTTTATTCC
>CAJUSN010000017.1 GCA_910589095.1 uncultured Muribaculaceae bacterium
CTGTGCAAGTATTTTAAAGTTAAAGGAAGTTAAAATAATTACAGCCGTGTTACAATCGGATGTAACACACTGTGTGTTTGATAAATAAAAGTTGCAACACTTCTGCGTTTCTCTCTCATTTTTTTCAATTATTTTTTCATGGGTCCGGCTTTCATTGGGCAAACGGAAGATTTTTAGTAATTTTGCGAAAAACAAGTGACTAACCTTCTCCATCAGAACTGAAAAATGGAATACAACCATAAGGACATAGAGTCGCGCTGGCAAAACTATTGGAAAGAACAGCGCACTTATCACACAGAGATAAATCCGGCCAAGCCTAAATTTTATGTTCTCGACATGTTCCCTTACCCTTCGGGCGCAGGGCTACACGTGGGACATCCGCTTGGTTACATTGCCTCAGATATATATTCACGCTACAAACGCCAGTGTGGGTTCAATGTACTTCACCCCATGGGCTATGACGCCTACGGCCTTCCGGCTGAACAATACGCCATTCAAACCGGTCAGCACCCGGAGGTGACCACTGTGACCAACATTGCGCGTTATCGCTCACAGCTTGACAAAATCGGTTTCTGTTACGATTGGGACCGAGAAATCCGCACCTGCGATCCCGAATATTATAAGTGGACCCAGTGGGCTTTCATTAAAATGTTCAACCATTATTATGATACCGCGCGCCGTCGCGCAATGCCGGTCAGCGATCTGGTTGCCCATCTCAACACCCACGGTACTGAAGGACTTAACGCAGCAGCCTCAGAAGAACTCTTTTTGACAGCCGAGGAGTGGCGAGCCATGGATGCCAAGGCTCAGAGCGACACTCTGATGAACTACCGCATTGCTTATCTCGGTAACACCATGGTTAACTGGTGCGCCGAACTGGGAACCGTTCTGGCCAACGATGAAGTCAGCGAAGGCGTATCCATCCGCGGCGGCTATCCCGTGGAGCAGAAAGTGATGTATCAATGGTGTTTGCGCGTCTCAGCTTATGCAGAACGTCTGCTTGAAGGTCTTGACACTGTTGACTGGACCGAATCGCTGAAGGAAACTCAGCGAAACTGGATTGGACGGTCAGAAGGTGCTGAAATGCGCTTCCCTATAGCAGATTCCGAAATTGAACTCGAAATATTCACCACTCGCGCCGACACTGTGTTTGGCGTAACCTTTATGGTTCTCGCCCCTGAAAGCGAATATGTTGACCTTGTAACCACTCCCGAGTGCAAGGCCAATGTGGAGGAATACATCAAAAGCATCAAGCATAAAACCGAGCGCGAGCGCATGATCGACAAGAAGGTTAGCGGCGTGTTCACCGGAGCCTATGCAATCAATCCTCTATCAGGCAAAAAAATCCCCGTGTGGGTGAGTGACTATGTGCTTGCCGGCTATGGTACAGGAGCCATAATGGCGGTACCCGCGCACGACTCACGCGACTACGCTTTCGCCCGTCATTTCAATCTCCCCGTGATTCCTCTCATTGAGGGTGCGGATGTAAGCGAAGAGAGCTTTGACGCCAAGAGTGGCAAGATGATCAACTCTTGTGGTGGCGGACTCGATCTCAACGGCATGGAAGTTAAAGATGCCATTGCCGAAGCCAAACGCTTCATTGAGGAGAAGGGCATAGGCAAGGTGAAGGTCAATTACCGCCTCCGCGATGCCATTTTCAGCCGCCAGCGCTATTGGGGAGAACCTTTCCCCGTTTATTATAAGGAGGGAATACCCCACACTCTTGAAATCAAGGATCTGCCGCTTCTTCTCCCCGAGGTCGACAAGTATCTGCCCACCGAAACCGGCGAGCCCCCTCTGGGCCGCGCCAAAAACTGGACTTCGGCCGACGGATTTCCCCTTGAACTTTGCACTATGCCCGGTTTCGCCGGATCATCGGCCTACTACCTCCGCTATATGGATCCTCGCAACAGCGAGGCGCTGGTGTCAAAAGAGGCTAACCAATACTGGCGTAACGTCGACCTCTACATCGGAGGTACCGAACACGCAACCGGACACCTCATCTACAGCCGTTTCTGGAACAAATTCCTTTATGACCTGGACATTGTGTGCGAACCGGAACCCTTCAAAAAGCTCATCAATCAGGGCATGATCCAGGGCCGAAGCAACTTTGTTTATCGCATCAAGGACACCAACACATTCGTCAGTGCCGGACTGCGCAAGGATTATGATGTTACGCCAATCCACGTTGATGTCAACATCGTAACAAACGACATTCTTGACCTTGACGCCTTCCGCGCATGGCGTCCCGACTTCGCCAATGCCGAATTCGTACTTGAAGATGGGAAATATGTGTGCGGTTATGCAGTTGAGAAAATGTCAAAATCGATGTTCAATGTTGTGAACCCCGACGATATTGTGGAGCGCTACGGTGCCGACACCCTTCGTCTCTACGAAATGTTCCTCGGTCCGCTTGAGCAGAGCAAACCGTGGGACACCAACGGCATCGACGGCGTGAACCGTTTCCTAAAGAAACTTTGGGGACTCTTCTACAAGGGCGACACTCTCACGGTAACCGACACCGAACCGTCGGCCGATTCGCTCAAGAGCATCCACAAACTCATCAAGAAGGTAACAGCCGACATCGAGAACTTCTCTTACAACACTTCGGTCGCCGCTTTCATGATCTGCGTCAATGAGTTGTCGGCTCAGAAATGCACCTCACGCACCGTGCTTGAACCTCTGGTAGCGGTGGTGGCACCCTTCGCGCCCCACATTGCCGAGGAACTCTGGCACGCTATGGGACACGACACCTCGGTGTGCGATGCCCAGTGGCCCTCTTACAACGAGGAATACCTCAAGGAATCCATGACCCGCTATCCCGTTTCGTTCAACGGAAAAGTACGCTTCAACATCGAGCTCCCCGCCGACACGCCCCGTGAAGAGGTTGAGAGAGCCGCACTTTCACATGAAAGCGCCGCCAAATGGACCGAAGGCAAAACGGTGAGAAAAGTGATTGTGGTGCCGGGCAAGATTGTGAATGTGGTGGTTGGATAATAACAGACCGACCCATCACGTTATATAATCGTATGACAACACCTGCACCACGAAAAATAGTATTCGCTACCAACAATCGCCATAAGCTCCGCGAAATTCGCGAGATTATGGGCGATGGTTGGCAAGTGATGTCTCTTGAAGAGATTGGCTGCCACGACGACATCCCCGAAACTGCCGACACCCTGCGCGGCAATGCGGAAATCAAAGCCCGTTATGTGAAAACCCATTACGGCTACGATTGCTTTGCCGACGACACCGGCCTCCTCGTCGATGCGCTCAACGGCGCCCCGGGTGTTTACTCGGCACGTTACGCCGGACCGGGCCATGATTCGGCTGCCAATATGGCTTTGTTGCTCAAAAATCTTGAGGGACAGGCCAATCGCAAAGCCCATTTCTCCACCGTCATTTGTCTTATTTGCGGGGATGAAACCCGCTTTTTCGAGGGCCGCGTGGATGGTGAAATCACCTTGAACCCTGCTGGAGCCGAGGGCTTTGGCTACGACCCTGTATTCCGCCCCGATGGAGAGATCCGGACTTTCGCCGAAATGACCGATGCCGAGAAGAATGCCATCAGCCACCGTGGACGTGCCACAAGGCAGCTCACCGCATTCCTCGCATCTATCTGACCTTCACTCTCACCTCATCACCTATGAAACATCTTTCCCATCTTCTCCTTGCTTTCCTGTCGGTTATCTCCTGCAGTTTTACGCTTCATGCTCAGACCGGCACTTGGGAAGCTGTGGCCTCGTTCACATTTCCTCCTCAAAAAGTGATTGACACCGGCTCTAAAGTCTATTACCTGTCAGGCAATGCCCTGTTCAGTTACGACAAAAAAGCTGATGAGAGTCACGCATACACCTCCTCCAACCTCCTCAACGCACCCTCGGCAACCGGAATCTATTACAACACCGAAGGCAAATATCTGTTAATCGCATACTCCACAGGCAACATTGATCTGCTGTATGACGACGGGCACCTTGTCAACATGTCGGACATTTCCGACTCTTCCATTGACCCGCCGCTGACAATCAACGACGTATGCTTCAGCGGCGACCGCATCTATGTGGCCACTAATTTCGGATTAGTGGAATTCAACGGCACGCGCCATGAAGTGGTGCAGTCCGGCATCTACTCAACGCCCGTGAACGCCGTGACAGTGATTGACGGCAACGTTGTCATCTCTGCCGACGGAATGTTGCTCTTTGCGCCATGCGGAAGTCGTTTCCCCTCGCTCTCCCAATTCACATCTCTGGGAGCTTGCACACCGCTCACCTCCATTCTCCCCCTCTCAGGGACCGACATTCTCGCCATAACAACAGATAAGCATAACACATTGCGTCGGCTTTCACTTGATTTTAACACACCGGCTATAACGTCGCAAAACACCATAGCTGCCCATACACCCGGTTTTGATCTTTCTCAGGCCGAAGACGGAAAGTTCTATTACGTGGCCGACGGAAACCTATATTCCGTCAATCCCCAAAACCCGTCCGAAACGCTGCTCGCCCAGCTACCCGACACATTTGCCGGTTGTCGCATAGGCACAGCCGACGGTGCAGAAGCCATTTGGTCGCTAACTCGCGACGGCTTGGCTTGCCACGGTTTTGGCTCCGACGGTAGTGTGACACTTATCTCTGACCGATACCGGCCCGCAGAATTTTCAGTCAGGGAGATTTGCTACCTTGTCCCCTCTCCGCAGGCCGACCGTCTGTTCGTTACCAACAACGGAACCACCACCTATCGCTTCGACAAGCCCGGAACAGCAGGTTTTAATAAACCATTCACCGCCTCATGCATTGACCTCATTTCCGGCGAAACATCTGATGTTACCCCATATCCCGTGGATGCGGTGATCTACCGCGCTAAAGAGGCGCAAAATTCTGTGGGCAAATACCTGGTAGGGCCCACATCCATTGCCTTTGACCCCGATGACAAGGATGTGTTTTACGCTTCATCGTCCGTTGACGGCATTTACAAAATGCGAGCAGGTGAGCGGGAGGGAGTCTACGGCCTTGACCACACCCCGTTGGAAAAAATCGATGAGCGTGCCATTGCCTACCGCGTCAGCACCGACCAATTCGGCAACCTGTGGCTCTTCACCACCACTGATGCCTCCACCGCCCGCCCCCTCTTCATTCTCCCGGCCGACAAACGTCGCCTTGACCCGCAGCAGATACAGGCCTCAGATTGGTTCACCCCCGATACTCGCTCCGTTGGCTACACCGGTGGTCAGGATGTACAGATAGTCCACTGCAAACGATCCAACATAACATTTGTAGCTGACCATAACACATCCAACCTGCTCTTTGTCTATGACAATCGCGGAACCCAATCGCTCACTGATGACCGGATGGCCCGCGTGACACGCATCACTGACCAGGATGGCAACACCTTCACGCCCAACTACACGTCGGCTCT
Source organism: uncultured Muribaculaceae bacterium (assembly GCA_910589095.1). GTDB lineage: Bacteria > Bacteroidota > Bacteroidia > Bacteroidales > Muribaculaceae > Paramuribaculum. The sequence goes on from CAJUSN010000017.1 coordinate 5,416, forward strand.
CTGTGAGGATCGCGACGGTGCCGTTTGGGTAGGTACTGACCAGGGCATCTACATAATTCCGAATCCATCATCGGCAGTGACCGACAATCTCACCGTGCGCCGCGCGAAAGTGCCGAAGAACGACGGCTCCAACACCGCCGAATATCTTCTCGGAACCGACCTCATCTACAGCATATCCACCGATGCAGCCAACCGCAAATGGATTGCAACCAAAGCCTCCGGGCTTTTCCTCGTGTCGGCCGATGGCTCCGAAATTCTTCGCCAGTTCACCGACGAGAACTCGCCCCTCCCCTCCAAGGATATCTATTCCGTGTATGCCGATCCCAACTCATCCACCGTGTATGTTGGCACTGCCGAAGGCCTCTTCACCTACACTTCCGATGCCTCTCCGGCCATGGATTCATTCAGCGATATAGTGGTTTACCCCAATCCGGTTGCCCCTGACTACTCCGGACCCATCTACATAAAAGGGCTCATGGATGATTCACTGGTAAAGATTGCCGACTCAGCCGGCAACGTTGTACATCAAGGTCGCTCCCAGGGCGGCATGTTCAGCTGGGACGGTTGTAACGGTGCCGGACGTCCTGTCCCATCCGGTGTATACTTTGTGTTTGCCTCACAAGGGTCCGACAGTGGCAACAAGGGCGGAACTGCCAAATTCATGATAGTGCGGTAATCATTTGCTCACAAGGAAACGTAGCCACCGCTCTACCACCCATATCACAGGCAGACATAGGGCAAATGCAGCTGTGGCCATAATCAGACCTCGCCCCACTCCGGCAGTCAGCTCTGCAGGCTCCACACCTGCGCCAAACAGAATCACTCCTTTTATAGCCGAAAAGGCAAGTAGATGAAATCCGCATATCAGCAGTGTACCACGTGACATAAAGCGGATGAAAACACCATCACCCGCCAGCTTGCAAAAATAGCCACCCATCTGCACCACCATCAACGTTCCCCCGGTGGCTGTCAACACAAACCACATCGGATTGCCCAACGCACCCATAAAGAACGCCGTGGGACGGTTTAAACTCAAGCCCAGCCCCGTGAGTGCCACCCCAAACAGAAGCAGCAACACGTTCGGCGCAGCCAACCGCGCCATCACCTCCCTCCGGGATGCTGCGAAATGTCCCGCTGCATAGAAGGCGAGAGCTCCGGCGCAGGGTGCAAGTGTGAGAGGCAAAGCAATCCCCTCATCAGGCGCGAAAATACTCAATGCTCCGGCCACAATATACGCCACCAGAGCGATCACCCAGTCCGGCAGAATACGCCCGAGGTGATAATACACCATCTCCACCACAAAGAAGCACAACAGTGACCACAGCGGAATGTCATGCACCAACCCGGATGGCAACCCCAGAGCAACGGCAATCAGCGGCTCATGCCATTCCATCCCAGCAGCTGCGTCATCGCCATAGTGTCGGAGCACTGTCACCCATGCAAGATACGCCACCGCATTGATCCAAAGATATGGCACCACCAACTGCCGGAAACGCTTGTAGGCAAAAGTTCCGAAATCAGGGTTGCGCCTCCGCGAGAACAAAAAGCCGGAGAGGAAGAAAAATGTAGGCATCACAAAGCTGTTGATGGCCACCGTCAGTTCTCCCGAACAATGTGTGTGGAGTAGCACCACAAGATATATTGCTATGGTTTTCGCGTAGTCAACCCACCCTATGCGCTTGTCACTCATTGCGGTCTGAATCATGGAACATACTGTTTTTAAGCTCCAACACCGGCGTGTCTACATCCCCGGCATGAAGCACTGTGTGGAAAATGGCATCAGTGGTGCAAGCCTTCGCTCTATTCTTTTTTAGCGCTGACACCTTCTGCGGATATAATGCGGCAAACTCGGGCGAATACCATACCAGACAAGCCGTGGGATGAAGCTGAGGATTATCTTCGGCATGAAGATATTTCCCATCTTCGCCAAGAGCCTCGCCATGATCCGATATGAATATCACCACAGCATTACGTCCGCGTAGCATATCGGTCACATCGGCCAGAAAGCTGTCCGTGGCAAGAATGGTGTTGTCATAGGAGTTTACCATCTGCTCCCGAGTGAGCTCACTCACCACTCTGCTGTCGGTTTCGGGCTGGAACTTAGCCAATGAGTCAGGATAATGCGACCGGTACCACCAATGCGAGCCAATTGTGTGCATCACAATAAGTCCACGTCCCGTCGCCTTCTCCAGCGCCTTTCCAAATGGCTCGAGAAGGTCCGAATCAAGCCACTTTTCATAAGCGTAAAATGTACGTGCCCCGTTGCATTGCACCAGTGTGTCGGCCTCATGCATGAAATAGGCATAGGTGTTCACCGCATCCTGATTCGAGAGCCATGCAGTCCGGAATCCGGCCTTATTAAAAAGTGTGATGAATGACTGTTCCGTAAAAGCGGCGTCGGGATTCTCGCCATGCGCTCGTGTCATTATACGTGGCACACTCAGATGCGTGTAAACAAAATCGGTGGTCACGTTGGGAAAACTCACCACACCACTGTCACGCGCCAAGCGCGGTGTTGTAGGGCGATGGTAGCCGTTCAGTTGCAAATGGTCAGGTCTGAGCGACTCACCTATCACCAGCACTACCATAGGAGCGTTCTCCGGCGCCACGGCATCAGTGGCTTCATAAGTGTCACGCAGTTCACTAACAGCCTCCCGGTTGAGCAAATACCCCTCTACCGCATACCAAAACGAATAAGGCACACGAGCTGACACCGGAGCCTTAAACCGCTTTATAACAGTCACAGGCAACAGTACCGCAACGAGGAATCCGCAAGCCCACAAAGCCTGCGGGCGGGGAGAACGCACATGAACAAACCGTACCCAAGCCAGCGCAGCACCGACAGCCAACGCTAACAGCACGGCACCAACCAGTTTGAATGTAATTACCGAGGCCCAGGTATTAAAATCGTTGGTAAGCGCCAGCTCAATAAGCACCGGCGTCAATGAAAGGCCCATTGTAAGCTTGTAATATCCCACGGCTGCCGAGCAAACCATGAGCAACGGAGCAGTCACTGCCCAAACCCATCGGTTGACAGCCAACAGCCCTATCACTGCCGACGCGGCTGCACTGACCACAAGCCACTGGCCTGCCAGTGAGGCGGCCCCCCGCCAGCCGGCCAGCGGAGAACCTGCAAATTCCATGCCCACAAACATCAAGGCATAAAACGCAGATACAACGGCCCAAAATGCCGAAAACTTAAATTTGGCCGGAATTCTTTCCATCAACTGCAAAAGTACATATTTTTCTCATGATTTTTTCCTATTTTTGCATAAACTCCATTAACACATCACACAACACACCCATGAAACGCCTTGCATTAATCCTGTTGCTAACCTTGCAACTTCTCCAGATATCGGCCCAAACGCGCATCTACGAAGGATTATCGTCAGTTCTTGATGAAAGCCTCAGCGAATCAGCCCGCGGGGTGCTTGCTTTCGCATCCATAGGAAAAGTAACCGTGGATGACACTAACACCGGCCTCTACCTCATCACTATCGCCTCCGGAAAGCAGACACTGACCTCCGACCTTGTCACAAATCCTAAAGTGGTCAATGACAACACCATCACCTTCGATTACAAGATGAGCAACGGAAGCACACAAAAAATAACATTCACACCGGAACGATTGAAAATTGGTGACAACGACATTCAGTTCATCCTCTTGGATAAAGACGCCTTCACCGGTATGCGTAAAGCCCTTGTCGCCAAGACATCAGCTTCCGCCTCTAATCTCTCCCCCGCAATCAAAGGCAACATCAACCTCGTTGAACTTTTCCGCCGCCCCTTCGGCTTGAAAATCGACGCCGGAGCCACCGTTACGAACGCCAACTTCATAAGCGCAGCCAAAACCACCTATGGATGGGCGTTGGGCACGCGAAAAAACGGTGACGTTGGGTTCGAATGGCCCTCCCTCAATGGATTGAGCCTCTTTGGCTATCCGCTGCGCAAGCTCGGTGTGTCACGCCCGTCAAACTCAAACTATAAGTGCTACTTCTATGGCGACGCCGTTTATTCCAAAGAAGCCGATGCCGCAAAGCTTCAGAAACAAATAACGCAGACTCTCCGCAGCGCCGGATGGACACTCTGGGATGATTCCGACAACCGGCTCACCTTCTACAAAGGCGCCTCCATTGCCGAATTTTGGTTCATCCCCTCGACTGTAATTAATGGCAAATACGAGTGTGGTTTCCAATGCGACATATTTCAAAACGCTGACATTGTCCGCGAACGCCTCAATGCGGGCATCGGCTGACCACTTCCCTAAGTTAGTTTGTTTCATTTCATTAAAAAACACAGCCCGTTCCCATGCATCGCTACAAAATACTGCTTGCCCTGATTACACTCTTCGCAACTGTTGATTTGGCCCGAGCTCAGGATCTCATATACAACAGCCTCTCGAGAGTTGAACTTTCGGATAAGTCCCAATCGTCGCTCAGCGGCAGGGGCGACGCCGGCAACCTCAGTCCGCGTGGAGACGTCACCATCCGGAAATATGACCTTGACTCAACATATTACAGAATTGAGATAACCGTAGGAACCAAAACTGTTCATCGCCAAACCCTCGTTGAACCTGACTTCCGCGATAGACATACGATAACCTTCAATACCAACGACGGAAGCGGTGTGAAAGTCATTGTCCATCCAAATCAAATTGTGATTAACAACACACAGCGTGACACATACAACAGTGTTATCACCTACAATGATAATCAGTTCGACAATCTGGCACTGCACCTCATTGAGGATGGCATCTCACTGCCCCCGATCCAAGCCGGTTTTCATGACACACCATGCCATCTCGACCTCGCGGTCACTCACCCCACCAAAGGCGTTACCTACACTGATGCAATCGGATGGAACGCCTGCCGCGACAAAAGCAGCTACGAAATTCTCGGGATAGTGCTCATCTCCGACGGCGAACGCTTCATACTCGATTGGGAGGACCGTTACAACGAAGTTGGCGGCTACACCGATTGGCCCACGGCAATTGAGCTTTACGGAACCCGCATCCCTACACGTGCCCAAGCCGAAGTGATAAAAAACTGTACCTCGCTGCGTGAAGTGGCCACAGCATACGGCAGCGACAACTACGGGAACTATTATTGGACCCGCTCCGAGTGTGACTGGCCCGACAACGACTGCGCCTTCATCTTCTGCCCGGGCATTCCCGACGCTGCCTATGACCGCGCCGAAAAAGAAGGTCCTTCCAACTCCGGCATCCTCCTCGTTCAGCCCTTCTGAGCCACAGACTCCCAGGCGCCGCTGTTTTGTTAAATAATATTATCATTGCCCGATAAGTTTTTGCAAGAAAACACTCTATATCAAAATTTATTACTAACTTTGTGACGGTGAAAACCAACACGGCTGCTCACCCACCGTAACAAAAACAACAACAAACACTTATAACCTCAATTTTTATAACAACCAATTATGACTAAAATCGGTATTAACGGCTTCGGCCGCATCGGACGCTTCGTATTCCGCGCATCTACCAAGCGCGACGACATTGAAGTAGTTGCTATCAACGACCTTCTTCCTGTTGACTACATGGCTTACATGCTCAAATACGACACCATGCACGGTCGCTTCGACGGCACCGTAGAATGTGACGTTGAAAAGAGCCTCCTCATCGTCAACGGCAAAGAAATCCGCGTAACTGCTTGCAAGAACCCCGCAGAAATCGGCTGGGGCGCTGTTGGTGCTGAATACGTAGTTGAATCTACCGGTCTTTTCCTCACCAAGGAAAAAGCTCAGGCTCACATCGAAGCCGGTGCTAAGTACGTGGTTATGTCTGCTCCTTCCAAGGACGACACCCCCATGTTCGTTTGCGGTGTTAACCAGGACACTTACGTTAAGGGCACTCAGTTCGTTTCTAACGCTTCTTGCACCACCAACTGCTTGGCTCCTATCACCAAAGTGCTCAACGACAAGTTCGGCGTTGTTGAAGGCCTCATGACCACCGTTCACTCTACTACCGCTACTCAGAAAACCGTTGACGGTCCTTCTATGAAAGACTGGCGTGGTGGCCGTGCCGCTTCCGGCAACATCATCCCCTCTTCAACCGGTGCTGCTAAGGCTGTAGGTAAAGTTATCCCCGAACTCAACGGCAAACTTACCGGTATGTCAATGCGTGTCCCCACTCTCGACGTATCTGTTGTTGACCTTACCGTTAACCTCGCTAAACCCACCACTTACGAAGAAATCTGCGCCGCTATGAAGGAAGCTTCTGAAGGCGAACTCAAGGGTGTGCTCGGCTACACTGAAGATGCAGTTGTTTCAAGCGACTTCCTCGGCTGCCCCCTCACCTCTATCTTCGACGCTAAGGCAGGTATCCAGCTCACCCCCACCTTCGTTAAGGTTGTTAGCTGGTACGACAATGAAATCGGCTACTCTAACAAAGTGCTCGATCTCATCGCCCACATGAAGAAAGTCAACGGCTAATCCATTTTAGCTCACTGACAATATCACAGCGTCCCGACACCGCATTGGTGCCGGGACGCTTTATTATATCCGAAATTTTAAGCCTGTCAATTGCGGCTGTTTCCGAAGAAATTCAACAGGAAAAGGAACAGGTTGATAAAGTCAAGATAGAGCGTCAGAGCGCCTAACGTGGCCAATTTACCGGTATTCTCGCCCGGCATAGACTCTGCCATGCGGCGCACCTGCTGAGTATCCCACGCCGTGAGGCCAATGAATATCAGCACACCCACAGCCGAGATTATCCATTCAAGAGTCGACGACTTCAGGAACACATTCACCAGAATCACTATAAAAAGCCCAATCAGACACATCACAAGTATCGACCCGAATCGGCTCAGATCCTGATTGGTGAAATACCCGTAGACACTCATAGCCCCGAACACGCCGGCCGTTATGAAGAAGGTCTTTGCAATGGACACTCCCGAGTATGCGAAAATTATAGGGAACAGCATCAGGCCGTTGACAATGGCGAAGAGATAGAAAAGCAGCGTGGCTGTGGAGCCGCTCATCCTGTTAACAGCGCCCGAAATGGACATAACCAGCACCAATTCAACGGCAACCACTATCCACATTAGCCACGAATGGGTGGCAAACGTCGAAATCACCGCCGGCGACGACGCGCAAAACCACGCAGTGAGTCCACTCACAATCAGCGCCAGAAACATCTTGAAATATACACGCATCATCACCCGGCTCACCTGCACGGAAAGGCCCGTAGGCTCCCCGTAGCGTCCCGGATAGGAATCAAAGGAATTTCTCATAGCATAAATCTATTTTTACGTTAATAACACACCTGTCGCCGTTTTTGTTAATGAAAAAAGTCAATGCGTGGATTTTTTTTGCTAAATTTGCCTAACAGTGCATTTCCACCTATATTAATTAATTCTACATCAGCCATGAACCGATCACTGCGCATACTTCTTTTCACCATTGTTTGCTGCCTCACCTTCAACATAACAGCGGCCCAAAGCCGAAAAGGTGTGTCCATTCTCGGCGATTCCTATTCAACATTCAAGGGATTCGTAACTCCGGAAAAAAACCGCACATGGTACTCAACCGTGGCCAACCCCGAGAAAACCGACGTGAACGAAGTGAGCCAGACATGGTGGCACCAGCTCATTCGCAAACAAGGCTACCGCCTGGTAACCAACAATTCCTATTCAGGCGCAACCATCTGCAACTCAGGATATAGCAACAACGACTACTCCGACCGCTCTTTCGTTACACGCCTCAAGCAGCTCGGATCACCCGACATAATCTATATCTTCGGAGGCACAAACGATGACTGGGCCAAATCGCCCATGGGCGAATACAAATATGCCGATTGGACCGCGGCCGACCTCTATCAAGTTCGTCCCGCAACCGCCTATCTTGTTGCCTCTATCTTAGACTATTATCCCGGCACCGAGGTAACCCTCATCATCAACAGCGAAATGCGCCCCGACGTGGCCGAATCGCTTGAAACCATTGCCAAACATTACGGCATTGGCTGCGTTAAGCTCCACGACATTGACAAACGTGCCGGCCACCCAACCGTGAAAGGCATGGCCCAGATAGCCACCCAAATAGCCTCCTACGAAAACTCTATACGCAAATGAAACAGATTATTACCCTTTTCGCTATAATTGTATCCCTATGCAGCTTCTCTGCAAAAGCCAATACACCGCTAAACTATCGCGGCTCAATAGGAAAATACTATGCCGAAATGCATATCACTATAGGTACAAATGGCAATGTGGATGGCTATTATCAGTATTTTGAAAATAATAAAGCTACCACATCCCGCCTCCGTCTGAAAGGCACATGGAAATCGCTGAACATACAAGGCACAACGGCCCTCAACATGAAGGAATACACCCCCAAAGGCCGGATTAGCGGCACATGGAATGTAAGAATAGAGACTCGCGGCACCGAAATGTACGGCACCTTTACCACCTCAAAGGGAGAGAAATTCAAAGTGAATATGGAAGAATACTAAGACCTTGACACGGTCAGAGTGGTTTCTTCCAGGCGCGGCGGCGGCGGTGTTGGCGATAGTCATAGTATTGCCACTGCTGCTGCACGTTTTCGTTTCCTTCAAGTTCAATATTGCTCTCCGCAAACTTGAAGCCGGCTTTCTGATAAACTGGTATAAGATCGGTGAATATAACGGCGTTGACACCCTTTCCAAGATACTCTTTCTTCACGGCTATGAGCATGAGGTCAACCACGTCGTTCTTGCCGTTGATAGCCTTGAGGATATGATACCATCCGAAGGGGAACAGCTTGCCACGGGTTTTGCGCAAAGCTTTGGAAAGCGATGGCATTGAGATGCCGACTGCCACCAACTCCTCATTGCTGTCCACGATAACGCTCACGCAGTCAAGACGCAGAAAATCAAGATACTGTCCGATATAATAGTCAATCTGACGCTCGGAGAGCGGACAGTAGCCGTAAAGCTGGTCGTAGGCTTCGTTTATCAGCTTGAAAAGTGCATGGCCGTACTGATCCTTCAGCTTCTTGCGTGAGGTGAATTTCACCACTTTAAGGTTGTATTTGCGCTTCACAATGTCGGAGATGCGCTGATACTTGTCGGGGATACTGTCAGGGATGGCAATGCGGAATTCCACCCAGTCGGCATCCTTGACGTAGCCGCGGCGCACCATGTGGTCCATGTAGTAGGGATAATTATAGATGGTGGCCATTGTGCCCATCTCTTCAAATCCCTCCACGAGCATACCTTCATGGTCCATGTCAGTGAATCCCATCGGGCCAATGATCTCCGTCATTCCCTGCTGCCTGGCCCAATCCTCTGCAGCGCCGAAAAGTGCATCAACAACTTCGGCATCATCAGTAAAATCCACGAATCCGAAGCGGGCCTGTTTGCGGCCGGAGCGTTCGTTGGCCACTTCATTGACAATAGCCAGAATACGTCCGGCAGGCTTTCCATCGCGGTAAGCCATGAAAGCCTGAGCCTTACAAAACTCAAAGGCCGGGTTTTTCTTGGGATTCAGAGCCTGGAGCTCATCCATCCTTAGTGCTGGCACATGGTAGGGAGAATCGGCATATAGGTCGATGCCGAACGTGACATACTCGCGCCTCTCGCGCGCTGTGGGGGTCAAAGCTTTGATTTCTACTGACATCGTGTTTGATGAATGGGGGTCAATGTGATAATGGAGATGATGATGTAAGGGATGCTGACGACACAGGTGATGAAACCAACGTAGCGTTCATGGCCACGGAGTCATCCGCTTTAGGGGCCTTGGACGAGTTGAACCACAGGAGCAACCCTATCATGAGGAGAAGGAATATGATAATAGAGATGTAGAAGCGATTATTGGAGCGGTGGGCCAGCGCCATACGAAGCTGATGGATGGAGCGGTAACGGTTCTTTGGATCCTGCTGACAGCACTTCTCGGCAACACGGCGCAGCTGCTGTGGTGCAGGTTCCTGCAATGCGTCAAGCGCTTCATTGAGAATACGCCCGAAAGAGAGGATATCGTCCGTAGCCTCAGCAGGCGACAGATTCTCCCGCTGATCGAAGCCCACGTCAATCAGCTTGAGATTCTCTATATTTTCGGTAAAAATCACCGTTTCGGGGCGGAGGGGGAAGTGCACCAGGTGATTGGTCTGAATATAATCCATAGCCTCAACCATCTGGGTGCAGAGGCGCTCCACATGCTTCATCGTCACCTTGCCCTGATCGATGAGCTTGCGCAGCGAGAGTCCATACACATCATCGGTGATGATGGACCATCCCACACCCGGAACATCCTCGAAATCATTGATCATCACAATTCCTGGATGGGCCAGATTATAACGCACATCAAACTCCTTCTCGATCATGGAGCGGAAGCGGGGATCGTCCTTATATTCAGGCTTGAGAGTCTTTAGCATCACCCACTTGCCATGTTTCTTTCCGGTATAGACGTCGTAGAACTGCTCATCCCATTCGGGGAGCAGTTCAAGTTCGGTCCATTTTTCCGTCATCTCTTTTGCGGCCATGATCTTTCAGGGGGTGGGAGGTAAACGTTTCGGAGGTCAATAGGTCTGGAAAGTCAGTCGGTCGCCGGTGGCAAGGTCGTTCAACTCGAGAGTAGGATTGTAGCCATCGTAGATACGCATCAGATACTCCCAGGTCTGAGCCGTGCCGGAGGGATAAACGTAGAGGTATTCCGCCCCGCCGTAAGCCACAGTGGTTTCCCACTGGATAGGTATTTCATACCATGACCCATACTCGTTGTATCGGCCGTAGGTTCCGTTTCCAAAGTTATAGAACTGAAACTCACACACATCAAGCTCGCGGACAGGCACGCCGTTGACAGCCACAAGCTCCCAGTTGTAGGCAGTGAGAATGTCGGTGGAGTAATACGGATCATCGTGAACACACGATGTTGCGCCTGCGAGAAGTACAACCGACATGAGGAAAGCGGCAAAGCGTGCAGTTAGTTTATTTTTCATAATCATTTGAACCGGATTAGGTGTGGAGAATGTTCGCAAAATTACGCATATTTTTTCAAAAATCATCCGTTAGGGCAAAATAGATTGCGCAAATTTCAAAAAAACGCGCAAAACGCACCTGAAATTACCGTTGTAACGATTTTTTGATGTATTTTTGCGGACCCGATTTCATGGGCAAAAAACCGCACTTATGAATCCCACTCCGTTGATCCGACCATGGTTCTTGCGCCGCCTCAAGGCTTTGGAACGCTACGCCTCCTCCACTGAGGAGTTGCAGCGCGCCGAGTTGCGCAGGATTCTCACCGCCGGCGAGCGATGCCTGCAGGCTCGCAGCAACGGAATTAACCGACACACTTCCCGCGAGGATTTTTGCGGGAGAATGGAGATTGCGGATTATGCTTCACTGCGTCCGCTGGTGATGCGCATGATTGCCGGAGAGCCCGATCTGCTTTGGCCCGGAGTTACCCGACGGTTCGCGCAATCCTCCGGCACCTCCGACGGAAAAAGCAAATATATCCCCGTGACCGATGCTTCGCTGCAGCGCAACCATTACCGGGGCGCGTCCGACACCGTGACCCTCTATCTGGCGCGCAATCCCAAGAGCCGCCTCTTTTCAGGCAAAGCCTTTATTCTGGGGGGCAGTTTCAGCAACGAGCTCTCACTCCCTGCCAACTCAAAAACGCGGGTAGGCGACCTGTCGGCCAACCTCATAGAGGCCATGAGCCCATTGGCCAATATTGCCCGTATACCCTCACGCCACACTGCACTGATGGCCGATTGGAGCCGAAAACTCCCGGCCCTGGTGGAAGCGTCAATGAACCGCAACATAACCAATATTTCAGGCGTGCCTTCATGGTTTCTCACTGTCATACGCCGGGTAATGGAGCGCAAGGGTGCCACGGAGCTGCATGAGGTGTGGCCCAACTTGGAAGTATTTTTCCACGGCGGAATATCCTTTGCCCCTTACCGCGAGCTCTACGATAGCCTCATTGACCCCGCTCGGATGAACTATGTGGAGACCTACAATGCCTCCGAAGGCTTTTTTGCCGTCCGTGACAGGGCGGATGCACCTGGATTGTTGTTGCTGCTCGATGCCGGGGTGTTTTTCGAATTCCGCCCCATTGGAGGGGGAGAGCCACTTGCTGCCTGGGAGGTGGAAGAGGGGACGATATATGAGATGATAATCACGGCCACAAACGGACTCTGGCGCTTCCCACTTGGCGACACCGTGAAGATAGAAACCGTCAATCCGCTAAGAATTTCCATTGCCGGCCGAACAAAAAGCTTCATAAACGCATTTGGAGAAGAGGTGATGGTCCATAACACTGATGCCGCCCTGGCAAAGACTTGTGCCCGGCTCGGCTGCAAAGTGCTGGACTATACGGCCGCCCCGGTATATACCACAGACCATTCCCGCGGACATCACCAGTGGCTGATAGAGTTCGCCACTCCGCCTCGCTCCATCGATGAGTTCGCAGCCGAACTCGACGCGGCCCTTACCCGCGAGAACAGTGACTACCAAGCCAAACGTCAAGGCAACATTTTCCTTGCCCCGCTCACAGTCACCGTCGCATCCAAAGGGCTGTTTGACCGTTGGCTCGCATCGACAGGTAAGCTCGGCGGACAGAGGAAGGTGCCCCGTCTGGCCAACGACCGCCACCTCATCGACGCTATGCTCAAGTTCAACAATCCCGGTTAATTCATCCATTACCCCCTCAAAAAAACAACCCCATCATGAAACGCATCATCACCTCACTGCTTCTCTCTCTCATTCTCTCTGTGCCCGCCATCATGGCTCAGACAGCAAAATATACACCTGACCGCAAAGCAATCACAGCAGCCGTCTCGGACAAAGCCGCCTACAAGGCACTCGCTGACCGTTTTGCTACCGGCCAGACCCTCTCGACCGACGACATGGCAGCCCTCTACTATGGAACGGCCCTACAGCCCGGATTTTCCGCTTCGCAGACCTATCCCGAAATAGCACGCGTATATGCTGCAGGCGATTATTCCACCGCCATGAATCAAATATGGGCAGCCCTGGCTAAAGATCCCGCCAACCTTTATCTGCTCTTCACCGGCTATGGTGCAGCATCATCGCTCGGCAACGAAGAAGCCAAAACACTCCTGCAAAATCGCTTGTTGCAAGTTTGCGACCTTATTTTCCTCACCGGCGTTGGTGTTACCCAGGAGAGTCCCTATCTGGTAGTGCGCCCTTCCGATGTGGATGAATTCGTTGTGAAATATATCCAACCCACAAGTGTCAACGGTCGCGCTAAAATCGCCAACCTCGAAGCTGTACGCGTGGCTATCGAGAATGTGGGTGATGACGTGATCCTCTACTTCCGACAATTCTGACGCTCTCCGCAGCGCAGCTTTTTCTCTCAAATTTATCAATCAACATCCAATCCTCCCCCTCATCGTAATGAAAAAACGTACCATCGCACTGATGGCACCGGCAGCCTTATCATTGACTGCCGGCGCTGCCGTTTCTACCCCCTCATCTACTGATCCGCGCCCGGACATAATTCTCTTCATGGTCGACGACATGGGCTGGCAAGACACCTCCGTGCCCTTTGCCGACTCCATTACTCCCTACAACCGAGCTTACCACACCCCAAACATGGAGCGACTGGCAGCTCAAGGGGTCAAATTCACACAGGCCTACGCGTGCAGCATAAGCTCGCCTTCACGCTGCAGCCTTATCACAGGAGCCAACAATGCACGCCACAGAGTGACGAACTGGACCATGTTTCGCGATCAGACCACCGATCTTCAGCATGAAGGAATAACGCTGCCGGAGTGGAACTACAATGGCGTTCAGCAGGTAAACGGTACACCCAACAGCTACGTGGGCCACTCCTTCGTGGACCGTCTGCGTGCCGACGGTTATCACACCATCCATGTGGGCAAGGCTCATTTCGGAGCACAGGACACTCCCGGCGAGATGCCCGAGCACTGGGGCTTCGAGGTGAACATAGCCGGACATGCCGCCGGCGGCCTCGCCACCTACCTCAGCGAAAAAAACTATGGCCACGATGCCGACGGCAACCCAACGGCCTATAACAGTGTGCCCGGACTTGAGAAATATTGGGGCACAGGCACATTCGTAACTGAAGCACTCACTCAAGAGGCGCTCAAAGCCCTTGACAAGTCAGCAAAGTACAACCAGCCTTACTTTCTCTACATGGCCCACTATGCCATACACATACCCATTGACCGCGACCCGCGCTACTACGATTCCTACATCAAGGCCGGACTCTCGGAGAAAGAGGCTGCCTATGCTTCGCTGATCGAAGGTATGGACAAAAGTCTCGGCGACATTATGGACTGGGTGGAAACCAAAGGACGACCGGAAAACACTGTAATAATATTCATGAGCGACAACGGTGGCCTCGCCACCCAGAGCGAATGGCGCGACGGACCGCTAAACACGCAAAACGCCCCGCTCCGCTCCGGCAAGGGCTCTCTGCTCGAGGGTGGCATCCGCGAACCTATGATTGTAAAATGGCCGGGGGTGGCCGATTCAGCAACCGTAATAAACGATTATGTAATGATCGAGGACTTCTATCCCTCCATTCTGGAGATGGCAGGGGTGGAATGGAAAGCCGAAGAGGACAAACCGGTCGATGGAGTGAGCTTCGTGCCAATTCTGAAAGGAGAAGCATCCACGCCCGATGACCGTGAACTCATCTGGAACTTCCCCAACGTGTGGGGCAACGAAGGTCCGGCAATCAACCTCTGCGCCTCCATACGGCGCGGGCCTTGGAAACTCATATATCACTATGACACCGGTGAAAAAGAGCTCTATAACATCCCGGCCGACATTTCCGAGAACCACAATCTCGCCACAGCCGAACCCGACACGGTGAAATTCCTATCCAAGCGTCTTGGCACGCGCCTGCGCGAAATGAACGCCGACCGCCCCTCGTTCACAGCTACCGGCAAACCATGCCCGTGGCCCGATGAGACAGAGCAGTAATACTCTAAATAAATAATCTGACCAATCTTTTCTTCATTCAACACTTTCTTTCCCATGAAAACAACCGCCTTGATCTTCGCTGTGGGCATCGCCTTAACTGCCTGCAACTCAAAATCAACCGAAACCATCACACCCGCAACTGATACAGTGATCACACCTGACACGTCAGCCGTGACAATCACCGTGACCGACAGCGTGGTTACCGCCATCATTGACTCTGTAAAACCTGAGTCCAAGCAACTTGAGGCCCTCACTGCTGCCGACGTCGTGTCAAGTTTCTACAATGAAGCCTTCGGCCGAAAAACCTACAGTTTCTCCTGCAAGGAGTCGTCGCTGAAGAAAAAAGGTTTCACCCGCAAAGGTAATAAATGGGCCCGTACCAATGGCGACAACACCATCACCATAGCGGAAAGTGGCGAAGATATGGATAAGAAAATCAAAATCACATTCAGCACACCGGATGAATGTAAAGCCTTCATTGCCACATTGAAAAATTCCGGCCTCGAGCCCAGTCAATACGGGGGCGCCGGTACTTACTCCTCCGGCATAGGCGACATGGACATCTCTGCCTCAACCACCTCAACAACCGTCACTTTCTCTTATTAGTGCGTGCAGCCTCTCCGATGCTGGTTGCACCCCTACCGAAAAACCCCACCACGGTCGCATAAAGCGACCTAATGGTGGGGTTACTATCATTTTGACTCTTCGAGTCAGCCTTATGCCGAGTAATAATCGCGCTCATCTCCGTGCAAATGAAATCTTCTAAAAGCTGCGGTTTAATTTGCCTAAACATCTCATTTTCCTTACCTTTACCGTACAATTTTGCTTATCCCAATCCTGTAAGCAATTCCCCTTGGAAGGACGGTTCGTAGAACCGAAATATCCTCACCCCCACCATAAGGGAGCCGGTTTTGATAAAGGAATATAACCGAATTGGAGGCTTCAACCATTTATCTCCCCGTTACATCAACAGAGCCCGCGCTGACTTCACATCCTCCGTAAGCTGCAACCGCAACTCTTCCACCGAAGGGAAGCGATGCTCGTCGCGGATACGCGCCGGCAATTCAACCCTTACTTTTTTGCCGTAGATATCACCGCTGAAATCAAGCAGATGAGCCTCTATGGTCACATCCTGCATATCGGAATTCACAGTTGGACGCCAGCCGATATTGACCATGGCTCCATAAACCTCGCTGTCACCCTCAACGGTAACGCGGGCCGCATAAACGCCCGATCCGGGCAAGATAAGTTCAGGATGGAGAGGGCGCACATTGGCTGTGGGAAATCCTATGGTACGCCCGAGCTGACGTCCGGCAACCACCTCACCCTCCAACCGGCATGGTCGCCCGAGCAACGCGCCAGCTTTTTCAACCTGCCCGGCTGCAATGAGCCTGCGTATGATAGAAGAGCTAACCTTCGCCCCGGGCACCTCGGTGGCCAACACTACCTCTACGCCTATCTCCCGGCCAATCCTGTGATAGTCAGTAAACCCATGCGAGCGATCAGAACCGAAATGATGGTTGAAACCGACCAGAAGGGTGCGCACACCGTAAGTGTCGCGTAACATGAGCATGAACTCACGCGATGTTAGAGCCCTGAGTTCATCGTTGAAATCAAGCATCACCACCCTGCCAATTCCCTCGGCCCGCAGCAACGTTTCGCGCTCGCATGAGGTAGAAATCAGGGGTACAGGACAGTCAGGAGTCAACACACAGGTGGGATGGCTGCGGAAAGTGACCACACCCGGCACCATTCCCCGCTCTCCGGCCACTGATTTCAACTGCGCCAGCAGATGGCGGTGGCCGGCGTGAACACCGTCGAACATTCCGATGGCAACCGCCAAAGGCGCTGATGATTCAACAGCCTTATTCACGACCCGTCAATCGATTGTTATACCGGGATATGCAGCAAGAAGCTCCATGAACTCGCTGCCGGGATGCACACAAATGGTTTTGAATCCCAAGGCGGCCGCTGCATCGCAGTTAGCCTGCGAGTCATCAAGGAAAATGGTTTCTTCCGGACGGATTCCAAAGCGCTGTTCGGCATCGCGGAAAATGCGTGCATCAGGTTTCATGCATCCGGCCTTGTAGCTGCGCTCTATTCCGTCAAAATAGAAGTTTACATCCTTCCCTTCCTGCGCGAAATTGCGGGCAATGCCGTCGGCCCACATGATGGGATTTGTGTTTGAAAGAAGATAGAGATTGAAATTCTTTTTCAGTTTCCTCAACGCTTCCAGACGGTAAGCGGGAATCCCTTTGAGGAACTCACCGAATGCATGGTCAATGTCGGCATCCGCAATAGACGCATCGCCAATAATGGCGCGCACATCATCACGAAACTTTTCAGGAGTGCTGCTCCCGTTCTCTATGGCCGCAAACGGACCAGACTGGGAGTACTCGCCCAAAAACTCATCAGGATTCTTCATTCCGAGGCGCTTGAAAGCCTGCACGCAATCCTCACGGCGTATGTTCATAATCACGCCCCCGAGGTCGAACATCAAATTCTTTATCATATCATTCATCGGCAAACCAACAGGGTTTCCACCACAAAATTCCTAAAAAAACGCCAAATACACAAACTTTCACCATTACCTTGAAATAAAACTGAACAATTTTTGAGGTTTTTTCGTATTTTTGTCAGCTATTAACTTCACCTGACTCAAATGAAACATTGCTACCCACTGCGCTCCGTCATGGCGCTCCTCGCCCTGTCAGTGCTCGCTGCATTATCGGCAGCCGTGCCGGCCGGCTACTATTCATCACTCAAGGGCAAAAGTGAATCAGAACTGAAAACAGCTCTGTACCAGATAATCAACCCACACACGTTGGTATCATCCTATCAGAATTTGCCCCAATATTTTCAAAAAACCGACGTTTATCCCAACTCCAAGCGTTGGTGGGACATGTATTCCGACATCCCCCTCTACGCACCCAGCTTTTCCGGACTGAACCGTGAGCACTCACTCCCCAAAAGCTGGTGGGGCGGAAGCACCACCACTCCGGCCTACACCGACCTAAACCATCTATACCCCTCGGAAGCAGCAGCCAATCTGGCTAAAAGCAACTACCCACTCGGCAAAGTGGTGGGTACGCAAACCTTTTCCAATGGCGTATCCACTGTGGGTATCGGAGAGAACTCCGGTGGCGCCAAGTATGTGTTCGAACCGGCCGACGAATACAAAGGTGACTTTGCACGCACCTACTTCTACATGGTGACCTGCTACCAGAACATGTCGTGGAAATACACTTATATGTGTCGCGACGGCGTGTATCCCTCACTGCAACAATGGGCCATTGATCTTCTGCTCGAATGGCACCGCGCCGATCCGGTGAGCGAAAAAGAGGTGCTTCGCAACGAGCAGGTGTTCCTTGTGCAAAACAATCGCAACCCTTACATCGATTACCCTGACCTGGTGGAATATATCTGGGGTAACAAAAAAGGACAGATTTACAATCCCACAGACACTCCCGAGCAGCCGGGCGGGACAGCCAACCTCATCACTCCCCCCAACGGGATGACACTTGACTTCAGCCAGACAGCACAAGGCTATACCTCCACCGCCCAAGTACAGTTCAAGGGGGAAAACCTGCGCGGCTCGCTCGAACTCTCCATCGGAGGTGCCAGCCGCTCACTGTTCACCCTTTCAGCCAACACCGTGAGTGCAGCTGCCGCCAACTCCACAGGTGGCACATGGGTAACGATAACCTACAAGCCGACTGAAGTAGGCGAGCATACAGCCAACCTCATCATCACCGACGGCGGCCTTGACGAAGGCTCCCGTATTGTGCAACTGCGAGGCGAATGTTTGCCGGTGCCCGAACTCTCAGCTCCTGTGGCAACCCAAGCCACAGACATCACCGCCGACAGCTACGTTGCCAACTGGGAAGCGCCGGCCGATGAAACAATCGACTTCTACATGGTGACCCTCAAACGCTACAGCAAAGGCACCGTGACCACCGAACAGCTCCCGGCAGAAAACACCTCACTGGAAATCACCGACTTTGCCGATGACGATTACCACACCTACTCCGTGCAGTCGTCTCGCCTCGGTATCCTCTCGGATGCTTCAAACGTAATCACTGTCAACCACTCCGCCGGCATAGGCTCAGTGGATGCCGACAAGCCATTGCAGGTGGAAACCTTTGCCGGCGGCACAGTACGTTTCCGCTGCTCCGAACCTCACCTTTCGGTGTCCATCTTCGATCTGGCCGGCCGCTGCGTGACCACCATTTCTGAAGTAACAGATTACCAAGAGGTCACACTGCCGGCAGGTGCCTATCTGGTCACTTCCGCATCCCACCGCTCGCCGGTGAAGATTATCGTGTGGTAACCTTACACGGTTCCGGAGTCCGGAACTCATAATAGAATTTAACATTTGTCAAGAAATCGCAACCAATAATTGCGATTTCTTGACATTTTTGCAAAAAATCTAAATTATTGATAGCAAATTCATGCCAATTAAAAAAAATCTTAGTAATTTTGCATGTTAATATACCATAACAAACACTTATCATTCAAAGTATCACATTTCTTCATTCATAATCATATCAGCGATGGGAAAGATAGACAATCTCGACCGGAAGATTCTTGAAATCGTCATGAACAACGCCCGCATCCCCTCCAAGGACGTGGCAACCGAATGTGGCGTTTCGCGCGCCGCCATCCACCAGAGACTCCAACGTATGCAGGACCTCAACGTGATAACAGGCTCCAGCTACAATGTCAACCCCAAGACGCTGGGCTACAACACCTGCACCTTCATAGGCGTTTCGCTTGTTCGCGGCGCCATGTATCGCGAGGTGGTTCCGGAGCTTGAAAAAATTCCCGAGATCGTGGAGTGCCATTTCACCACCGGCCCTTACACCATGCTCATCAAGCTCTTTGCCCGCGACAACGAGCACCTCATGGAATTGCTCAACAATAAAATACAGACCATTCCCGGCGTTACCGGAACTGAAACACTCATCTCGCTGGACCATTCAATCCACCGCAAAGTGCCCATCCAGCACGATTGATTGTCCGCGCGAAAGAACCTTACACTGCCGCATGCTCCCGTAAAAATCAGGACATGCGGCAGTTTTTTGCATCTTTTCAGGAGTACACGCCCTATTTTTTCCTTGAAAGTGATGGGGAGTGTGGGCAATGTTATGTAAATTTGCACGATGAAGCAGCCGGCCAAATTAAACCGACGCTATCATTAAGCCTCGTTGCGCTTTAATCCAAACAGACTCTTACCAGATTCCCACAAATCATGACTGAACCCAAGAAAAGCCTTTTCTCCAACCGTAAACTATGGGCCATTATCGGCTCGGTGGCCATAATGGCGCTTATAGCCCTGATATATTTTTACCCCGACGACGTTACCGGCAACACCCTCAGCCAGCACGATATGGAGCAGGGGTCGGCAATTGGCCATGAAGTGCAGCAGTATGCCGAGGAAACCGGTCACACCGCCCGCTGGACCAACTCGCTCTTCGGCGGTATGCCCACCTTCCAGATC
>CAJUSN010000018.1 GCA_910589095.1 uncultured Muribaculaceae bacterium
CACAAGGACTATATCCGCATCGGGAGCCATACCATAGTAATACTGGTTACCACCGGCGGGCGAACCGGCCGCAATGATTGAAGTGTGAGTTCCGTGAAATTCAGCAGTAGTGTCAAACTTATCGGAAGGCAGACCATCCTCGGCCGGACGGTATTCCACACCGTAGTCATATTTTTCAGGAGGAGTTCCGCCATAAGCCTTGTTCTGATTCCAGATACGGGTCAGACGTGGAGTGAAGGAACCGTCATATTTACGATAAGCAACGTGAGCATACTCGAAACCTATGTCGATCACACCAACCACAACATCCCGTCCTCTGTAGGACTGGGGCAGATTGTCAAGGCCATTCTGAACTTCATTGACATGCATACGGATGCGGGAATGATAGTTCTTTATTTCCGCCTTGTGGCTGATTTCAACAAATTCCACACCATCCATCTGCGCAATCACAGGAAGAAGGTCAATGGGCGCATCAATGGTGATTATATCATCAAGAACTGTGCCTACTGAGCAACCGGCCTCACGAAGTTTATCGGCCACCCAAGGACCTGAAACGGTAACGAACGCACCCACGGTACCATCGGTGATTTCCTCATTGGTTTTCACATCGCGGGCAAGCGCTCTTTTGCGTGCATCGGGACTTTTTTTGAGAACCTGGTGCTTGTGGAGGAGGATTTCTGTGTCGGGCGACATTTTCTGCGCAACAGCTGCCGAAGAAGCCAATAGTAATGCAGAAACCGCCAAAAGAAATGTTTTTTTCATCGGTGTTTTTTTATGCCGGAAACCAACCACTGGTTTCCGGCATTATTATAAAGAGTGATTTAAGTTATGAATCTTAATCAGAGTTTAATACATTCAATCATTTCACCTGGCCTTTCCAGTGAATGGTAAGGTTCTCGCGTGAACCTGTCTGACCGGATCCGAAGGGGTTATTGTAATAGTTGGTTACCTGAAGGAATATTTCATAATTACCATCGCCGAGGTCCTTGATGTTCATCACACCATCAAGGGGTGACTGGCGCCCGGCATCCACAGTATAGAACTGGAACGACGACGCACGGAGATAATAGCAGTTGCCAGTAACGGTGGCCATATCTATATCGCCCTTGTCAATGATATCCTCTGGAATGATTTCCAGGGTAGAACCGTCATAGTTCCAATCATCGACATCAAAAGTAAATGTAAGAGTTCGCGGATTGGACGCTGTGGCGGTGCGTGTTTTTTTAGACACACCGGTTAGAGCGATCGAACGCGAGCTGGTGCCGGCGGCGTCCACTATCACAAATTCATTACCGTAGGTTTTGGCGGGAACAATTTCAGCCACTGAAGCAACATCAACAGGAGCTCCCGTAAATTCGGATTTGAGCACGGTGCCATCGCTGAAAGTGGCATTTACATTGAGCACGAGGCGCTTGCGGGTTGCATTCCAGGAGTACTCGATCGCGCCTGCAGATACAGAGGTCAGCGAGTCAACGGCTTGACCGTCGGAATAGGTGTAAAGCTTAAGGATGTAGCTGCCCTGGTCGGCAGAAAGATCCTTGATGCCACCATCCTTCATGGCGGTAGGAGCGAGCGAGAGATAGATGCCGTAATCGCCCATAGAGAGCTCGGAAGCCGCATTTGCCTCAACTGTTCCGTAAGCGAACTGCGAGGGATCGCCGGCGGCTGCACCTACAACGCGAAGCATCGAAGGTACAGACTCGTAGGCACCAGTGATCTCACCTTTAGGATTGGTGATGGTGAACGGGAGGGTGGATTGATCAATGAAACGGATATCGGCAACCTCTGACAGATCGGCAACCTTCTGCCCATCCAGCTTGAGTTCACCTGATGAAACGGTTCCGGCTGTGATGTCGGAAACATCGAAGGTAACGGATGAACCGTCGGTTTTGTTGACGATCATCTTGTTGGTATCGGCCAAGGCGGCAGATGATACCATGAACAAAGCCGCGGCCGCAAAGATATATTTTTTGAACATTATCGTAGGATATTGAGGAGGTGGATTATTTGATTACTTTTACGGTAGTCTTACCCATTTTGAAGATGTACATACCGGGGGCGGCTGCAGAGAGGTCAATGGTTTGAGCAGCATTGAAAGTGCCGCAGAGCGAGCCCATCATGTTGTAAACCTCAACCGAGCCGAGGTAATCGCTCACCTGATAAAGTCCGTTGCCCACTGCAAAGAGTTTTGCTTCTGAACCGTCGGCCTCTACAGAGCCAATTGCTGAAAGCGAATCGGGATCATACATCAGAGTAACCGGACCGGTCCATGAACCGCGAACGTAGAAATTATTGTCGGAAGTCAAGTCTATGTCGACCGTGTAGGTGAGTTTATCGTAATTGCCGGGACCGGGAGTGCCGTCGATCGCCACTTTCACATTTCCTTCACGAAACCATGCGTAGTGATCCATCACAAGGAAACGGCCCTCTTCGAAATGTATGTAGCAAGTACCGGAAATATCAGTACCTCCGCCGGGAGTCCCTACCCAATGGGTCTGCGCCAGCTTACCGGGCATGTAATAGGTTTCATAGGGCTCTTCCATAACGGTATATTCACCTGCATCGACCACAGGAGTACCGGGACGGTTGACAAAGTGGAAGCGGATGATGTCACCGCCATATTTACGCTGTTCGTCCATACCTGAACGTGAACCTACATCGAAAAGATAGGTCTGATAACCATTAACCACGCCGCCATTGTACAAACGGGCAAGAGGGAGGTCATCAAGTTTGAGATCCACGTCATCCACAATTGTTGATTTGGCAGTACCACGGTCATCTTCTGAATAATCCAAGAAAGGACTGATTCCCCCTTCATAGACAAATGACACTTTATAGCCGAGGGTGGTTACACCATTTTCAAGAGAGATGCGGAATCCCTTGTCAGTTTTTTCAATCACAATGTCGCCGGACTGAAGGTAAGCGTAAGCGTAGGGGTCGGAAGAGGCGTATTTGGATGAACTGCGATCACGCAGGTAGCAACCTATACCCATGGTCTGACTCATATAGGTCATTTCACGGCCTGCGATGGCATCTCCGCGCACGCCTTCATAATAAGGCTTTATTGAATATGTTCCAGGGTCAAGAGTAGGGTTACCGTTAGGGAACGGACGACCGATAAGGTCGAGGCAAATCATGGTTGTTTCATCATACTGCATACCGTTCTCATCATTGAAGTCGTCACTGTAGAGCTGAACCATCATCTCACCGCCTTTACTTGTCTGGAGGATATCGCCATAGTAGAAGCCCATACCGCCTTTGAACGTTTCGTTCTCACGGTCCTCCATGATTTGACGGAGAACATAGTAGCTTGCCGTGGGATCAAAGAAGGGTAAGCGACCTGTGTAAGTCAGATCATAAGTGTTTCCATCGCTGCCAACTGCGGTGGCTTTGATTGTATAAACACCGTCATTGTCGGCCGACACGGTTACCTGTCCTGTCAAATCAGCGGTGATGTCACGATTTCCTTTGGCGTCGAAATGCTCGAATCGTGAATAGTCGCTCAATAGCTGAACGCAGCGGGATCTGCCGGATAAGGATCGGCAACGATTTTATATGTACCGGTTTGCAATGCCACGGGTGAGGTGTAGTCGTTTGCAAAGTCCATTATAAACACCCAGCCGTCAGTGGCAGATGTTTCTCCAAGGTTAGAGTCATAGACGGCTGTCTCAGTGTTGGACACCACCACATAATAATCGGCCAGCGATTCGTAAGTGTCACCACTATAATAGCAGCTGACGGCGCGAGAGGCGTCAATGGCAGTGGAATTTGCCAGCGGGGCAACCGCAGCCGGAGCGGACTGAGACTTTAACTTAGTGAAATCCGCAGCCGAAGCTGAAGCCACTGCAGCAGCCGACAGTAAAAAAGCGTAAATTTTCTTCATATAAGCTTATTTTTGAATTTTCATTGATGAGAAACCGGGAACCTCAATGAGGTAAATGCCGGAGGGGAGTGAAGAGAGATCAACGGAAACTACGCCGGCATTGGCTTTTGCAGAGGCCACATGCGCTCCTGACACGGAATAAACATTTGCACCGGTGAGATTCTGCCCGGTAATAACTATTTCCGAATTGCCAATGAACTCAACATTGTAAGTTTTGTCGCCTGCAATTGCATTGACGGAGGCAGTGGTACCTTCGGTGAAGTTGAATGTTTCAACATCGGCCACAGGATAGCTTGCAGTGAGGTCGAGAGATGTTTTAACCACCAACTCTTCGCCACTGAAAGTCACCACGGGCTTTTTAGGAATAGCAAACTTTGCCACTGTTCCGTTTGTGAAATTAAGGGTCAGACACGTGGATTGCGTCTGAGCGTTTATCCCAACGGCAGCTGCCAACATCAAGATAAACATGTAAAGTTTTTTCATAAACTTGAGGTTTTTGATGAATGTAAGAATATACATAAGTGTGTCACATTGCAAAAATGTGTGTGATATTGGTGGCAAAGGTAAGAGAATTTTGCACATTTGCTAATATAATTGAAAAAAACTCGCACCTTTGCGCATCACATTTAACACTTTTCCCAAGTCATTTGCATTAACATAACCGATTCATGCAAAAACGGGGCGAAATGACACAAAAAAATGGCGAAATGCATTTATGTATATTTATGCGCAACCTCTTAAAAAATGTTTAAAATTATTCCAATATGTTTCCCTGAGTCACATTTAATAGGATTTGACGCCGGAGGCAGTCCACATTAGTTCTTAAAAAAAGCCAACTTTGCGGTTAAATAATGTGACGAGTATAAACAGTTCATACCACCGATTTATTTTCCATCCATAACGAGCATCCACAGCCAAAAGTAGGCATAACCACTCTGATTCCAAGAATTTAGCTTAATCTCAAGCCAAAAAACATTAACTTTTCGCCCACTAATATACTATAAGCTATACATAGAGATCAATTCCGAGAGTAACAAACGGTAATGAATTCCAACCAATGTTAACCAAATATCACTTGCATGAAAAACAGGCTGTTGCGCCGCAGTGATTATCATTGTAACTTTGCATTGCAATTCAATTAAGCTCAGTGATTACCGCCATGCATTTGAAAAGCACAGATAGAAATTTCACTTGATATAATAATTAGTTAGAAAGGGAGAATTCCGCCCACCGGCCCAGGCAGTGATGCCGCAGCCAGTGAAAGCGGAATTCGTTTTTTTACCCGTAGCGTTGCCGCTCAGCGCTCCCTGCGGAATGTTCCGTAAGGGGTCTTCACGGTTATTGAGCGGACATTTGCGGGGAGTGATGAGGATATTTGGCGCACTTCGCCTGAATTGAGATCTACGTCGACTCCGGCAAGTCCGAACACAAGGGCTTGAAGCAGACCGCCCGCTCCCGTCACAAAATAAACATGATCATTGTTGGGCGATTCGGACAAATTGTGGAACGGCCCACGAAGATTTGGCTTATACGCCCGCTCTATGAGCTTCCCGGCACGATCGCCCAGTCCCATGCGGGCATAGTTCACAGCCATTGCCGAGTGACTCATAGCCGGGCCGCGCAGGGAGTCAATCTTGGCATCGTAATATGTCAGATTGCGGTCAATGTCGGAAGATTCGGTAAGCAGTCCCAAGGGATAGGCCAGAAGAGCCACATCGGCTTGCTTGATCTGCTGTCCGGCATATCCGTCGTATTCGGCTATGACGTCAGTTCCGGGAATCTTGGAGAAATATAGCTTTTGCGACAATTCTTTCCATTTGGGCGATGGCACAGTCCCCAGTATCGATGCCGCTTCCAAAGCATATTCCAGATTACGCATGGCCGCCGCATTTGTAAATGCATTGTCATCTACACCGATGGCATATTCATCGGCTCCCACAACGGAACGGATGCTATAATAACCATCGGCACGCGGTTGGGCGCGGCTAACCCAAAAATCGGCGCAATCGCGCAACAGAGGCCATGCCTGCTCGCGCAGCCATGTGGTATCGGCTGAGGCGCGGAAATAGAGCCAAGCAGCGTTGGCCACATCGGCCGTAACGTGATGTTCCAGGGGCCCGGTGAGAGCGAACGTTGGGGTGGATTCCTCACCAAGATCGTCGCTTTCCCAGGCAAACATAGCTCCTTTATATCCGTGTGCCGCCGCGCGACGCCGAGCTTGCGGGAGGGTGTTTATGCGATAATCGACCATATCGCGGGCTATCTCCGGATTAAGCACTGCCATCACAGGAAGCATCCACGTGTCGGCATCCCAGAAAATGTGTCCGTAATAATGTGTGGAGGAAAGCCCCATAGGAGCTATGCTTCGTCCCGAACCGGGGGATGCGGCGGAATAGAGATTGTAGAGGGCAACGCGGGCATTGGTTTGCAGTTCAGGATTGCCTTCTATAATGATGTCACTTTTCCATAAATCATTCCATGCATCATCATGTCGCTCTTTCAAAGCCTGCCGGCCGGAGGTAGTTGCATATAGCACCTGCCGTTCTGATTCGTTCCACGGGTCTGCAAAGTCCGCTGTGGTAACGGTTGAAGCCACAACCCAAAGGGTGGCCGCTTGGCCTTTACGCAAGGAAATGCTCACACTGTCGGGTGCGGTTTGGTCCCACCCCTCCCCCATCATGGCAACCGAGCTGACCATTGCATCGCGGCCTTGATTGTATGTACCTTCGGCACGGAGTATGAGGCGCTGCTTCTTGGCGGCTTTGAATCGGCGATGAGTGATTCGTGCATCATTCAATGATTCCGGTATTGCCGGGCAATCCGTCACCACCACATCTACATCCTTAGTGGCTTTAAGTTCAAGCAGCGCCATTGTGGCAAACGGTAGTGATCGAAGGGCCGTAAACGAACATTTCACATCAAGACCGGGAATAGAATAGGAGGTTGCCACAGTACCGTTGCGCATGTCAAGGGTCTGGCGCCAATTTCTACGAGGAGCGTCCGATCCATTGGCTGTTACGGTAAGCTCTATTGGGGATATGGCGGGAATGATGGATGATATTTTCGTGTCGCGGCCACGGCTCACGGCTGTAGCCGAGAACTGACGGGAGGCACCGAGTCCGCTACGCGAGAGCACCACACCAAGCTGGCCATTGCCAATAACCGGGGGAGAATATTGAGCAGTATCGGATTCGGTGGCAGTGAGGGTCCAGGATTCTGCGCCTGAAGCACTCCTTGCCATGACAACAACAGTTATCGCTATTAGCGACAATAGGATTCTTTTCATTTTTTTGGTATGAATGTGATGGCTTGTCCGCCGGTGGGGAGCATGTCAATGGTGAGTGTATCTGTAGCCGTAACTTCACATGAAGAAATGGAGAGTCGCTCGGGATTGGATGATTTAACATCATCGGCATAGATTGCAGCGGTATATGTAACACCCTTTTCAAGGAAAGAGAGGGGCAACGAAAGGGTGCGACCTTCGGCATTAGTCCCGGCTCCCACAAAATAGCGGTCACCGGCCCTGCGGGCAATCACTATATATTTGCCAATCTCACCTTGAAGGGCCATTGACCAATCGCAATCGGCATTGAAGTCCCGGAAGAATTGGAAGCCTGGCTGGCCTTCATAGTTCTCAATCTGATCGGCAGCCATCTGCAGGGGCGAATAGATGATGACCCAATTGGCAATCTGACGCGCGAGTGTTGTTTTAATGCAACATTCAGAATTGTCGCCGTTCCATTGAATACGCCCTTTGTCGGCTTTGGCCCTGCGGTAGAGAATATCGAAAATGCCTGGAGTGTAATCCATGGGGCCTGAAAGCAAGCGGGCAAAGGGGAGAACGCAAAGATAATCGGCAGTGTTTCCGGCCGACCAAGCATTCCACTCCATGCCGCGCGCGCCCTCGCGTGTCATCATGTTGGGCCATGTGCGACGGATACCGGTTTCTTTTATGGGCTCATGTGCATCAAGCATTATCTGATACTTGGCGGCAGTCTCCACCACCTTCTGATAATGGCGCACACCGTACTGCGAGTGGTGGTAATAACCTCCCTTGAAACCTCCTGCATAGCCTGTTTTAACGGTGTGGATACCAAGCGAATGATAATATGCGAACGCACTCTCAAGAGCTGCTTCGTATTCCGGTATGTTTCCTCCCGTTTCGTTGTGGGCCCAAAGCTCTATGTTTTTTGACTTAGCGTAAGCAGCAATGGAATCCATGTCGAAATCGGCATAGGCCTTCAGGTAATCGAAATGCTGGTTCCCTCCCCAGTTTTCCCAACCTTCATTCCAACCCTCGAAGAGCACACCCTGGAGATTGTTGGCGGCAGCGAAGTCAATGTATTTGATTGCATTCTCAGTGGTTGCACCGTGGCGCGGACCCATTGTCCAAGTTTGAGTGCCGAGGTGCATCCCCCACCATATTCCTACATATTTCTGAGGTTTTATCCAGCTTACATCGGCAATCTTGCATGGCTCGTTGAGATTGAGTATCATTCCGGAATTGATCAGATCAACGGCCTGCCGACCAATCTGGATGGTTCGCCAAGGAGTGGCGAATTTAGCCGGAGCGACAGCTTTCACACCGTCGGGCATAGGAGCCAGCGCGGCACGCAACGTACGTTGAGAGGCCGAATCAAGGGCGAGAGTCATTTCAGGGAAATCATAGAGCGCAGCCTCGTGAACCGATCCATAAATTTTAGAGGAATCGGTCATGAAGGTGAATGGAGTGTTAGCGGTGGCCACGCTGTCAATGGGAAGCTCCCGATATTCCTTCTCGTAGGAATCGAAATCGGCCGGTATGGACCAAGATGTAGCCGCCTGAGCGAAACGAAACTCAGTCAACTCGTCCATCACTGTCACAGAATCGCGACCGGAGGCCTCCCATTCATAGCGGAATGCGACTCCGTCGTCAAAAGCGCGGACCCTCACCGTAAATGCCAATACAGAATCAGTGAGTGTGACAGCCATTTCTTTGTAATGATTACGAATCTCCTTATTTTCGCCCCACGGTTGCGTCCAAGTTTCATCAAAATCGGAATGTGTCACGCTCAATTTAGCATCAGCGGCAGGCGTGAGCCCTTCGGCATCGAAGCCAAGACGAGAAGGAGAAATGAGTTCCAAACCATCCACAGCTACGGAGTATGTGAGCAAACTGTCGGTGGCAAGCTTGACCTCAATCTTACCATCGGGAGATTTCACACTTAATTCATGGCCGGATTCACCGCATGAACTGCACAACAGCGCCAACGCGGCGGCATATACGGAAAAGGTTTTCATGATTTATATATGAAGATTGGTGATTTTTGTATTAACAATGCAAATATAAGCATTTTTCGCATTTATCTAACGAGAACGAACTCTTCCGCTGAAGTTTTTGCTGCGTTATGCACAGTCCCTCCTCTATTTTGTTTCTTGTCAAAAAGAATCACCCTTGAGATTTTCTTAATTGGGTGATCAAATTAAAAGCTTTTATAAAAAATCTCCAATTAAGGATATAACCGCACATCTAATCATAACAAAATTTATAACACTATATATCATCTAATCTTGCCGGGATTTAACTCGAAACAAGTCGCATGATTGAGCAGTTTCAGGCTGTTCAATTCCACGTTTTTGACTACATAAACCTTCATTGCCTGTTTCCCAGCCGCAATTGTACAAACATTCAAAGCATGAACGTTTCTCATGAGGTATTAATGAAGTTTTATAAAGTGACTCTTCAGCTCGGTTTCGCCATCTTCGCTTAAGATTTCCCCCATTGTTCAGTTGAAAAGTTATTTCATTCTCAACACCAAAGTCCTTATGTCTATTTACTGCTTCAGGGTGTGTAATGCATTCCTCATTAAATCTCCTTTGCGCCTCCCTTTGCATTTGCCTAATTTTACTTTCGCGTTCATCGGGTTTACATATTCTATAAATCTTCCCATTATTGTCTATCTCCAGCGGTGAAGTAGCTTCACGAGATCTTACACCACAACAATTTCTCATCAGACAGCATTGCATACACTCGGATTCTTCCTTAACTTGCACGACATGCCCTTTAGTTTTATAAACCAATTCAATACTATCAAAATAATCTTGATTATTAAGCCATCGTCTATCTTTACAAGAATCTAACAGGAATCCTCGCAGCGTTTCCATAGTTTGACGTGATAAGTCAATCTCAAGACAATTAAAATTACTATAGTCAATCGTTTCAAAATGCTGTACTTTGTCAGCAAAGGAAAGCTCTATAAGATATTGTTTACCATCGGAGGTTTTTCCTATTACATCCGGTTGCCTATCGGTTCTACCATATCGGCTATATACTTCCACGCTATCAAATACTATATCTTGCTCTTTGAATATCCCATAATAAGAAGGTACATGAACTCTTTTTGCCTCCTGAATGGTTTGTTCAGCAAGCTTATAGAGTGTGACCTTGTAACAAATCTTAATATTCGCCCTGCGTTTTTCACTACGATGAGCAAATCCATGAGCTCGTTCTTCCCCATGACGCGCAAGCAATTCTTCCTTACAGTTTGGGCATACACAATTACAATTCAATCCATTAGCCACAGTATCAACATGTACAAGTCGCCCCGCATCATTCTCTGCCCAAGAAAAAATCAATTCCTTCATTTTATCACTTTAGAATATCACATATTTAATGAAACGGCACTTTCTTAGTTAAAAACAGCAGTCGCTCCATAACGCAAATTTACAACTTTCTAACATGCAGTCAAACCCCATAGCTCATTTTTTATTGAGTAAGCATCCTTTGAATTTTTAAAGATATAATAAAGAGCGTTATTGCACAAAGAATAAGTAAACGTGCCATTGTTTTGGTGTATAGGAAGAAAGAATTACCTTTGTGGACTTTTTAACCAATTTTGTTACCATTATGAATAAATTTGCATTGGCAGCCGCTGCTCTGCTTGTTTCGACAGGAGCTTGGGCTGAAGGCTACCAAATCAACACTTTAAGCGCAAAACAGTTGGGTATGGGACATACCGGAACAGCGCTCAAACTCGGTTCAGAAAGCATGATTTTCAACCCAGGCGCGCTGGGATTCTCGGACCGGACTCTCGACATTTCCGGCTCGGTAACCGGAATCAAGGCCGTGGCAACCGCCACCCATAAAGGTCAGGACTACCGTACTGCCAACGGCCTTTCCACGCCTCTTGCCGTCAACGTGGCATTCAAAGTATTTGATAATCTACAAGCCGGTGTTTCATTCTATACTCCTTACGGAAGCGCGATAAACTGGACCAATGACTGGCCCGGCGCGGAACTCAACCAGAAAGTGGATTTGAAAGTCTATAACATCCAGCCCACTCTATCATGGCGCATCACCCCGAAACTGTCAGTTGGTGTGGGTATGATGATTTCATGGGGAAGTGTGGATTTAAACAAGGCACTGGTATCCGGTAGCTCATTCGACAAGCTTGCCGCATCGCAGGGCCTCCCCTCCAATCTTGGTAATGCAGCTGCTGCATCAATCAATCTCAAAGGCACATCGCAAATTTCGCTCGGAGCCAATGTCGGTGTAATGTACGACATTGACAAACATTGGACCGTGGGAGCCAATTTCCGCACAAAAATGGGAATGAAAGTTGAAGCGGGCCTGGCACATGTGGATTATGCCAATGAAATGGCCCGCGTGGCACTTGAAAAGACTCTCGGCTTGATCAATGAAGCCAACTTCAAATCAGAGATGCCATGCCCCTACGTACTCAATGTTGGCGTGGCTTACAAACCCATTCCACGCCTGACTTTGGCTGCAGATTTGCAATACACAGGCTGGAAAACATACAAGAACCTCAACATAGAGTTCCCGGAACACTTGGCACCCTTCAACCAACATATCAGAAAGGATTACAAAAACGCATTTGCCTATCATGTGGGCGCACAGTATGCCGTGACTGACCGCACTGATCTCCGATTGGGTCTTATGGTGGATACTTCGCCTGTTAATAAAGAATATTACAACCCCGAAACTCCTGGCATGACCAAGATCGAACCAACCGTAGGTTTTTCGTTCCGCCCGGTAAAGAATCTTTCGGTAGATGTGGCTTTCATGTACATAGTAGGAACCGGAGAAAAGAACGCTAAATGCACTTATACTGACCTGCTTACGCAACAACCGGTGACCTTCGAAGCCGATTATCACGTTCATGCGTTTGCGCCCTCTATTGGAATTTCTTACACATTTTAACAGAGTTTAACACTGCAAATGAACTTTTTTGTCACTTTTCAAGTTATTAACTTCTGATAACGCTTTGCTGCGCGTCCCTCAACAAGGACACCCACGGCAACAAAAAAGTGAACAGTAAAACTAACTGAAAATATATAGTACAACACTAACCCCAATTTTTGAAAATTCTTAAAGTTATGAAAAAAGTACTTTTTACAATGGCCGTTGTAGCAGCCGTAGCTTTCGTATCGTGCAACAACAAAGCTAAAGAAGAAGCAGCAGAAGCTCCCGCAGATTCAATTGAAGCTCTCGTTGTTACCGAAGAAACCGTGGAAATCGACAGCGTTGCCGCTCCCGCCGACACTGTAGCCGCTCCCGCTGCTGCTGCCACCGATTCTGTTCCTGCGAAATAATACAGCAACAACAAAATGCGCCATTACAGTCCATTCAGACTGACGCAGGCGCGATACTGACTTTTCATTGTCCGAACCATGCTCATCGAGCTATTGGCTCGGACAATTTTTTCTACAACCCTTTTCACCTGTAAACAAACTATGAAACATTACATTCTTCCTGTGGCTGTAGTAGCCACCATGCTCGCAATGAGCAGTTGCACAAGCAGCGAAAAATCCGAAACCCGCACAGGTGCGGAAGAGACCGAAACGCAGCAGTCCATTGTACCCACGGATATTCCTGACAGCGTTGCCATGAACGAAACAGCCGATTACACCACTGTTGCGCCCGCATCAGATGCCGAAGGGCAATCGCTGATTGACAAGCTAAAAGCTTCCACCACAGCCGCAGAAGCAAAGGAACTGTCAGAAAAGGCTGTGGCCTACGCCAAGCAACTCATGGCTTCAGGCAAAGTCCAGGAGGCAAAAGCGTTCCTGTCACAGGTTGGTCCGTATATCAAAGAGAAAGCCCCGGAAGTGTTTGAATCAGTAAAGACTCTCACAGGCAAAGGAGTTGACGCCGTTAAAGAAAAAGCTTCAGAAGTTACCGATGCCACAAAGGAGAAAGCGTCGGAAATGAAGGATGCAACGAAGGAAAAAGCGGATGAACTCAAGGAGAAAGCCCGCAACATTTTCTAACCGCCGAGCAAAGATACACAGTATTAACAATCTATCCTACAATATCTAATCACATGCGCATCTGTTCTTCGGAACAGGTGCGTTTTTTGTGCAACAAGCGAACGATTTCGCGAAACCGGCGTTATAATTATATGCCGCCGGGCATACAACCTAAGGCACATATTGTGAAAAAGAGAATTCAATTTCACGCTAACGTTCAACTATTCATTCACACACATTCATCCCTCAACTTCAATGAACCGCCTATCTAAAATTGCCGGATTGTTCACGGCAGTATGCACATTGTCCTCATTACACGCAGTGGCTCTTCACCCTCGTGAAATGCCTGATTCTTTTCCAATTCCACAACGTGCCGTGGTGGCCACCGGTGACCCTGAACAAGCCGGTGCACTTGTGGCCGTGCTTTATGACACTCACGACCTGCACTATGCCGACCCTTCTGCCCCACGTTTCCTATTCTTCGACCGTAAAGGTAAAGTTGCCTTAGGTATAGGAGGTTACATCAAAGGCACCATGCAATATGATTTCGGAGGGGCGATTGACGACGGTGCGTCATTCACCACCTACGACATACCTGTGCCGAACAATCCGGCCCAACGGGAGCAATTCTTTGCCAATGCTAACCATTCTACGATATTCCTTCAGTTGGTTGGTCGCAGCGAAAAATTCGGTTATTATCAAGTGTACGCTCAGACTCAATTCACCGGAGGAGGCTCCACCGGTTATGGTCTACAACTGAAACAAGCTTATTTGAAAGTGGGATATGTGACAGCCGGTTTGGCCAACAGTACATTCGTTGACGGTGGTGCGGGCACTCCGGGCATAGATGACCAGGGGCCTGCCGGTGAAATGAGCCGTAAAAATGTGCTGGTAAGATACGTACCACGTTTTTCCGATCATTTTTCCGGAGGTATCGGTGTAGAAATGCCGTCAGTAACAGAAACATTATCGGAAAGCACTCAGAAAATAAATCAGCGTGTCCCTGACATCCCTGTTTATGTTCAATATGAATGGGGCGGCGGAAACAGCCATATCAGATTGTCAGGTTTGCTTCGCAACCTTTCCTATCGCGACCTCGCAACCCAAAAGAACCGATTTGCCACCGGCTGGGCTGTACAGCTTTCCGGTATGGCTAAGCTTACGCGCAACTTCCTTGTTTATTATCAAGGAGCTTACGGACACGGTTATGGCGCGTATATCAACGACCTCGGAGGGCAAGGCTATGACCTGGTCTATTCCTCCGAAAATGGGAAGATGAAAGCTCCGGCCATGTCAAATTATGAATTCGGCGCACGTTATGATTTCACATCAAGCCTCTTTGCAACTTTATCGTACAGCGAGGCTCGCACTTACAAACAATGGCAATTGCCAGCCGACAGCTATCGATCGGGCCGATATCTGGGTGTGAATGCGTTCTACAACATTGTACCCGACCTTACAGTAGGCGTGCAATATCTTTACGGCCGGCGAAAAAATTATTCCGGTGAGACCGGACGAGCCAACCGCATCATGGCCATGCTGCAATACAACTTTTAAATCTCATAAGTCATCACGGCCCGCAATGCTCTTTATCGGTAGGCATTGCGGGCCGTGTTTTTTATATTTTCAGGGAGAACCCACCGAAAGCAGTGAATCCGGGCATCGGGTAACCTCGATTGATTGTGTAACTTGCATCGGTTATGTTTTCAAGCCTGACGAAAATATCAAGGTAACGCCACACCTTGTAAGTCACCTTGCTGTCAAGCAATGCGTAGTTCTGACGGGCCATCCCTTCGGAAACAAATAGTCCCGAGGTCCCTTTTAGAGCCAAGGCAACCGATAGCTTCGGTGTGACTTGCATGTCGGCACCTATGTAATATTGGTGCTTCGGTGCCCCTGTCAGGTTATCCAGCGATGTGTGGAGATAGCTATATGTTGCGTTGATCCACAAATTGTCAAGCGGATGGCTACGAGCAGAAAGTTCCACACCCTTGTTGATGAACTTACCGGTGTTTTGGTTCTTATTGTCAATGGTCTGTATCAGATTGGATCCACGGCTGAAATAGAGTGTCATATCGCCTGAGAAATAACGCGATGGATGCCATGCCACCGACACCTCATAGTTCCACATCCTCTCAGGATTCAAATCAGGATTTGCCATGCGGTAAAGATACAATTCCCGAAAAGATGGGTTGCGATAGCCCATGGCAAGATTTCCTTTCAAAGTGAGATTGGCTCCCGGATTGACCGACACCCCCGCCTGAGGCACCCATCGGGTATGGAACATGTCGCTATTGGCCATTCGTAAACCTCCGTTAACGGTGAGGAGTGAGGAGATGAGCTGCTGTGACAGGGTTAGGTAGGGCGAATATTCACTTATGGCCTTACGTTCCATGGTTGAAAGCGATCCGGGTGTGTGGACTGTTCCGCCCGACACGGGTATCTCACCTGTATAACGGTCAAAATCAAAACCGACAGTCAGCGCAGCCCCGGTCCATGGAGTGAAATTCTGATAGAGAAGAACTCCAAACCTGTTGTCCTTACTGTGGAAGTGGCGCGGATCATCCACAAAATGATTCCCATAGCTATAATAAACACGCGCAACTCCGGAGGTGGAGGCATAACGGTTGCTCACAGTTACGGATGTTTCACCGCGCACAATGTCCTGATGATACACATCCGAGGATTCAGGATTGGATAATTTGGGATAAATAGGGTCATCCCCAATGAATTTCATCAGCGTGAGATCGGCCGAAGCTTTCCATTGGTCAGAGAAATCATACCCGACTTTTGCGTAACCGTCGGCCTGACTGAAATCAAAGCCACGGACGGTTCCATCGGTGCGTCCGTAGGATGCGGATACAAACGAGGAGAAACGTCCGAAACGACAAGAATTGGATAAAGACGACAGCCAGGTGTTGTAAGATCCATACTGCGATGTCAGAGCTGTGTGAACGCCCTGTTCTTCAGGTTTGCGCGTAATTATGTTTATAGCTCCCGCCATGGCGTTTGACCCGTAAAGCACCGAACCGGGACCACGCAACACCTCTACACGCTCCACCTGTTCCTTGCCATAGAAATCAGCCACGTGATGGGAATATATTCCGGCAAACTGAGGCTGCCCATCCACCATCATAAGCACGGCGCTTGCTCTGTCGCCACCAACACCACGGAGCTTGATGTGCCCGGCACCTCCGTTACTCACACCGAAGCCAAACACGCTCCTTTCCGATACGAAAAGGCCCGGTACCATACCTGAAATGGCCGACAGCACCTGAGTGGACCCGGTTGACTCAAGCTTGCGGCGCCCAACCACCGATACAGTGTAAGGGAGCAACTTGCGGTCAACGTCCAGATTGGAGCCAGTTACAACCACCTCTCCCGGCGCCACAACAGAATCTGCCCATTCCGGCGTATTGGCAATGGCTGGGAAGGCGAGGGCGGAAATCACCGTCGCGAATAAAGCCTTACGCATGTACATGAAATCAATCGATGCTGATTATTTCATAGTCAAGCGAGCCAAGCCCTATAGCCGCTGCATGGTCAATGGTATGCGTTCCATGGCGGCTGTTTATACGC
The DNA here is from genome assembly GCA_910589095.1 of uncultured Muribaculaceae bacterium. Classification (GTDB taxonomy): domain Bacteria; phylum Bacteroidota; class Bacteroidia; order Bacteroidales; family Muribaculaceae; genus Paramuribaculum. The sequence goes on from CAJUSN010000018.1 coordinate 16,712, forward strand.
TCAATGAGAGGGGCATTATCATTGCCTTCGGTGGCCTTCATGTTGAAAATGATGTCAACGCAGGCCTTATCAAGCGCAACGGGGTCAGTTGAGGCAAGAATACCATAGTCAGCCAGCCGTGATGCCTCGGGGTGACCGTTGCAATCACAATCAACCGACATATTGTTCATCACATTGATATAAATGATATTGTCTCCGAAATAGTCATGAACTCCTTGCGCCGCGGCTGCCATTGACTCAAGGAAAAGATCCTGTTCTGGAAGATTATCCCACAATTGTTCGGGCTTATCCGTTACGCCTGCGGTGTGGATATAGGTTTTCCCATCGGCCGACGCCACTCCGATACTCGCATTTTTGAGCACACCGCCGAAACCACCCATAGCGTGTCCCTTGAAGTGAGCAAGATTAATCATATAAGTATAACGCGGCAAGTGACTCCCCACTATGTCATACTTGATGTGCCGGCGGTCACGCACCGGAATTTTCATCTGGCCCTCCTCATCCATCAGATCAACCGGAGCTATAGAGTCATAGCCATGATCGTGAACGGTTTGCCAATGAGCCTCAAAGGTGTTTCGTTTGCCATTATAGGCAGTGTTGCACTCAACCAATGTACCATGAACTGAATCAACAAGGTTCTTGATAAGTGTAGGCTTGAGATAGTGGTTATTGCCTGCTTCGCCTGTACTGATTTTCACAGCCACACGGTGTCCATCGGCCGGCCGACCCAACGCCTTGTAGATTTTCACCAACGCCTCGGGAGAAATCTCACGAGTCATAAACACTTTGGACTGTGCCTGCGCGCTGAAGGCCGCCGCCAACGCCACAGCGGCCAGCGCCGCCTTACGGAAAATAGAAGAAGTCATCATTGCTTGAATTTGATAATGAAAGCATTATTTTTTCACGTTGCAAAGTTAATGCCGTTCATCCAAACCAAACACACCATTATTTCGGATTATCTTACCATTTTTTCGGTTAAGCATCCATAAAACCATATACGCCTTGAATTCAGCTGATTCACATTCAATATTTGTATGTAACCGGATCAAATAAATATTAAATCTGAGACCCTTTATAAAAAAATACGCCGCGAGTTAAGCGACGTATTTTTGAGGAGCGAGGAGCCGTGAGCAAAAACAATCGGGGAGAGATAATTTTATATTATTGATCAGCCCCGCCACCAAGAGCTTTATACAGAGTGACTACGGATTGGAGCTGATTGACCTTGTCGGCCACAAGATTGAGTCGAGACGCGAGCAAATCCTGATGAGAAGCAAGCAGTTCAAGATATGTGGCGTTATTGGTGCGGAAAAGCAGTTCGTTGGATTTCACAGTTTTTTCCAATGCAAGGCTCTGGGAGGTGTGAAAAGCCAAATCATTACCATAAGATTCAATTGCAAACAATGCGTCGTTCACCTCCTGGCCGGCATTCAGCAACGTCTGCCGGTAATTTAGGAGCGCTATATGTTCTTCATCTTCCGACACTCGCAAATTGGCTTTCAATTGGCCTCGCTGAAAGATAGGCTGGGTGACCGAGCCGAGGGCCGAAAGAAGCCATCCTCCCGGATTGGTCACAGCTTTACCTAAAGCATCGGTCCAGCCTGCGGAACCACCTATGACAAGCGAGGGATAAAACGCGGCACGCGATTGGTTGACTGTATAAAATGATGCAGCCAACGCCATCTCCGACGCAACCACATCCGGACGGTTGGATAGCAGCTGCAGGGGTATTCCAACTCTTATGTCGGCAGGCACCGACTGAGCATCGAGTGTGTTACGCGCAATAGGCCTATAAGTGGTACCGATTAGTGTACACAGAGAGTTTTCGGTCTTGCGGAGCTGCCTGCGGAGTGTGTTGTGAGTCGAGAGCAATCCTTCAAGATTCGCTTGAGCTTGAGTCAATGCATTTTCACGCACTCCACCAACCTTGAATTGCAGTTCCATTGTACGCACCTGCTCGCGCCACACCTCAATGGTTTGCGCACTGATGTCAATCTGGCTGTCAAGCATAAGGAGCGCATAATAGGCATTTGCTACAGATGCTATGAGACTGGAGCGTACCGAGCGGGCGTAAGCCGATTGCTGCAGCAGTAGCATCTGCTGCTCCTTTTTGGCATTGCGCAATTTACCAAACAGGTCAACCTCCCAGCTCACATTCACCGGAATCTGATAAGTGGTCGTGGGCGATTTTCCTCCTATACTTGACACCGATACATCAGGTTGCAAAGCTACCGAAGGATAGAATGCCAGCTTGGCTGCACTGAGTGCGGCATTTGCCTCGTCAATGCGGAGCATGGCCACTTGTAAATCTGTATTGTTATCAAGTGCCTCATCAATCAGATTCTGCAGATGAGCGTCGCTGAAAAGATCGCGCCATGGCACATTTCCGAGTGACGAAAGGGTATCAGCTCTCATCATTGTCGAATCGCTATAGAGATCCGTCACCGGTAGGCCTTCGGGACGGCTGTAATCCTTGTAGAGATTACAGCCGGTCAGGCCCAAGGTAAGTAAAACAGTTATAGGTAAGATTTTCATTTCGAAAGTTGTTTTTCTTTTTCACGTTCTTTACGGCGACGTCCCATCACCTTCTCCTCGATCCACTGGAAGGTTATGAAGAAGGCCGGAGTAACAAACAGCAGACCTACCGTACCGATGATCATTCCTCCAACCACACCCACACCGAGCGAAGTGTTACCATTGGCACCTACTCCGGTGGCGAACATCAATGGAAGAAGACCGAAAATCATGGTAAGTGCCGTCATGAGAATTGGGCGGAGGCGCACTGAAGCAGCCGACATGGCGGCCTGGGTTAGCGACATTCCGGCGCGGCGACGCTCTGTTCCGTATTCAGTAAGAAGAATTGCCGTTTTTGCCAAAAGACCTATGAGCATGATAAGACCTGTTTGCAGATAGATGTTATTCTCTATGCCCCACAACTTGGCAAACAGGAAGCTACCCATCAATCCGAACGGCACGGAGAGGATTACGGCGAGCGGGATGAAGAGGCTTTCATACAGAGCACACAGAATGAGATATATGAAGAGCACACATATTCCGTAAATAATAACGGTGGTGTGGCTATTGCCGGTCTGCTCCTCTTCACGCGTCATACCTGAGAATTCAAAGCCAAAGCCGGTGGGCAATGTTTCGGCTGCCACTTCATTAATGGCGTTGATCACGTCGCCCGAGCTATAGCCTTGCGCTGGCATACCCTGCACATTTATAGCTGCAAACATATTGAACCTCATCAACGATTCAGCTCCATAGGTTTTAGTTAGCGTTACAAACTGGCTTATCGGTGCCATTCCTCCCGATGTGCGCACATATATATTATCAAGAGCCTCAAGGGCGTTGCGATAATTGTAAGGTGCCTGGACAATTACACGATAAATCTTAGTGAAGCGGTTGAAGTTTGAAGCATAGATACTTCCGAAATAACCTGACAGCACATCAAGAACCTCGCTGGTTGTTGTACCGGCACGTTGGCATTGCGCCTCATCTACATCAATTGTGTACTGAGGGAAATTGGCGCTGAACGAAGTCTGCGCCATTTCTATTTCAGGACGCTGATTCAGAGCCGCCAGGAAGTCGGTGGTCACCTTGCTGAGTTCATCGTAACCTTTGCCCGAACGGTCTTGCACGTAGACATCGAAGCTGTTACCGGATCCGTAGCCTTGAATCATAGGTGGAGCGAATATGAACAGACGGGCATTTTTAATATGTGCCGTGCGCCGATAAATCTCAGATCGGATGGCATCCACATTGTCATCCTTGCCTGTTCGCTCATCCCATGGTTTAAGCTTGATAATGAACATACCGTGAGAAGAACCATTGCCGGAAGCCATACCGAAGCCGGCCACCATATTGAAATTGTCAATCTGCGGCATCTGCTTAAGTTCGGCCTGAATCTCCTGCATGATGGACTCGGTTTCAGCAAGAGTGCTTCCCGCGGGCGAATCAAAACTCATGAAAATGGTACCCGTATCCTCATTGGGAACAAGACCGGTTTTGGTGGTGGACATGAGCCATACCAGGAGTGCACAAGCCCCTGCAAGGACAGTCCATCCGAGCCATTTGTGCTTGATGAAGAAAAACACACCGCGCACATATTTATTCACAATCTTTTTGAATCCAGCATCAAAAGCCAGGCGGAAGCGTGTGGAGAATTCAAGCTTCGTGCCTTCGCTCACATCTTGATTCGGACGGAGCAAGAGTGCACAGAGTGCGGGTGACAAGGTGAGTGCATTGATTGCGGAAATACCTACGGCTACCGCCATTGTGATACCAAACTGAGTGTAAAACACTCCGGAAGTTCCACCCATGAACGACACTGGCACGAACACAGCCATGAACACGAGAGTGGACGTAACCAATGCTGATGACACGCCACCCATCGCGTCGACCGCTGCCTTATAAGTGGACTTATAGCCTTCATCAAACTTCGTTTGCACCGCTTCGACCACAATAATGGCATCATCCACAATGGTTCCGATTGCGAGTACGAGCGCGAAAAGAGTCAGCAGATTGATACTGAATCCGGCAAGATAGAGCACCGCGAACGTACCGATCAATGACACGAAGATACTAATTGTTGGAATGAGAGTGGAGCGAGGATTCTGGAGGAAGAAATAAACCACCAGCACCACCAAGAGAATAGCTTCAAGGAGTGTTTCGATCACCTTGTCGATCGAAGCGTCAAGGAAGGTCTTTGTACTCATGAGCTGCACCAGCTCCACATCATCGGGCAGCGATTTCTTCACTTGCTCCAGATAGTCCTCGATATTTATGATGATTTCGTTGGCATTGGATCCCGAAATCTGATTGATCATACAGGTTGCACCGGGCAATCCGTTCACAAACCCTTTGTAGGAATAGCTTTGAGCTCCCAGCGTAACATCCGCAACATCTTTGAGCCGCAAAATACGTCCGTCGTCAAAAGCCTTGATGATGATTTCCTCAAACTCACTTTCTTCTTCCAGACGTCCGCGATATTTCAACGTGTACTGGAACACATTTTCAGAGTCCTCACCAATGGCACCTGTAGAAGCCTCGATGTTTTGGCTCGACAATGCTGCAGTGACATCGGCGGGAACCAATCCATACTGAGCCATCACGTCAGGCTTGAGCCAAATACGCATTGCGTAAGCTCCACCCATCACATTTACTTCTCCAACACCGGTGATTCGCTGAATACCGGGTTTCACGTTGATGTTCATGTAGTTGGTAAGGAATGTCTCATCATAAGTGCCGTTGGGACTGAAGAGCCCGAACACCATCAGAGTACTGTTCTGACGCTTACGGGTGGTTACTCCTACTTTAGTTACCTCGGCAGGAAGAAGGGCCGTGGCGGTTGATACACTATTCTGTACATTCACAGCGGCCATGTCACCATTGCTTCCTTGCTTGAAGAAAATGGTTACTTCGCCGCTTCCGGTGTTACTTGCGGTGGAAGTCATATAGGTCATGTTCTCCACACCATTGATGGCTTCCTCAAGCGGTACAATCACACTCTTCTGTACCGTCTCGGCATTGGCACCACTATACGTGGCCGACACGCGCACAGTTGGGGGCGCAATATCGGGATACTGTTCAACGGCAAGTCCGAAAAGACCGATCAATCCGGCCACCACAATGACCACCGAGATGACAATCGACAGGATGGGCCTGTCTATGAATCTCTGTATGTTCATTTCTTTTCCTCCTTCTTATCGGATTTATCTGTCGTATTTGTAGCCTTTGGCTTCATGGGCGCAACCTTGGTTCCTGCTTTAAGCAAACCGGCTCCCTCCGCCACAATAGTATCGCCCGTGGCTATACCTGACATGACGATATACTCCTTGCCGTCGTTGATCTTGAACACCTCAATGGGGGTGGAGACAGTTGTTCCGCCTACAACCTTATAGGTGAATATCCGGTTTTGGATCTCATAAGTAGCTCCCTGGGGAATCACAAGCGATTCGGGTCGGTTATAAGCAAGAATCACATTGGCCGACCCCCCACTCAGTAGCTTACCCTCGGCATTAGGGAAATTTGCGCGGAGCGAAACAGTACCCGTGGTTTTGTCAACCATACCGCTTATCACATCGATCTGTCCTTCATGTCCATATACCGAACCATCCTTGAGTTCCAACGTCACTGGAGGATAAGACTTTGACGCCTCGGCCATCGAGCCGTACTTCGAAGCGAGTTCCAGCGCCTGCTTTTCACTCATTGAAAAATAAGCATACATACGGGTGTTGTCCGAAACTGTAATGAGCGGTTCGGACATTGTTGGACCTACCAGAGCCCCAATGCGAAACGATGTCATGCCCGCAATGCCATCCACCGGGCTTTTCACCTCGGTATATGACAGATTGTTTTGAGCATCCCGCAACTGAGCTTTGGCTTCCTGAAGGGATGCCTCAGCGCTTTTATATGAATTTTGCGCCGTACGGAGTTCATAATCTGATATGACCTTTTCCTTGAAGAGCTCTTCCTTACCTTCAAGAGTCAGTTTGGCATTAGCCAATGTGGCTTGCGCAGTGGCCACTGCTGCCTGCGCTTTCTGCAGAGCCGCCTGATATGGCACTTGATCAATAACAAACAGCACTTGGCCTTTCTTAACCTTGGCGCCCTCATCGATACACACTTTGGTGATGAGGCCAGAAACCTCGGGACGGACCTCTACATCCTGCTGGCCTTCAAGCACGGCAGTGTATTTTACTGAGAGATTACGGTCCTCCGGTTTCACAACCAGGAGCGGGTACTCTTGGGGAGCCTCAGATTTTTGTTCCTCGCTTCCGCCTCCACATGCTGACAGTGCAAGGCCCAGAAGGATTATACCTATTGGATACTTCTTATCTGACATAATTTGATGATGATTTAGATTGAATTGCGCAAAATTACATCCAATCGCTCCCCTTCTGCTTATACTCATTGGACTCAATATTGTCCAATATGCGCATAATTGGGCCATGCAACCATTTTCTGTCGCCTTAATTTTTCCAAATGACGCATTGGTGCTATATTTGTTGCATTAAAACACTTATCCATGACCCAATCCGAACTTATCCGATTATTCCCTGCCGCTGCTTCAATTCCTGAGAGAGTGCTCCTTATCCATCCTGACCAAATGCACCTTCTGAAAGGACAATCCGTGCAGGAATGTAGAGTGTTCATTCTTATAAGCCAAGGAAGTGTCACCTTGAGAACGGGAACTAAAACCACCCGGCTCGAAGCTGACTGTTTTATAGATATGCTGGTGTGGGAACCTATCGAGTTCATTGATATGAGTCCGAATCTAAGGGCATGGTGTCTGCTGCCTAACTATTTGTTCACCAACGAGGCTCTCCACGGGCTGAAACCGGCTGACGCCGAATCATTCAAAGACCGACACACCGTGCCCACTCTCCCGCTTAACAATAGAGAAACAGAAACGTTGCATCACCAGCTTGAGCTTTTGTACGCCGCCCTGAATGATACTGAACATTTCTACCGACCGCTCTTATGTCAGACCTACTTCCGCAGCTTCATGCTTGAAGCCGGAAACATACTTCGGCACAAATCGCAGACTTATGAGGACAGCGAGGGTGTGGAGACACGTCAGGATACAATTCTACGCAGTTTTCTGAAGCTTGTGTGGCGCTATTACCGCACGGAACATAACGTGGAGTTTTACGCTGCAAAACTTTGCCTATCGTCAAAACATCTCTCACGCGTTGTACGCCAGAAACTTGGAAAGACTCCCTATGCGGTGGTTCGTGATGAATTACTCCAACAAGCCACCACCCTGCTGGCTGAATCAAAAATGTCAATTCAGGAAATTTCTGCAGAACTCCACTTCTCCGAGCAACCGGCATTCTGCAAATTTTTCAAAAAACACATAGGAATGTCGCCTTCCGCCTACCGCTCCCGGGGGATGAGGAGCAACTCTTAAATTATTTCCGACACTGCTCTAATTAATGTATTTTAACACTATTACAAGTCTTTGATATTGAGCATTAGTTACCTTTACGTTAGCTGCAAACTTTTAGGTAACTTGTTTATTTTCAATGTAAGAACCCTTACCTTTGCATCAAAATAATCATTATCAACACACCCATATGAAAAAACTATTCATTGCAGCCGTAAGTGTACTTGCCATCGCTGGCTGCTCGCAACAGAAAGCATCAACTGATGCTGCAGCGTCAGAAACTGACACAATTCAGGCCGACTCCACTGTTACCGGACATTTTGAAGTAATCGATCTGGATGATTGCAAGCTGCACGTTTATCTTACGGACGACCAAATGGCCGATGCAAGTTTCATCATTGAAGGGAAAGATTCGCTCATCACGTTGGAGCAGCCGCTGTTCAAAGTGAATGCGCTTACCTATGACGAGTATCTTGCATCTCTCGGCAAACCTGTGGCCGCCCGCATTTCTGATTTTCATCTCGGAAACACCGGTGCCGACACTCTTATCATGCCAAAGGGAATGCCTGAAGTTGTAAAGGGTGAGGCCTACAGTGGAATGATGAACCATTTTGCACAGGAATACGGCGACAAAATCGTCGCACTCCCAACGGGACCCACTGAAGAAGTAGCGTTTGACACCCCCTTTGTTCTCGCCGGCGTCCCGTTCACTTTCATTAAAGGCGCCAACAATGATTTTCCCGGTGCCAACATTGTTATAGGGAAAAAAGCAGTTTACTCACATTGGGCTCCTTCGAAAACCCACATCAACAAACTCTATGCCGCAGATATGGACGGCATAGCCGCCCGCAAGGCTGAGCTTGAAGCCATTCTTGCAACCGGCGCCACAACATTTGTTGGCGGCCACGGGTCACCCGCATCTGCCGAGGATGTGCGTTTCCGGATTGAATATCTAAATAAAATCAAAGAACTTCGCGACAGTGAGCCCGACGCCTCAGCGTTTGCCCAACAACTCGTAAAGGCATATCCGGGGCTGCCCGGAGAAGAGGGCGTAACTGAACTTGCAGAAAGCCTGTACGCTCAGAAGTAAGCAACTTTCGCACTTTTCAAGGCGTCGCCATCCCTGATACTTCACAGAATGGCGACGCCTTTGTTGACCATAGCCCTTATCAAGATATATATTACACTCTTAATC